>NZ_JBFXIO010000216.1:0-8673 GCF_050175855.1 Piscinibacter sp.
GTCGCGCCGCTGCCCGTGGCGGTCGATCAGCTCACCCAGCAGCAGGGCGCGGCCGTCGCCGAGCTGCGGCGAGAAGCCGCCGAACTGGTGGCCGGCGTAGGCCTGGGCGATCGGCTGGGCGTCTTCAGGCAACAGGTTGCCGGCAAACAGCGCGCCGGGATCCGCCGCGCGCAGAGCCGCCGGGTCCAGCCCCAGCTCGTGGGCGAGCGGCTCGTTGAGGAAGAGCAGCTGCGGCGCGGGCACCGCGGCAGGCTTCCACGCGACGTAAGCGCCCGGCAGGTCGCGGGCGTAGGAGTGATCGAATCCGAAGCGGAGCATGTGCCCAGTGTGCCGGGCTTCGCGTGGCCCCGCTCAGGGGGCGGGTTCCGGCGGTCGGCGCGCGAGCAGATCAGGCACCAGGGCCTCCCAGGCCGCGGCCACCCGCAGCAGCAGCGCATCGGCGCGCGGCGCGGCGATCAGCTGCAGGCCCATTGGCAGGCGGCCGGTGGTGTCGAAGCCGGCCGGCAGGCTCAGTGCTGGCGCGCCGGCGAAGGTGGCGTAGAGCGTCGCCTCCATCCAGCGGTGGTAGGTGTCCATCGTGCGCCCGGCGATCTCGCGCGGCCAGTCCTGCGACGCATCGAACGGCCACACCTGGGCCACCGGCAGCGCCAGCAGGTCGAAGCGCTCGAAGTGGCGCAGCATCTGGCCGTGGAACTGGCCGCGCGCCGCGCTGGCACGCATGAACTCCGCGAAGCTCAGGCCCTGTGCGCTGTCGTGCTCCCACAGCGCCTCGGGCTTGATGCGCTCGCGCGCGCCGGGCAGGGCCAGCACCGCGGCCACGCCCGGCGCCACCAGGGCCCGGCGCCATACCAGCCAGGCGTCCCACACGGTCGCGGGCGAGAAGCCGGGCGACAGCGGCTCGACCCGGGCGCCGGCCGCCGCCATGCGGCGCAGTGCGCCTTCGCAGACGTCGAGGATGCCGGCCTCGACGGCGAGGTGGCCCCCGAGGTCACCCAGCCAGCCGATGCGCAGCCCGGACAGCGAGGACGGTTCGTCGTCTTCCGAAAGCGTGTCGGACAGGCACAGCGGAACGCGCGGGTCGGGGCCGGACTGCGTGCGCAGCAGCGCAGCGAGATCCGCGGCGTGGCGTGCCATCGGCCCGTCGGTGCCGAGCTGCGACACGTACAGCTCGGGCCGCGGCCAGCCCGGCACGCGGCCCGGGCTGGGGCGCAGTCCGAACAGGTGGTTCCAGCCGGCCGGGTTGCGCAGCGAGCCCATGAAGTCGGAGCCGTCGGCCACCGGCAGCAGCCGCTGCGCCAGCGCCACCGCCGCACCGCCACTGCTGCCGCCGGCGCTGCGCGAGGGATCCCAGGCGTTGCCGGTGGTGCCGAACAGTGAGTTGTAGGTGTGCGATCCGAGGCCGAACTCGGGCATGTTGGTCTTGCCGATCACGATGCAGCCGGCCGCCTTCATGCGCGTCACGTAGAGGCTGTCCTCGCGCGCGGTCATCCCGGCCAGCAGCTCGCAGCCCCAGGTGGTGGGGAAGCCCGCCGCCTGGCCGGTGTCCTTGATCGCCTGCGGCAGGCCGTGCATCCAGCCGCGCCACTGTCCGCGCGCCAGCTCGGCGTCGCGCTCGTCGGCCTGGCGCAGCAGCAGCTCGTCCGGCGCGAGGTTGACGATCGCGTTGAAGCGAGGATTGAGGCGGTGGATGCGCTCGAGGTAGGCCTGCATCACCTCGCGACACGACAGCTCGCGGGCACGGATGGCGCGCGAGAGCGACAGCGCGCCGAGCGCGGTCGGGTCGTCGCCAGAGCGCTCGGCTTCCTTCGGGTCCAAGGCGTGTCTCCTTGCTCGTTCAGTGGCGCAGCGAGTCGGCCACGAAGCGCACCAGGGCGCGCGCCGCTTCGGGCGCGACGGCCAGGGGCAGGGTCAGTGCCTGCACGGTGTCGCCCTCGGGGATGGGCAGCCGCCAGCCGGGCAGCGCGTTCACCAGCGTGCCGCGGGCCAGGTCGTCGCGCACGGCGAAGTCGGGCGTGAAGACGACGCCGCCGCCGGCGCGCGCTGCGGCCTGCAGTGTGCCCAGGTCATCGGCCGACATGCACGGCCGCAGTTCCACCGCGGCGTGCTCACCGCTCGGCTCGTGGTGCCAGCGCAGCGTCTGCGCTTCGGCCGCCGCGCCGAAGACCAGGCAGCGCGCGCGGGCGAGGTCCTGCGGATGGCGCAGCTTCGGCTTGAAGCCCGGCGCGGCATAGGCGCCGACGGCGAAGCGCAACACCGGCTGGGCGATGCAGTCCTCCGGCGGGCGTTCGGTGATGCGGAAGGCCAGATCGATGTCCTCGCGCAGCAGGTCGACACGCCGCGCGGTGAAGCGCAATTCCACCTGCAAATCGGGATGGTGCGCCTGGAAAGCGGCCAGCAGAGGCCCGAGTACGGTCTGGCCGAATACCGGCACGGTGGTCACGCGCAGCGTGCCCGTCAGGCCGCTGGCGCGCGTGCGCAGCGTGCGCCGCGCCGCCTCGGCCGCCTCGAGCACGAAGCGCGCGCGCGCGAGCAGGCGACGGCCAGCTTCGGTGAGGCCGACCGCGCGGGTGTGCCGGGCGAACAGCGGCGTGCCGAGCTGCGCTTCGATCTGTGCGACACGCCGGCTCACGGCGGCGCGTGTCTGGCCGAGTTCACGTGCCGCTGCGGCAAAGCTCTCGGCGGCCGCCACGCGCGCGAAGAACTCCAGGGCGCCGGCGTCCGGCAGGGCCGGGCCGGTGCGGCCCAGCGACGAGCGGCGTGCGGCATCTGCTCGCTTGTTTGTCAATCGATGCTCACCAATGAGTCAATTCAATTCATTCTAGTCAACGAAAACGCGCCAACCTAGAGTGCGCCGCATGACCAGCACCACCTTTCACAGCGCCGCGGGAAGTGCCGCCGCGGCAGCCTTCGCACCGCGCGCCGAAGCCCATGCGCTGATCGCCGACGACGGCCGCCGCCTCGCCGCCTCGTGGTTCGAGCCGCCGCAGGGTGCGGCGCGCGCGGTGGCGCTGGTGAGCTCGGCCACCGGCGTGCCGCGCGGCTTCTACGGCGCCTTCGCGCAGTGGCTGGCCTCGCGCGGCTATGCGGTGCTGACCTACGACTACCGCGGCATCGGCGGCTCGCGGGAGGGTTCGCTGCGCCGCGAGCGCGCCACGATGCGCGACTGGGCCGTGCTCGACATGAGCGCCGCGCTGGCCGCCGCCGAGGCCAGGCGCGCGGGCCGCGGTCTGCCACTGCTGCTGGTGGGCCACAGCTTCGGCGGCAACTGCATCGCCTTCGCACGCGGCGTCGAGCGTGCCGACGCGATCCTCGGCGTGGGCTCGCAACTCGGCGAGCCGCGCCTGTACCCGGGCGTGCACGGCGCGGTGGCCCAGGTCTTCTTCCGCGCCTGGGTGCCCGCGGTGGTGGCCGGCTTCGGCCACCTTCCGGGCTGGGCGCTGGGCCCGGGGGCGCAGGCGCTGCCGGCGGGCGTGGCGCGGCAATGGGGCCACTGGGGCCTGCGCCGCGGCTGGGCCTACGCCGACCCGGCCATGGCGCCGCACCGCAGCGCGTCGGCCGTGCTCGCGCCGGTCCACCTGTGGGGCGTCGACGACGATCTCACCTACGCGCCGCCGCGGGCGATCGATGCGCTGGCCGTGCAGTTCCGCAACGCGGCCGTGCAACGACACCAGCTGGCCCCGGCCGAAGTGGGCCGTCGCCGGCTCGGCCACTTCGGGGTGTTCCGCCGTGATCCGGGGGCGCGTGCCTGGGCCCGGCTGTTGGCGCCGATCGAAGCCGCCACCCCCGCCCTGCGCGCTGCCGGGCTGCAGGTTCCGGTGCAACCCTAGGTTTTCGGGCGGACTGCAACGGCCACGCACAAGGCGCAGCCGTGAAGCATTCCAGCCGCCGGGCCGTGGCGATGCGCTGGCTCACGCGCACCCGGTGCGGTGGCCGCTACGATCCGCGCGGGGTGCCCCTGGGGTCGTCGTGCATTGAACGTCATCGTCGTCCAGTCGCTGGTCATGGCCGTGCTTGCGGTGATGTTCGCCGCCGTGTGGCTGCGCTCGCGCGAACCCGGCACCTGGCTGCTGGCGATCGGATTCGCCGTGGCGGCCGGCTGGTACCTCTTCAGCGACCTGGCGCCGAACACCGGCGAAGGCATCGATACCCTGCCCGAGCGGCTGTCGGCCATCACCGTCGGCGTGGCCATCCTGCTGCGCACCGGCGGCGTCGTGCTGTACCTCGGCTGGCCAACGGGCGCACTGCGCCACGTCGTCGTGGCGTGCAGTGTGCCGGCGGTGGCCTGCCTCGCCTGGATGGCGATCGGCGGCGGCCTCACGCACCGTGCCTTCCACGTGGCCGGCCTGCTGCCCTACCTCGGCGCGGCGGTGCTGGCCTTCGACCGCGCCCGCAGCGAGCCCGGCAATGCCCATGCGCTGCTCGGCCTGGCCCTGCTGACGCTGCCGCTGCTGCCGTTCGTGCTCGGCGTCGCGGGCGTGCCGGCCGACCAGCTGAAGTACTACACCGGCGTGGCGGTGATCGTCTTCGGCCTGCTGGTGCTCACGGTCAGCCTGCTGCGCCGGCATCGCGCGCTCGAGGCGGAGGTCGCGCGCCGCCACGCCGCCGAGCTGCAGCTGCGCGATGCCAACCAGCGACTCGAGACCCGCGTGGGCGAGCGCACGGCGCACCTGCACGAGCTGATCGGTGGGCTCGAGTCGTTTGCGCGCGGCGTCTCGCACGACCTGCGCGGCCCGCTGGGCGGCATGTCGCAGCTGGCGCAGACCGCGGCCGACGCGATGGCGCGCGGCGACGCCACGCTGGCCACCCGCGCGCTGCCGCTGATCGCCAGCCAGTGCGATGCGTCGGTGAAGATGGTCAACGCGATGCTCGAGCTCGCCCGCGTGGGCGAGACGCAGGCGCAGCGCGTGCCGGTGAACCTGGGTGAGGTCGTGGCCTCCTCCTTCGACGAGGTGCGCCTCGCGCATCCCGAGGCGCGCAACGCCTCGCTGCGCTGCGGCGCCATGCCGGCGTGGCTGCAGGCCGATCCGGTACTGCTGCGCACCGCGCTGGTCAACCTGATCGGCAACGCGGTGAAGTTCTCCAGCGGAGCCGACGAGCCACGCGTGGAGGTCGATGCCGCGGTGGAAGGCGGCGACGTGGTCGTGCATGTGCGCGACAATGGCTGCGGCTTCCCGGCCGAGCTTGCGCCCCGACTGTTCGAACCCTTCTTCCGCGCCCCCGGCACGCAGCAGCTCGGCCACGGCCTGGGCCTGAGCATTGCGCGCCGCGCCGTCGAGGCGATGGGCGGGCGCATCTGGGCCACGGCGCAGCCGGGCCAGGGCGCGCAGATCGGTTTGCGCCTGACGGGTGCCCTGTTGCAGCCGGCACCCGAGCCAGCCCTCGAGCCGGCCCCCTGACCGACCCCACGGGAGAACACGAATGACCCGCCGCCTCATCAGCTCCGGCTCACCCTACGAGGCAGAGATCGGCTACAGCCGCGCCGTCGTCGACGGCGAGTGGATCTTCGTCTCCGGCACCACCGGGTTCGACTACGCCACGATGAGCATCCCCGAGGGTGCGGCGGCGCAGGCCGAGCAGTGCTTCCGCAACATCGAGCGAGCACTGGCCGAGGCCGGCGCCTCGCTGGCCGATGTGGTGCGCGTGCACTACATCGTGCCCGCGCGCGAGGACTTCCACGCGGCGATGCCGGTGCTCGCGCGCTTCATGGGCCCGGTGCGGCCAGCCGCGACCATGATCTGCGCCGACCTGCTCGACGAGCGCATGCGCATCGAGATCGAGGTCACGGCGCGGCACCGCGCCTAGTCGCGGTCACGCAGCAAACGGCCGCCGCGCGAGCAGGGCGGCCAGCGCCGGCAGCGCGGCGGCGAGCAGCATCACGGCGAGGAATCCGCCGCCGTGTGCGAACAGCGCGCCGGCCAGCGCCAGCGCGGCGCTGCTGCACAGCGCGTCGGCCAGCTGCAGCGCCGAGGCGTTGCGGCCCTGTTCGTGAGAGGCAGACAGCTGCAAGGTCAGCACCGACAGCATCGGGAACGACAGACCGATGCCGAATCCCGCGATCGCCCAGCCGCCGACCAGGACGCCGGCATGCACCGGCAGCAGCGCCGGCAATCCGGCGATCGTGATGCCCGCGGCCACCAGCGCCAGGCCGGCGAACAGCCCGCGCTGGCGGGTCGCATCCGCCTGCAGCCGGGCCTGCAGTGCGCTGCCGGCGCTCCAGCAGACCGCGCCGGTGCTCAGCGCCAGGCCGGCTTCGCCGAGCGTCCAGCCGTGCGCGCGGTTGAGGTACAGCGGCACGAAGGCTTCGGCCGTGCCGAAGCCGGCGGCCAGCAGCCCGCGCAAGGCGATCACGGCCGGCAGGCCGCGCCCCGCCCACAGGCTGCCGCGCGGCAGCAGCGTGCGCGCCGCGACCAGCGCGACGGCGCTGCCGGCCAGCAACGCGGCCAGCGTGGCGGGCATCGAGCCCAGGCTGGCCGCGGCATTGAGCAGCAAGGCGCCCATGGCGGCGAGCGAGGCCCAGGCGAGTGCGCGCGGCGACGCCGCCGACGTCGTCGTGGAGGCCGTCGCGCGCTGCAGTGCGGGCAGCAGCAGCGCCGCGGCCACCGGCACCACCAGGGCGACGCCCAGGAACACCGATCGCCAGCCCAACTGGCCGACCAGCAACGCCGCGATCGGCGGGCCCACGAGGCCCGGCACCACCCACGCTGCGGCGAACAGCGCGAACAGGCGCGGGTGCAGCGCCTTCGGCACGATCTGCCCGGTGCCGACGTACAGCGCGACGCCGAGCATGCCGCTGCCCAGGCCCTGCAGCACGCGACCGGCCGCGACGCTGGCCATGCTGCCCGCCAGGCCTGCCACCAGCAGGCCGGCGGTGAATACCGCCAGCCCGATCGCCGCAGCCGGCCGGGCCCCGCGCCGGTCGCAGAGCTGGCCCGAGGCCACCATGCCCAGCACCGAAGCCGCCAGCATGCCGCCGAAGGCGAGCGCATAGAGCGAGTCGCCGCCGAGCGCCGACGCCACCGCTGGCATCGCCGCGGCCACCGCCATCGCCTCGAAGGCCAGCAGCGAGACCAGCGTCACGGCGCCGAGGCAGGCGGCCCGGCGGCCGGGGGCGAACAGCGGTTCTTCGGCCGATGCGGCCAGCGTGGCGGTCGTCATGGCGCGCAGAATAGAACCTCGAGTTCACTTGAGGTCAAGCGATGGCGACGAAGAACCTTCCGCTCAGCGTGGGCGAACTCGCGGAACGCGCCGGTGTGGCCGTCTCGGCGCTGCACTACTACGAGTCGCGCGGGCTGATCCGCTCGCAGCGCAGTGCCGGCAACCAGCGTCGCTATGCGCGCGCCGAGCTGCGCCGTGTGGCCTTCATCCGCGCCGCGCAGCAGCTCGGCATCGGCCTGGCGGAGATCGGCGAGGCGCTGGCGGCGCTGCCCGAGCAGCGCACGCCCACCAAGGCCGACTGGGCACGCCTGTCGGCGCACTGGCGCGAGCGTCTGGAGGCGCGCATCGCTGCGCTGCAGGCGCTGCGCGACCGGCTCGACGGCTGCATCGGCTGCGGCTGCCTGTCGCTGCGCGCCTGCGCGCTCTACAACCCGGCCGATGCCTGCGCGCAGCAGGGCAGCGGTGCGCAGCGCCTGCCGACGCTGCCGGAGTGAAGCCGGCCGGCGGCCGCCGATACCATGCTGTCCGCAACGGAGAACCGCACATGGATGCACTGCAGGGCCTGAAGGTGCTCGAGCTCGGCCAGCTGATCGCCGGCCCGTTCGCCGGCAAGACGCTGGCCGACTTCGGCGCCGACGTGATCAAGATCGAGCCGGTGGAAGGCGGCGACCCGCTGCGCACCTGGCGGCTGCTGCGCGAGGGCACCTCGGTGTGGTGGGAGGTGCAGTCGCGCAACAAGCGCTCGGTGGCGCTGGATCTGCGCAGCCGCGAAGGCCAGGCCGCGGTGCGCGCGCTGGCCGCCGAGGCCGACGTGCTGATCGAGAACTTCAAGCCCGGCACGATGGAGGGCTGGGGCCTGGGCTGGGAGGCGCTGCACGCGCTCAACCCGAAACTGGTGATGCTGCGCGTCTCGGGCTACGGACAGACCGGCCCGTACCGCGACAAGCCCGGCTTCGGCGTGCTCGGCGAGGCGATGGGCGGGCTGCGCCACCTCACCGGCGAGCCGGGGCGCGTGCCGGTGCGCTGCGGTGTCTCGATCGGCGACACGCTGGCCGCGCTGCACGGCGTGATCGGCGTGCTGCTGGCGCTGCGCCACCGCGAGGTCAATGGCGGGCAGGGGCAGGTGGTCGACGTGGCGCTGTACGAGAGCGTGTTCAACGTGATGGAGAGCCTGCTGCCCGAGTACGACGCCTTCGGCGCGGTGCGCGGTGCGGCCGGCTCGGCGCTGCCCGGCATCGCGCCGAGCAACGCCTACCGCTGCGGCGACGGTGCCTACGTGCTGATCGGCGGCAACGGCGACGGCATCTTCAAGCGGCTGATGCGCGCCATCGGCCGCGAGGACCTCGCCGACGACCCGGCGCTGGCGCGCAACGATGGCCGCGTGGCGCGCGTGGGCGAGATCGATGCGGCCATCGAGGCCTGGACGCTGCAGCGCCAGATCGACGCCGTGCTCGCCGCTCTCGATGCCGCCACCGTGCCGGCCGGCCGCATCTACACCGTGGCCGACATAGCCGCCGA
>NZ_JBFXIO010000217.1:0-8609 GCF_050175855.1 Piscinibacter sp.
GTCGCCAGAGGCAGTTTGCGGCCATAGACCTGCTCGATGCGGGAGATCAGCTCGACGGCAACCAGCGAATGACCGCCGTGATCGAAGAAGTTGTCGTGCACGCCGAGCTGGTCGTTGCCAAGCACCTGCCGCCACAGGGCGAGCAGCTGGAACTCGAGCACATTGCGCGGTTCGGCGGCCGAGGTCGACGCGGCGGCCGTGTCCGGCACGGGTGCCGGCAGGGCGCGCACGTCGACCTTGTTGTTGCTGGTCAGCGGCAACGTGTCGAGGAACACGAAGGCCGCAGGCACCATGTAGTCCGGCAGTGACTCGCGCAGGCGCTCGCGCAGCTGAGCAGCCGTGACGCTGGCGCCTCGGTCGGTGACCAGGTAGGCGACCAGCTGGCGGCCCCCGCCATCGTCCTCGCGCGCGACCACGGCGGCCTGGCGGACATGCTCGTGGCGAGCCAGCGCGGACTCGATCTCGCCGAGCTCGATGCGAAAGCCGCGGATCTTCACCTGCAGGTCGATGCGGCCGATGTACTCGAGTTCGCCATCGCGGCGCCGCCGCGCCAGGTCGCCGGTGCGGTAGAGACGCTCGCCGGGGCGGAACGGGTCGCTGACGAAGCGCTCGGCGGTGAGTTCGGGCCGGTTCAGGTACCCGAGGGCGAGTCCGGGTCCACCGACGTAGAGCTCTCCGACCACGCCGTCGGGCGCGGGTTCGCGCGCCGCATCCAGCACGTGAACGCGCAGGTCGGGGATCGGCTCGCCGATCACGCTGCCCATGCCGCGCTCGAGGTCCGCTGACCGGATCGGCCGATAGGTCACGTGCACGCAGGTCTCGGTGATGCCGTACATGTTGACGAGCAACGGACGGGCGTCGCCATGCCGGTCGAACCATGGACGCAGGCTCTGCAACTCGAGGGCCTCGCCGCCGAAGATCACGTAGCGCAACCGGCTCTGGCGTGCCGGCCCGGTGGCGACGTCCGCCTGCACCAGCTGGCGGAAGGCCGACGGTGTCTGGTTGAGCACCGTCACGCCTTCGTCGTGGATCAGCTCGAGGAAGGACTGCGGCGAGCGGCTGACCAGGTAGGGCACGACCACCAGCCGTCCCCCGTGCGCCAATGCCCCCCAGATCTCCCAGACCGAGAAGTCGAACGCGACCGAATGGAACAGGGTCCAGACATCGTCCGGCCCGAAGCCATACCAGGGCTGGGTGGCGCTCATCAGCCGGTCGACCGCGCGGTGGGTCAGCAGCGTGCCCTTGGGCTGGCCGGTCGAGCCCGATGTGTAGATCACGTAGATCAGGTCGTCCGGGCCGCAGGACACGTCCGGATTGCCGTCATCCGCCGAATCGAGCGACGCGTCGTCGAGGCACAGCACGGCAGCCTCGTGCGCCGGCAATCGCTCGAGCAAGGGCCGTTGCGTGACGATGACCGGCGCGGCCGCGTCCTTCAGCATGAACTCGACCCGATCCGCAGGGTAGGACAGGTCGATCGGCAGATACGCGGCGCCGGCCTTGAGGATGCCCAGTAGACCGGTGACAAGTTCGATCGAGCGCTCGGCCAGCAACGCGACGATCGTGCCGCGGCCCGCGCCCATGCTGCGCAGGCGGTGGGCCACGCGGTTGGCGCGGCGGTTCAGTTCGGCGTAGTCCAGGCGCTCGCCGTCGCAGCTCAGCGCCGTGGCGTGCGGACGCAAGGCGGCCTGCGCCTCGAAGCGGGCATGCAGGGTCTGTGCAGGCAACGCTGCGAGGTCACGGCCCGCCCCGGCGATTAGCGCCTCGCGTTCGGCCCGACCCAGCATCCCGAGCTGCCCGATCGCCTGCGACGGGTCGGCGGTGATGCTTCGCAGCAGTTCGCTGTAGTGGCCGGCGACCGCGTCGATCGTTCCTTTCTCGAACAGGTCCGCGTTGTACTTGATCGCTCCGCCGAGCCGGCCCTCGCGTTCGACCAGGCCGAGACCGAGATCGAACTGCCCTTCCTGCTGCTGAAGCGGCCATGGGCGCACGCGCAGACCGCCGAAGTCGCTGAAGCCGGCGTCCGGTCCTGCCGAGAGCAGTTCGTTGAGGTCACGGAACTGTTCGAAACGCTGAAGCACGAACATCGTCTCGAACAGGGGCGAGCGACTCGGATCGCGCACCGGGTGCAGCGTCTCGACCATCAATGCCAGCGGGTACTCCTGGTCTTCGAGCGCATCGAGCAGGGTCTGCCGGATCTGATGCGCGAGATCGCGGAAGCTCAGTGCGGCACCGAGTCGAGAGCGCAACGGCACCGGGTTGACGAAGTGGCCCAGCGTGCGGTCGAAGGCGCCCTGGTCGCGACCGAGCGTCGGCGTCCCGACGATCACGTCGTCGGTGCCGGTGTACCGGTACAGCAGGACCTTGAACGCCGCCAGCAGGATCACGAACAGCGTCGTGCCTTCGTCACGCGCGAGTTGCTGAAGGCGGTCGCTCAGCGCCGGCTCCAGGTGGAAGTCGAGTGTTGCACCCCGGGTCGACTTGCGCGCCGGGCGCGGGTGGTCGGCCGGAAGCTCGAGTTCGGCGCGCGGTGCCGCCAGCCGCGACATCCAGCGTTCGGCCAGCCGCCGTCCCGGTTCGCTCTCCAGCATCGTGGCCTGCCAGCGAACGTAGTCGACGTAGCTCTGCTCGGGGCGCTGCAGTGCGACGGCCGCGCCGCCGGTCTGCTCGGCGTAGAACTGGCGCAGTTCGTCGAGCATGAGCAGCAGCGACCAGCCGTCGACGGCGATGTGGTGAGCGCAGATCATCAGCACATGGTCGTCGTCGCCGCGGCTGAACACGCTGGTGCGCCACACCGGGCCGCGCTCGAGGTCGAACGGGCGACGGTAGTCCGCCTCGACGCTGTGCCGCAGCGTCGTGTCGTCGCATCCCGGCAGCGCGAACCAGTCCAGCGCGACCGTCGCTTCGCCATCGATGTGCTGCACCGGACGGCCGGTGTCGAGCACGTAGCGGGTTCGAAGCACCGCGTGCCGGTCGTTCAGCGCCTGCAGAGCGCTGGCCAGCGCGCGGCGGTCGATGGCCGAGCGCACCGACACGGCGAAGGCCACGTTGTAGGCCGCGCTGTCCGGGTGCTCCTGGTGGACCAGCCACAGCGATCGTTGCCCGTACGACAGCGGTGCGTGCAAGACCTGCCGGCGCTCGCGCTCGCGCATCCAGGCGATGGCCGCGTCGCGCCCGGACGACAGCGCCGCGCGCTGCTCGGCGTCCAGTCCGCCGCGCGGCCCGCGGAATCGCAGCCGGTTGCCTTCATGCCAGAACTCGAATCCCTGCGCTTCGAGCTGTTCGATCAACGCCCCGATGTTCACCTTGTTCCTTCTTCTACAGCCTGTGGCGGCACGCCGGCGGCGGCCGAGGCGTGTCGCCGCCAGAAGTACCACAGCACACCGATCAGCATCAATCCTCCAACTGCGGCCCGGCGCGTCGGGGCATGTCCTTCCAGTGCCCAGCCGACGGCCATCAACGCGAGAAGGTGCGCGGTCAGCGCGGGGGTGCTCAAGGCGAGCGGCCCCAGCGCCGCGGCGCGGTCCAGGGCAATCAGCGACAGCAGGCCGACCGCCCCGATGGCCACCAGCACCAGCACGTCATGAATGCCGGGGGGCACCCACATCGACGGCATGAACGGTGTCAGCACGACGAACACGCCAAAGGCGGTGTAGAACAGGTTCGCGCGCACATCCTCGGAGCGCAATCCGCGCGTCATCAGCACATAGACGGCAAACGACGAGGCCATCGCCAGCGGCAGCAGCAGCCGCGCGAAATCCGGCGGCGGCGCCGGCGAGAACAGCAGCAGCGCCGCCATGCCGCCCGCCGCTGCCGCGACCCAGGCCAGCACCGGCACCGGTTCGCCGAGCCACCAGCGTGCGCCGGCCAGCATCAGCAGCGGCGCCGCACACCAGAACAGCGCCCACACTGCGGCACCGTCCAGCCCGGCGCCGAGCGACAGGGCGAAGCTCAGCGGCATGACCAGCATCAGCAGCGAACGCGCCCACTGGTACACCGGCCGACGCGTGCGCCACAGCCGCGACGGCTCGCGCCAGCCGAACAGCACGAGCAGGATGGCCAGGTGAGCGGCATAGCGGCACCAGACGATCTGCAGCAGCGGGTAGTGCGCCTGCAGGCGTGCGCCGACCACTTCCTCGAGCAGCACCCAGGCCGTCGCGAAGACGAGCATCAGCACGAAGGGCTGCGCGGCGGAAGCGGTCACAGCGTGCCTTCCTCCCAGCCGGCGGCTGTGGCCGCGCCCGCCTCGTGCGACGCGCCGGCCCGCGAGGGATCGAACTGCTGCAGCAGGTCGTCGGCCAGGCTGTCGATGCTCGGCCCCTTCAGCAGGTCCGCCACGGCGACGCGCAGCGCCGTGGCCGACTGGATGCGGTTGCGCAGTTCCATCGCCATCAGCGAGTCCATGCCCAGGTCCATCAGCGAGCGTTGCTGGTCCACGGCCACGGAGCCGGGCAGGGCGAGCACCTTGACCACCTGGCCGGCGAGGAACTCCGCCATCAGGCTGCGTCGCTCCGCCGGCGATCCGGCCTCGGCCAGGCGAGGGCGCATGTCGACCGGCGCCGTCGGCGGCGCCGCCGCCACGCCGGGTCGCGGCTGCGGTGCCGATGGCTTGAGCAGCGCGAAGAACGGACTGAGGTCGCTGCCCAGCCGCGAGCGCACCAGCGGCAGTGCTGCGGCCTGCGCATGGCGGTTGGCACGCAGCAACTGTTCGAGCATGTGCACGCCGTCCTGCGGCGCAATCATTGCCAGGCCCATGGCCTCCCAGCGACGACGGTGTTGCAGGTCGACCGCCGCGGCCATGCCCACCTCGGACCAACTGCCCCAGTTGATGCTCAGCGCATGCAGGCCCTGCGCCCGGCGCGCGTGCGCCAGCGCATCCATGTAGGCGTTGGCGGCGGCGTAGTTGCCCTGGCCGGGCGAGCCGAGCAGCGCTGCGCCGGAGGAGAAAGTGACGAAGAAGTCGAGGGCGCGGCCCGCCGTGGCGGCATGCAGGTTCCAGGTGCCGCGCACCTTCGGCGCCATGACGGCATCGAAGTGCGACAGGTCGAGTTCGGCGAGCAGGCCGTCGTCGACAGCGCCGGCGGCATGGACGATGCCGCGCAGCGGCGGCGTGCCGGCGCGAGGCTGCAGCAGTGCGTCGACGACATGGCGGTCGGCCACGTCCCCGGCAACCACCTCGACCACGCAGCCGCCGTCACGCAGGGCCCCGATGGCCGCCTGCGCCGCGTCGCCAGGCGGTCGGCGGCCGAGCAGCACCAGGTGCCGCGCGCCGGCGCGGGCCAGCCACTGTGCACAGGCCAGACCGAGGCCGCCGAGCCCTCCGGTGACGAGGTAGCTCGCATCGCCGTGCACCTGCGGCACCGGCGTCTGCGTGATGACGATCTTGCCGGTGTGGTGCCCCTGGCCCATGAACCGGAACGCCTGCTCCGCCTGCGCCAACGGGTAGCAGCGCATCGGCAGGGCCGACAAGGAACCGCTGGCGATGTCGGCAAGGATCTCCTCGAGCATGCCGCGAACGAACAGCGGGCGTGCGGCGGCGATTTCGCCCAGGTAGAGTGGGTGATAGTGACGACCCGGGAACTCGGCGGCGACCCGCCCGGCGTCCCAGATGCCGGTCTTGCCGATCTCCACGAAGTGGCCGCCGGGTCGAAGCAGCTTCAGGCTCTCGGGGATGAAATCGCCGGCCAGCGAGTTCAGCACGATGTCCACGCCCTGGCCCTCGCTGGCGCGTCTCACATCGTCGGCAAAGCTCAGCGAGCGCGAATCGGCCACGTGGTGTGCGCCCAATGCCCTGGCCAGCGCACGCTTGGCCGGCGTGCCGGCGGTGCCGAAGACCTCGGCGCCGGCGCGCAGGGCCAGCTGCAGCGCCGCCATGCCGACGCCGCCGGTGACCGCGTGGATCAGCACCCGATCGCCCTTCTTGATGCGGGCGAGATCACGCAGTGCGTACTGTGCCGTGAGGAAGGTGACGGGAACCGTCGCCGCCTCGGCGAAACCGAGGCTGTCCGGCTTGAGGGCGGTGAGCGAGGCGGGCGCCGTGACCCAGGTGGCGAAGCTGCGGTCGACCATCGCGACCACGGCGTCGCCGGGCCGGAAGTCGGTGACGCCTGCCCCGACGGCGCTGACCACTCCGGCGCACTCGTTGCCCAGCGGACCGGGGTCTCCGGGGTACATGCCCAGTGCATTCAGCACGTCGCGGAAGTTGAGGCCCGTGGCCTGCACACGGATCTCGACCTGACCCGCAGCGGGTGGCTGGCGAGGCGACTCGCGCAGCACCAGGTTCTCCAGCGTGCCTCGCTCGCTGATCTCCAGGCACAGCGACCGCTCTTGCGCCGGCGGCGCGGTCGACGGCGTCAACCGCGCAACGTGTCGGCGTCCCTGGCGGATGGCGATGCGGTCCTCGGCGCCGGCATGGCGCAGAACGTCGAACAGCGTGGCGGCCGCGTCCGCGCCCGCGGCGGGGTCGAGATCGACGCGCGCGCAGCGCAGTGCCGGCAGTTCGGCGGCAAGCACGCCTGCCAGGCCCCAGGCGGGCGCCTGCACGAGGTCCGGCACCTCACCGGCAACCGACTGGCTGCCACGCGCGACGAAGAACAGGCGCGCCGACGTGTCTGCGGCCCCCTGTGCCAGGGCCAGGCAGCGTGCCAGCAGGCGACGCTGTGCAGCTTCCACCGCAGCAATGTCGCTCGCCGGTGCAGCGTGCGCCTGCGCGGGCCACAGCACGACGATGCCGGCCAGCCCGGTGCCTGCCGAGGCTGCCTTGCCGAGCAGCATGCGCCAGTGGTCGGCACGCTCCGGATCGAGAGTCCAGACCGTGCCGTCGGTGCGCAGCGCCGTGCCGGCACTGACACGAACCGGCCGCGCGCCCGCGCGCTCGAGCTCGACCTGCAGGCCGTCGGCCACGCCGTCGCCTTCATCGGCCAGCAGCAGCCAGTGACCGCCGGGCAGCGGCGCCGTCGCGGACTTGTCGTCGTGGACCGGCCAGGTGGTCTCGAACAGCCAGTCGCGCGGCGCGCCGCCGCCGAGCACACGCTCCAGCGCGGCGCGGGTGGTGCGCCGCAGTTCCAATCCTTGCAACTGCGCGACCACCGATCCGTCGTCGCCATGGAGCTGGAGATCGGCGCGGAACAGGTCCAGATCGTCGGCCGCAGCGGCCACGCGCACATGGCACCAGCCGGCGGCCGCGCCGGGGCGCAGCAGGCGGTATTCGCCGAGCCCGGTGGGCACGCACAGTTCGCGGCCATCGTCGGCCGACCAGTCGAGCGCGGCGCCGACGAGCTGGAAGCAGGCGTCCAGCAGCGCCGGGTGCAGCGACATCGCCGCCGCATCGTCACGCTGGGCCTCGGGCAGTTCGACACGACCGAGTGCCTCGCCGCCTTCGCGGAAGATCTCGACCAGGCCGCGGAACGCCGGCCCGTAGTGCGCTCCCTGGCGTGTCAGGCGGGCCTGGTAGTCGGCGGCGTCGACGCGCGTGCGCAGGCGGGCGCGCAGCGTGTCCAGCGGTTCGCCCGGGGCGGCGGCTGCGTCCATGGGTGCCAGCGTGCACAGGGCATGCAGCCGCCAGGGTGATGGATCCGTGTCGCTGGCGCGGCTGTGCACCTGAACCTGCTGCGCTCCGTCTGCCTCCGCGCTGATCACCACCTGCAGTTCGACCGACTGGTCGTCCTGCAGCCGAAGCGCCTCGCGGATCTCCAGGCCACGCACCGCCATCGCGGGTGCGCCGGGCAGCTCGCGTGCGGCGGCCAGCGCCAGCTCGAGGTAGCCGGTGCCGGGGAACAAGGTGAAGTCGAAGATGCGGTGGTCGCGCAGCCAGGGATGGCTCGGCATGCCGATCTCGGCGCACAGCAGCGGCAGTGGGCTCGGCAGTGTGCCAGCGAGCATCGGGTGCGGGTGGCCCAGCGCCTGCAGCGCGTGGCGCGCCGCCACGCCGCCGTGCAGGTCCTGCCAGAAGTGTTCGCGCTGGAACGGATAGCGAGGCAGCACGTCGCGGCGGCGGCTCGCGTCGGCGCCGAGCACGGCAGGCCAGTCGATGCGCACGCCGAGCGTGTGCAACGCGCCCGCGGCTTCCAGCATCGCGGCACGGTCGTCGCGGCCCTTGCGCAACGAGGCCACCCAGGAACTGTCAGGGCTCGTCTCGCAGCGTTGTGCCATGCCCAGCAGGACCGGCGCGGGCCCGATCTCGAGGAAGAGGCGATAGCCGTCCTTCTGCAGGGTGTCGATCGATTCGGCAAAGCGTACGGCCTCGCGCACGTGGCGCCGCCAGTAGCCCGGCTCGGTCAGTTCCTCGCCGACGAGCCGGCCGCTCAGATTGGAGAGCACGCCGATGCGCGGCGCGCTGCGCGGCGTGGCGGCGACGAGGCGCTCGAAGCTGTCGAGCATCGGATCCATCAGCGGTGAGTGGAACGCGTGCGACACCTTGAGCACCTGCGTCTCGACGCCCGCCGCGCCAAGCTCGGCGAGCACCGCGGCGAGCGCGTCGCTGCGCCCGGCGATCACCGTGTTCTGCGGGCCGTTGGTGGCCGCCACCGAGAGAACCGCCTCGTGTCCGCGCAGCGCCTCGCGCACGCGTGCCTCTTCGGCAAACACCGCTGCCATGCCGCCGTCGCGCGGCA
>NZ_JBFXIO010000218.1:0-8598 GCF_050175855.1 Piscinibacter sp.
CAGATGATGGAGCGGCAGGAAGACGTCTTCTACTACGTCACCCTGATGAACGAGAACAACGCCCAGCCCTCGCTGCCGGCGGGCGTGGAAGGCGACATCGTCAAGGGCCTGTACCGCTTCGCGACGCACGACGTGAAGGGCAAGGCGAAGGGCCGCGTGCGCCTGGTCGGCTCCGGCACCATCCTGCGCGAGGTGATCGCCGCCGCCGAACTGCTCGCCGCCGACTGGGGCGTCGAGGTCGAGGTTTGGAGTGCCACCAGTTTCAGCGAACTCTCGCGCGAGGCGCGCGAGGTCGAGCGCCACAGCCGCCTGCACCCGGCCGAGCCGGCGCGCATCAGCCACCTGCAGCGCTGCCTGTCCGGCAGCGTGCCGGTGATCGCCGCCTCCGACTACATCCGTGCCTGGCCGCAGTTGGTGGGCACCTACCTCGACGCGCCCTTCACCGCGCTGGGCACCGACGGCTTCGGCCGCAGCGACACCCGCGCGGCGCTGCGACGCTTCTTCGAGGTGGACCGCCACCACGTCGTGCTGGCCGCGCTGACGGCGCTGCGTGCGCAGGGTGCGGTCGACGCGTCGGTCTGCGCCGAGGCGATCACACGCTACGGCATCGAGCCCGACGCCACGGCGTCGTGGAACGGCTGACGCAGCACCACGTCGCCCTCGGCCAGCGCCACGCAGGGCAGCACGCAGCCGGCGTCGCGCTCGTCGGGCGAGAGGCCGGGCCATTCGACGCGGTAGCGCACCGCGCCGGCCTCCAGCCTGGCGATGCACTCGCGGCAGGTGCCGTTGCGGCACGAACTGCGCAGGCGGATGCCGGCGGCGAGTGCCGCCTCCAGCAGGCTCTGGCCTTCGGCCACCGGCAGCGTCACGCCCAGCGGTTCCAGCCGCAGCGTCACGCTCATGAGCGCAGCCAGGCGTCGAGCGGTTCGCCCACCAGCGCGTGGGCGCGGCCAAAGCCGGCCACCAGGCGTGCCGAGGTCGGTGTCAGCTCGACCAGCGAGAAGTCGGCCAGCTCGAAGGTGACCGCTGCATCGGGGAAACGTGCCAGGTAGGCGGCCTTCGCCGGCTCGTAGTCGCTGCCCTCGCGCGGCAGCATGCGCACCTCGGCCTGCAGGGTGACGCGAGGCAAGGCCTGTGGCGGCGTCGCGGCGTCGGGCTCGGCCATCACCATCAGGCTCACGCGCGGGTGCGACTGCATGTCGCGCGTGTGCGTGGCCAGCGCGCTGACATGGATCAGCAGCACCCCGCTGTCGTCGCGCAGCACGAAGGGCACCATCGACACCGCCGGCTCGCCGCCGTGCAGGGTGGCCAGCGAGGCCACCGGCCGCTCGTCGAGCAGCCGGCGCAGGCTGCGCAGGGCGTCGTCGCGTTCGTCCATCGCGGGCCGCCTCAGGCCACGTGCAGCATCGTGCGGCGGATCTTCCCGCCCACGCGCTCGATGCGCCGCCAGCCGCTCTCGTCGTTCATGGTGATCCAGCGGCGTTCCTCGGCGCGGTAGAACCAGTCCTTGTCCTGCTGGTAGAAGACCTGCGTGTTGGCGGCTTCCCAGATGTTGACGATCTCGTTGCCGTGGGCGCGGATCTCGTCGAAGTCGGTGGTCGCCTTCTGGCCCATCTCGCTGTAGTGCGCGTTCAGCTCGAGCAGCATCGTGTTCACGTCGGCGGGCATGCGCTCGGCCTTCAGGCCGATCTTCACCGCCTCGTCGAGCAGGATGGGGTAGCTGTGCGAGGGGTACTTCGAGTTCAGCGTGGTGGCGATGCGCTCGGCCGCGGCCTCGTCGGAGATGTGGTTGGCCAGCAATTCGCGGCACAGCATGATGGACAGCGACTCGGCCCGGTCGACCGCGCCGATCACCAGCGGGTGCACGTACTGGAACAGCGAGCGGTAGGGGTTCTCGGCGGTGTCGCCCTGCTGCTCGCGCCACAGGCGGATCACGCGGGTGAGCTCGTCGAGGCTGACGCTGACGCGCTCGTTGTCGCGGTCCACCGGCGACAGCGCGTGGTTCAGCGAGGTGTCCACCGCGGTGAGGTAGGCGGTCGGGCCCATCAGGATGCGGTCGGCGCCGAGCGCGATCATCGTCGCCGCCGAGGCGCACTCCAGCGGCACCAGCGCCACCAGCTGCCGGCAGTGCTGGCGCAGCAGGTTCACCAGGCGCAGCGAGACCTGGCCGCTGCCGCCGTCGGACTTGATGAACAGGTGGATGGTGTCGTGGTGCCCGAGCCGGCCCAGCACGTCGTACAACGCCAGCACGTCGGAGTGGCAGACCGAGCCGCGCGGGTTGTTCCAGTAGCTCACCAGCGGGCCGCCGAGCCGCTCGGAGAGCTTGGCGATCACCGCCTGCGTCTTGGCGAACAGCACCGGCGGCTGCTTGATCTTCGGCTTGCGGACGTCGGGGGTGGCGAGGGTGTCGTTCATCGGCAGGCGGCGTTGGGTTGTCGCCGACAGCCTAACTCACACGCGCCGGCTCAGCGAGTGCGCAGTGCCGGGTGCAGCAGCTCGGCCGAAGGCGCGCTGGCCAGGGTGTTGGCCAGCGTGCTGAAGGCGGCCTGCGGCAGCTCGGCGGCGAGCGCCGGCGCGGCCTCGCGCATCGCCGCCACGAAAGCGGTGGCGCGGGGCGTATCGAGGTCGGCGCGGGCGAGGATCCAGTTCACCGAGCCGACGGTGGGCAGCGGCGCGGCGATGCCGGGGTAGCTGCCCGCCGCCACGTCCATCGCCTGCAGCAGCGGGTACTTCGCGCGGATGCGCGGGATCTGCTCGGGCGACGGGCCGAGAAAGCGCGCGCCGCCGGCGGACTGCGCCAGCCGCACGAAGCCCGGCCAGCCCTCGCCCGCGCCCCACAGCGCCTCGGCGCGGCCTTCGACCACCAGCGCTGGCGACTGCGCGGCCTGCTCGACGTAGATCGCCTCGAAGTCGCGGTCGATGTCCAGGCCGATGCCGTCGAACACCTGGCGCGCCAGCGTCACCAGGCCGCTGGCCTTCACGCCGAACACCACCGGCCGGCCGCGCAGGTCTTCCAGCCGCTGCGCGGCAGAAGCGGACGGCACGGCCAGCATGCCGGGGCTGGGGTACATCGCGAAGAGGATGCGCAACCCGCTGGCCGCGCCCTGCGCCAGCACCTCGCCGGCCGCGGTGCCCTGGATCAGCGCCGCGTCGACCGCGCCACGCTCCAGCAGCTCGAGGTTCTCGGCCGTGCCGCGCGTGCGCCGGGCCTGCAGCAGCGTGCGGCCGCTGCGCCGGTTGAGCACGCGCTCCAGCATCTCGCCGTACAGCGCGAAGCCGCCGCCGGCCGTGGAGGTGCCGAGCACGAGAGGCTGCGGCTGCTGCTGCGCGATGCCCCAGGCGGGGGCGAGCAGGGAAGACAGCGCGATCAGGGAACGTCTGCGATCCATGGCGGCGCAGCTTAGCGGCGCCTGCCTGGCCGCGTCATACTGCGGCGCCATGACCCCACACAGCGACTTTCGAGCCATCGCCGTGGTCGGCGCCGGTGCCGTCGGCAGCTTCTTCGGCGCCATGCTGGCGCGCGCCGGCCACCGCGTCGTGCTGATCGGCCGGCCGGCGCATGTGGAAGCCATCCGCCGCGACGGCCTGCAGCTGCAGATGAAGGGCGCGACCGAGCGTGTGGCGATCGATGCCGCGAGCGACATCGCCGCGGTGCGCGGCGCCGACCTGGTGCTGTTCTGCGTGAAGTCGCCCGACACCGACGCGGTGGCGCGCGAGATGGCGCCGCACCTCGATGCCGGCGCACTGGTGCTGAGCCTGCAGAACGGCGTCGACAACGCCGCCACCACCGCCCGCCACGTGCGCTGCGCGGTTGTGCCCTCGGTGGTCTACGTGGCCACGGCGATGCCGGCACCGGGCACGGTGGCGCACTTCGGCCGCGGCGACCTGGTGATCGGCTCGCCCGAGCCCGCGCTGCAGCCGCGCCTGCAGGCGGTGGCCGCCTTGTTTGGTTCGGCCGGCGTGCCGGTGGTGGTGTCGGCCGACGTGATGGGCGAACTGTGGCGCAAGCTGATGCTCAACTGCGCCTACAACGCCATCTCGGCGATCGCGCAGCAGCCGTACGGCCGCATGGCCGCGCTGCCCGAGATCCGCACGGTGATGCGCGAGGTGGTGGAGGAGGTGGTGGCGGTGGCCCATGCCGACGGCCAGCCGCTGGATCTCGACGCCTGCCTTCAGGCGATGGACAAGCTCGCGCCGGCCATGCCCGCGCAGATGTCGTCAACCGCGCAGGATCTCGCGCGTGGCAAGCCCAGCGAGATCGACCACCTCAACGGCTTCATCGCGCGGCGCGGTGCCGAACTGGGCGTGGCCACGCCGGTGAACCGCACGCTGCACGCGCTGGTCAAGCTCGCCGAGGCGGCGCGGCAGGACGGCTGAGCGGTTTCCGCTTCAAGCGCGATTCAGTCGCGCTCATCTGTCATCGCAGGCATCAGGTCCGCGCCACGCCGTCAGGCGCTTCGCGGGTCATCGTGCGCTCTGCACGCAAGACCGAGCGCGGCCCAGGGCCGCGCTCGAGGCGGGCCCGCACGGCTGCGCCACCGCTGCTCCAATCGCGCCTCCTCCACACCGGAAGCGCAGTCATGGCAGTCCAGGAAGTTCTCTTGCCGACCTACGACCTCACCCTGGTCGTCGTCTCGTTCCTCATTTCCGCCTTCGGTGCCTACGCGGCGCTGGCTGCCAGCACGCTGGTGCGCAGCGAGCGCGGCGGCGTCAACCGGCTCAACGCCGCCTTCGCCGGCGTGGCCCTCGGCGGCGTGGGCATCTGGTCGATGCACTTCCTCGGCATGCTCGCCTGGGACACCGGCATGGCGGTCGGCTACGGCCTGGCGGGCACGCTGCTGTCGCTCGCGGTGGCGGTGGGCGTGTCGGCCTTCGCACTGGGCTACATGGCCAGCGCGCGCTTCTCGTACCAGCGCCTGGCCGTGGCCGGGCCGGTGGCGGGGCTGGGCGTCTCGGTGATGCACTTCATGGGCATGGCCTCGATGAGCTTCGGCGGCTACCTCGACTGGAACTGGGCCGTCGTGCTGGCGGCGGTGCTGATCGCGGTGGCCGCCGCGACGGCCGCGCTGTGGCTGGCCTTCCACGTGCGCCGCACGCTGCATCGCGTGGCCGCCGCCTTCGTGATGGCCGCGGCGGTGTGCGCGATGCACTACACCGGCATGGCCGCGGCCGACGTGGTGTGCACCACCGCCAACCGCTTCGAGCGGATGCACGGCCTGCTCTATGGCGACGAGTTCCGCGTGCTGGTGATCGTGGTCGCGTTCGGCGCGGGCCTGATCGTCGCGTTCGACGTGTTCATGCAGCGCGTGACGGCGCGCGCCGGCTCGGCGGTTCCGCAGTAGCCGCGCAGGCCGGCCAGGTCGAGCACCGTCACGCCGCCGAACTCCACGCGCAGCAGGCCGCGCCGGGCCAGCTCGTGCAGCGCCTCGTTGGCGCGCTGGCGCGAGACGGCGGCGAGCAGGCCGATCTCCTCCTGGCTGAGCTGCAGAAAGGGCTCGGTGCGTGGGTACAGCGCCGGGTCGAACAGGCTGGCCAGGCAACGCGCGACGCGCGCATCGGGCCCGAGCAGGCGGTCGAACTCGACCAGGCCGATGAACAGGCTGAGCCGGGCGTTGAGCTGCTCGAGCAGGAAGCGGTTGAACGCGAAGTTGCTCGACACCAGCTGCTCGAAGAGGTGGCGCGGCACGCAGGCCAGGCGCGTCTCGCGCACCGCTACCGCGTCGTAACGCCAGCGGCCGGCTTGCAGCAGCGATCCCTCCCCGAACCATCCGCCGGCGGTGACGCCGGTGAAGGTCGAGACGCGCCCGTCGGGCTGCGAGACCGACATCTTCGCCAGGCCGTCGATGACGCCGATCCAGTGATCGGCGGGGGTGCCTTGCTTGACGGCATAACCGCCGATGCCCACGCGGCGCTCGAACGCCACCCGCAGCACGCGATCCATCTCCTCGGCATCGAGGGCCTTGGCCCACAGGCTCTCGCGCAACATCGTCTCCAGGGTCTGCATCGCGATCCGGCTCACGCTCGGCCATCTGCGCGGCCTTGCACTCGGCTCCCCGAGGAGCGCATTACGCGCGCGCGCGGCTGCCGGATGCATCGGGGAAACACCCAGCGCTCGTCGCAGACCGACACACACGTCAGGCATGTCGTCGCGACGACAACTCCGGATCACGCTTGCGTGCAGCATCGTCGTCGCCACCACAGCACCGAGGAGACAGCGATGAGAGATCCGGAGCATGGGCTTGCCGACCAGGTGAGCAAGGATGATCTGCCGTCACGGGGTGTCACGCGCCGCAGCGTTCTGACCGCCGCGGCGACCGCGCCGGTGACGACGGGCCTGGCGCTGGCGCCGTCGAGCGCGCAGGCTGCGCCACTGCCGCTGACGCCGCCGGACACCGTCGACAACTACGACGTCGCCGATTCGATCGTGCAGACCAGCGCACCGACCATGCCGCTGGTGAAGCTCTCGCTCGGCAGCGACGGCGTCTACACCTTCGAGATGCCGCGGCTCGAGCAGGGCACCGGCATCGGCACCGCGCTGGCGATGATGATCGCCGAGGAGGCCGGCGTCACGCTCGACAAGGTGAAGGTGTTGTCGGCCGACGCGCAGCCCGAGCTGGTGTTCAACCAGCTCACCGGCGGTTCGTCGACGATCCGCTCGTTCGAGCCCTTCATCAAGGCGATGGTGACCGCCGCGCGCCTGAAGGCGGGCCTGCCGCCGCAGGCCGGCGCGCCGAGCGACCCGGCGCAGTACCGCGTGATCGGCAAGGCCACGCGCAAGCTCGACGCGCTGGACATCGTCACCGGCCGCAAGAAGTTCACCATGGACATCGACGTGCCGGGCGCCAAGCCGACGATGTGCCGCATGCCCTCGCAAATCCGCGGCAGGGTGGTCAGCGTGAACAACCGCGCTGCCGTGCTGTCCATGCCCGGCGTGATCGCGGTGGAAGTGATCCCCGGCGGCGGCACGGTGGTCGGTATCCCGCCCGGCGTGGCGGTGATGGCGGAGACCTTCGGCCAGGCCTGGGACGCCTGCCGCGCGCTCGACATCACCTGGGGCGACGGGCCGAACAAGGGCCTGTCCGACGCCGCGATCAAGTCGGCCCTCTACGCCGCGCTGCCGCCGCTGCTGCCGGCGCCGCTGGGCACGATCGCGATCGACGCCGACTTCGAGTTCCCGGCCGCATCGCATGCGCCGCTGGAGGTGGAGTGCGCGATCGTCGACGTGAAGCCCGGCAGCTGCGAGATCTGGGCCGGCCTGCAGACGCCGATCGTCGCGCTGCAGGCGATCGCCGCCGACCTCGGGCTGCCGCAGACGGCGGTGAAGGCGCACGTCATCCCCAGCGGCGGCGCCTTCGGCCGCCGACTGTTCTGGGACCCGGTGCAGGTGGCTGCGCAGATCTCGAAGCTGACCGGTCTGCCCTGCAAGCTGATGTACCACCGTAGCGACGACATCCGCCACACGCGCAGCCGGCCGCCGCAGGTGCACAAGGTACGCGCCACGCTCATCCCGCCCAGCCTGCTCGGCCCGGGCAACGTGCTGAGCTACCAGCAGAACATCGGTCTGGTGCGGCTCGATGCACGCCACGGCTACGGCGAGATCGGCACCGCGCTCGGCGGCTCGCTGCCGATGGGCGTGCAGCAGACGGTGGGCAACCTCGGCTACGAGCAGTTCTTCTTCAAGACCATGGTGGCCTCGCCGTACAACTTCGGCGTCAGCTCCAAGCAGATCTTCCCGGTGGCGATCGACCTGCCGACGGTGTCCTACCGCTCGGTGCACATCATGCCGTCGCGCACCGTCGAGGAAATCATCGTCGACGAGATCGCCGCGAAGCTCGGGCGCGACCCGGTGGACTTCCGCATGGAGTTCCTGCGCCTGCCCCGCGCGCAGGCCGTCCTGCAGCGTGTGGCCGGCGCAGCGCAGTGGGGCAAGGCCATGCCGCCGGGCTTCGCGCAGGGCGTGGGCGTGCACATGGAGTCGCGCGCCTTCACGGCCTGCATCGTGGAGCTCGATGCGCGCGACCCGGCGAACTGCAGGGTCACCCGCGCGACGATCGTCATCGACGTGGGCAAGCCGATCAACCCGTCGGGCATCGAGCAGCAGGCGCTCGGCGGCCTGGCCGAGGCGATCTCCCTCGTGCTCAACGCTGGCCTGACCATCAGGGACGGCCTGATCCAGGAGGGCAGCTACAACCAGTACCGCTTCGCGAAGATGCGCGACTTCCCGAAGAACGTGCAGGTGATCATCATGCCCAACGTGGGCCACCCGATCGCCGGCATGGGCGAGGTCGGCATGTCGGCGCCGTCAGGCGCCATCGCCAATGCCTACGCGCGCGCCACCGGGCGCAAGCCGCGCAGGTTCCCCCTCAATGCGCAGCCGGCCTACGTGCCCACGCCGGCCGGCCAGCTTCCTGCACCCCCCACCGCCTGAGGAGACGAGCCCATGCCCATCTACAACCTGACCGTCAACAACCAGCCGGTGAGCGTCGACGCGCCGGCGAACCTGGCGCTGCTGTGGGTGCTGCGCGACAGGCTCGGCATCACCGGCCCGAAGTACGGCTGCGGCCTGGACGTGTGCAAGGCCTGCACCTGCCTCGTCAA
>NZ_JBFXIO010000219.1:0-8591 GCF_050175855.1 Piscinibacter sp.
CTGGGCCGGGTCGGCCAGGCCCAGGGGCGCGTAGGCGCTGTCGGTGTCGGCGGCGGTGTGGGCGAGCATCGGTGCGTCCGGGTCTGAGACTGCGGCGCACAGGCCGTGGCGACCCGGCGGTCGATCGTCTCGATCAGCTGCAGCGGGCTGAACGGCTTGACGAGGTAGTCGTCGGCGCCGGCCTGCTGCCCGGCCTCGCGGTCGCGGGCCTGGCCGCGGGCGGTCAGCAGCACCACCTTGATGTGCTTGAGCTTGTCGTCGGACTTGATGCGCTGGCAGACCTGCAGCCCGTCGAGCTCGCCGGGCATCATCACGTCGAGCAGCATCAGGTCGGGGCCGACGGCCGAGGCCATGCGCAGGCCGAAGGCACCGTCGGCGGCCTCATGGATCTCGTAGTCCTCGAACTCCAGCGTCATGCGGATCAGCTTGCGGATGTCCGGCTGGTCTTCGACGATCAGGATCTTCTTCATGGTGCATTCCTCTCGGGGGATCAGGGGGTCTGGGCCGCGCGGCTGTCGCGCCGGCGCGCCATCAGGGCGGCGAGGTCGCGCGCGTAGACCTGGGCCTGCGCGATGTCCATCGCGGTGGCCTCGTTGCGGAAGGGCGCACCGGTGGGCAGGTCGATCAGGAAGTTGCGCTGGCCGTCGTCGTGCTCCTCGCGCAGCTGGCCGCCGTGCTGGGCGACGATCTGCTGGCACAGCTTCAGGCCGATCATGTCGCGCGAGGCCAGCCGCGCCGCCTGGGTTGCGGTGGCGGCGCGAGAGCCGCCGGACTCCATCGGCGTCGACTCGGCCTTGGCGGCGACGAAGGCGCCGCTGTCGCGCAGCACGATCAGCGCGCGCGGCCCCATCTGGCGGTGCTCGATGTCGAGCATGCCGCCCGGGCGCGCGGCGCGGATCGCCGCCTCGAGGCACTCGACGAATACGCGCAGCAGCCAGTGCTCGCTGCCGTAGATGGCGGCCAGCTGCGTCTTCGGCCCCTGGGCGGTGAAGCGCGCCTTCAGGTTGCGCGAGCGCGCCAGCGGCTCGACCTTGGCCCAGGCCTGCTGCAGCAGCGGCCACAGCTCGATGCGGTCGTTGGCCATCAGCGATTCGCTGCCCCACACGGCAGCCAGGTCGATCAGCTTGTTGAGCACG
The DNA here is from genome assembly GCF_050175855.1 of Piscinibacter sp. Classification (GTDB taxonomy): domain Bacteria; phylum Pseudomonadota; class Gammaproteobacteria; order Burkholderiales; family Burkholderiaceae_C; genus Piscinibacter. The sequence goes on from NZ_JBFXIO010000219.1 coordinate 1,137, forward strand.
TGCGTGACCTCGTCGACCTGGTCGCACAGCGCGTCCAGGGCATGCACGTCGCGGTCGTTGCGTGCCATCAGCAACGCGCTGTTCAGCTCGCGCAGCGGGTCGCGCAGGTCGGAGCGGATCACCATCATCAGGTTGTCGAAGCCGACGGCCGCGTGTTCGTCGGCGCTGTCGGTCACCAGCACCATCGCGTCGTCGCGCGACAGGCCGGGCAGCACCTTGCAGCGCAGCTCGGGCGCGGGCTCGCCAGGGCCGGCGGGCTGGCCGCTGATCGTCACCACGCGGGCGCTCTGCTCGATCACCGTGCCGTTGACGGCATTGATCAGCGTGGGCTCCTGGACGCGCGAGCCGGTGTTCAGGCGCAGCTTGGCCACGGCCTGGGTATTGGCGAACCGGACCAGACCGTCGCGGGACAACCAGAGCATGCCCGGTTGCAGATTTTCCAGCAATTCCGACAGTGTTGCGTGCATTTTGGCCACTCCGTGAGAGCACTTTAATCATTTGTAGCATTTAAGTCCACCCACTGACGGCGCGACTTTCGTGGCACCCGTCACGCGCGCAGCGGCCGGCAGCCCGGGGAAAGCACGGAGTCAGAGGCCCGTTTCGAGGGCCATCGCCCTCGTGCGCGGCAATCCGTTTACAGCGGTGTGGTTGGCTTGTCAGGCCCGGGGAACGGGAGCACACTGGGTTTGACGGTTCCGGCCCGATGTGCGCGGCGTCCGCCCCATCCCACCTCCCGAATTCCCGCTTCCCGGCCTCCCCCACCCCCGTGAAAGGAGTACACATGAACCTGACGATCAGCGGTCACCACCTCGAAGTGACACCGGCTCTTCGAGAGTACGTGCTCACCAAGCTGGATCGCGTCACCCGCCATTTCGACCAGGTGGTGGACATCAACGTGCTGTTGTCAGTGGAGAAGCTGAAGGAGAAGGAGCGCCGCCAGAAGGCCGAAGTCACCGTCCACGTGAAGGGCAAGGACATCTTCGTCGAGCAGTCCCACGAGGATCTGTACGCCGCCATCGACATGCTGATGGACAAGCTGGACCGGCAGGTCTGCCGCCACAAGGACAAGGTGCAGGACCACCACCACGTGGCGGCCAAGCGCATTGAGCAGTCGGCGTCCTGAGGCGCCTGGCTGCGAACCGAGCGGCCCCGAGGGGCCGCTTTTTCATGCCCGTGGCACGCTGACGCCCGTGAACCAGGGATGCCGCGCGTTGCTGCGACGCAGCAGCAGGCGCAGAATGTCGCTCATGTCGCGTTGCGGACGAGACCCTGTTCGGCACGCGACTTCATAATCCCGTCACTCGCCACTTGCCCAGAGGCTGCCGCGGCCACGAGCCGCGGGGTCGAACGAATCACCGATGAATCGCCTCGCCGCCATCCTGCCCGCCAGCAATGTGCTCGTGGACGTGGACGCCACCAGCAAGAAGCGCGTGTTCGAGCAGGCCGGCCTGCTGTTCGAGAACCAGCACGCCATCGCCCGGGCCATCGTCGCCGACAACCTGTTCGCCCGCGAACGGCTGGGCTCCACCGGCCTGGGCCATGCGGTGGCCATCCCTCACGGCCGCATCAAGGGCCTGAAGAACCCGCTGGCCGCGGTGATCCGCGTGCGCCAGCCGATCCCCTTCGACGCCCCGGACGACGAACCGGTGCTGCTGCTGATCTTCCTGCTCGTGCCGGAGGCGGCCACGCAGCGCCACCTGGAGATCCTCTCGGAGATCGCCGAGATGCTGTCCGACCGCGAACTGCGCGAACGGCTGAAGACCGAGACCGACGCGGCCAAGGTGCACGAACTGATCTCCAACTGGGAACCGCTGAAGTCGGTGGCCTGACGGCCCCGCCGCGAAGCACACCCCCGTGAAGCCCAGCGTCATCAGCGCCGAGGCGCTCTTCGAGGAGCACCGGCAGGCGTTGCAGTGGGAGTGGATCGCCGGTCACGCCCACCCCGAGCGGCGTTTCGACGAGGCCGCGGTGCGCAACGCGCAGTCGGCCGCCGACCTGGTCGGCTACCTGAACTACATCCACCCGTACCGGGTGCAGATCGTCGGCCGCCGCGAGGTGGCCTACCTGAACGAGGCGACCCCGGAGGTGGCCGAGCGCCGCATCTCGCGCATCGTCACGCTCGAGCCGCCGGTGCTGATCGTCGCCGACGCGCAGGTGGCGCCCGACAAGCTGGTCGCCATGTGCGACCGCGCCGAGATCCCGCTGTTCTCGACCGCGGAGTCCGCCGGCCACGTGATCGACGTGGTGCGCGGCTACCTGAGCCAGCACTTCGCCGAGCGCACCACGCGCCACGGCGTGTTCATGGACATCCTCGGCCTGGGCGTGCTGCTCACCGGCGAATCGGGCCTGGGCAAGAGCGAGCTCGGGCTGGAACTGATCTCGCGCGGCCACGGTCTGGTGGCCGACGACGCGGTCGATCTCTACCGCGTCTCGCAGACCGCACTGGAAGGGCGCTGCCCGGAGCTGCTGCTCAACCTGCTCGAGGTGCGCGGCATCGGCCTGCTGGACATCAAGGCCATCTTCGGCGAGACGGCGGTGCGGCGGAAGATGCGGCTGAAGCTCATCGTCCACCTGGTGCGCAAGGAGACGATGGACCGCGAGTTCGAGCGCCTGCCCTACGAGCCGCTGTACGAGGAGATCCTCGGCGTGCAGGTGCGCAAGGCGGTGATCGCGGTGGACGCCGGCCGCAACCTGGCCGTGCTGGTGGAAGCCGCGGTGCGCAACACCATCCTGCAGCTGCGCGGCATCGACACCTACCAGGAGTTCATCGAGCGCCACCAGAAGGCGATGCTCAAGGCTTCCGAGTAATCCGAGCCCCCCAGTCGCTTCGCTCCTGCCCCCAAGGGGCGCCGTCCGGCTTGGGGCGGCCCGGCGCCGGCCCTACCTGCTTCGATGCGGGCAGTTCTTCTTGGTGCACACCGCGTAGAGGGCCAGCGAATGGTCCTGCAGCTCGAAGCCTCGCGCGACGGCCACGGCCTTCTGGCGCTTCTCGATCTCGGCGTCGAAGAACTCCTCGACGCGGCCGCAGTCCATGCACACCAGGTGATCGTGGTGCTTGCCCTCGTTGAGCTCGAACACCGCCTTGCCGGCCTCGAAGTGGTTGCGCGAGAGGATGCCGGCCTGCTCGAACTGCATCAGCACGCGATAGACCGTGGCCAGGCCGACGTCGGCGCCTTCGGTGAGCAGGTGCTTGTAGACGTCCTCCGCGCTCATGTGGCGCTGCAGGCCCTTCTGGAAGACCTCGAGCACCTTGATGCGCGGCAGGGTGGCCTTCAGGCCGCTGTTCTTCAGCTCGTCGGCATGGGTCATGGCAGCACGCGGTGGGGTCGGCCCGGACGATGCCGAACGCTAGAATCCGGCGATCATATCGAGGTTGGCGCGCCCTCGGCGCGCGGCCCCAAAGCCACCATGCCCTTCGCCTTCCGCCGCGCCGCGTGCCTGCTGGCCGCCGCGCTCGCCACCTCGGGCTGCGCCTCGCTGCAGTCCTCCGACAACATCCTCGGCGTGATCACGCCCTACCGCGTCGAGGTGGTGCAGGGCAACGTCGTCACCAAGGAGCAGGTCTCGCTGGTCAAGCCCGGCATGTCGCGCGCCCAGGTGCGCGACATCCTCGGCTCGCCGTTGCTGGCCGACGCCTTCCACGGCGACCGCTGGGATTACGTCTTCACCATCCGGCGCCAGGGTGCCGAACCGCAGCTGCGCCGCATCGTCGCCCTGTTCGAGGGCGACGCGCTCAAGAGCCTGGACACCAGCGGCGAACTGCCCGCCGAGCGCGAGTTCGTCGCCTCGATCGACACCTTCAAGACCTCGCGCAAGGCGCCGGTGCTGGCGCTGACCGACGAGCAGGTCAAGGCGCTGCCGGTGCCCGAGAAGCCCGCCGCACCGGCCTCCGAGCCGCTCGGCCCGACGCGCAGCTACCCGCCGCTGGAGAGCCCGCGATGAGCGCGCTGCGCGTGGCGGTGGCCGGCGCCTCAGGACGCATGGGCCGCATGCTGATCGAGGCCGTTCGCGGCGCCGACGACATGGTGCTCGCCGGCGCGCTCGACATCGCGGCCAGCCCCGCCATCGGCCAGGACGCCGCCGCCTTCCTCGGCGCCAGCAGCGGCGTGAAGATCACCGCCGACCTGCGTGAAGGGCTGTCCGGCGCGCAGGTGCTGATCGACTTCACCCGGCCGGAGGGCACGATGGCCCACCTGGCCGCCTGCCGGGAGTTGGGCGTGAAGGCGGTCATCGGCACCACCGGCCTGTCCGACGAGCAGAAGGCGCAGATCGCCACCTACGCCGCGGCCAACGCCATCGTGCTGGCGCCGAACATGAGCGTGGGCGTGAACGTCGTGCTCAAGGTGCTCGAGGTCGCGGCCAAGGCGCTGAAGGAAGGCTACGACATCGAGATCATCGAGGCCCACCACCGCCACAAGGTGGATGCGCCCAGCGGCACCGCGCTGAAGATGGGCGAGGTGGTGGCCGCGGCGGTCGGCCGCGACCTGAAGGACTGCGCCGTGTACGCCCGCGAAGGCATCACCGGCGAGCGCGACCCGTCGTCGATCGGCTTCGCCACCGTGCGCGGCGGCGACATCGTCGGCGATCACACCGTGCTGTTCGCCGGCACCGGCGAGCGCGTCGAGATCCGCCACCAGGCCACCAGCCGCGCCAACTTCGCACAGGGCAGCCTGCGCGCGGCGCGCTTCCTGGCCGGCAAGGCGAGCGGCCTGTACGGCATGGATGCCGTGCTCGGGCTCGCGTAGGCGCATGGGCGGCCTGCAGCACTTCTGGGAGCAGGGCGACCTCATCACGCGCGGCGTCGCCGTGCTGCTGCTGCTCATGTCGGTGGCCGCCTGGGTGCTGATCGTCTGGAAGGCCTGGCTGCTGCGCCGCGTGCGCCACGACATCGCCCGCGCCGTGCCGGCGTTCTGGGCCGCGCCGACGCTGGAGGACGGTCAGCGCCAGCTCGCCGCGTTCGACCGCGAAGGGGCGCTGCGGCCGCTGCTGGCCGCCGCCACGGCGAGTGCCCGCGCCGGCACGCTGGAGTCGCGCGGGCAACTGGCCTCGCAGCTCACCCGGCGTCTGCGCGATGCGCTGCACGCCGTGCTCGCGCAGCTGCAGTACGGCCAAGTGCTGCTCGCCTCGATCGGCAGCACCGCGCCCTTCATCGGCCTGTTCGGCACGGTCTGGGGCATCTACCACGCGCTCGTCGCCATCTCGGCGGCCGGCGCGATCACCATCGAGAAGGTCTCCGGCCCGGTCGGCGAGGCGCTGGTGATGACGGCTGCCGGCCTGGCGGTGGCCATCCCCGCGGTGCTGGCCTACAACGTCTTCGGCAAGATCGTCGGTGCCTGCGAGGCCGAGCTCGAGGGCTTCGCGCACGACCTGCGCGAGATGTTCACCGCCACCGCCGAGGAGTCCTGACGTGTCGTTCGGCCGCCTCGAGCGCAGCTCCGGCCCCCAGCCGATGAGCGACATCAACATGACGCCGCTGATCGACGTGATGCTGGTCCTGCTGGTGATCTTCATGATCACCGCGCCGCTGATGAGCTCGGCGTTGCGCCTGGACCTGCCGCGCGCCGAAGGCACGCAGCCGAGCGACGCCCCGCAGTCGATCGAGCTGGCGATCGACGCGCAGGGCCAGCTGTTCGTGGCCGGCGCGCCGGTCGACGACGAGACCCTGCGTGCGCGCGTGGCAGACGCGGCGCGCCTGAACCCGGCCACCGAAGTGCAGCTGCGCGCCGACCGCAGCGTGCCCTACGGCCGCGTGGCCGAGCTGATCGGCATGGTGCAGCAAGGCGGCCTGAGCCGCGTCGGTTTCGTCGCCGAAGCCCCTTCGCGCTGAGCCCGGCACCGAGCGGTGTGGGGAGGGCGCCCACGAGGGGGCGCTTCCTATAATCGATCGCCTTTGCAGAAGCGCCGCAGCGCCCGCCCATGAGCCCCGACTTCAAGCCCTCCGAGATCGAGCGCGCCGCCCAGGCCGCGTGGACCGCCGCCGACGCCTACCGCGTCACCGAGGATCCGCGCAAGGCGAAGTTCTATGCGTGCTCGATGCTGCCCTACCCCAGCGGCAAGCTGCACATGGGCCACGTGCGCAACTACACCATCAACGACATGCTCACGCGCCAGCTGCGCATGAAGGGCATGAACGTGCTGATGCCGATGGGCTGGGACGCCTTCGGCCTGCCGGCCGAGAACGCGGCCATGAAGAACCGCGTGCCGCCGGCGAAGTGGACCTACGACAACATCGCCCACATGAAGGGCCAGATGCAGGCCATGGGCCTGGCCATCGACTGGAGCCGCGAGGTCGCCACCTGCTCGCCCGAGTACTACAAGTGGAACCAGTGGCTGTTCCTGAAGATGCTGGAGGCCGGCATCGCCGAGCGCCGCACACAGGTGGTCAACTGGGATCCGGTCGACCAGACCGTGCTGGCCAACGAGCAGGTGATCGACGGCCGCGGCTGGCGCTCGGGCGCGCCGGTGGAGAAGCGCGAGATCCCCGGCTACTACCTGAAGATCACCCAGTACGCCGAGGAACTGCTCGAGCACGTGCAGCAGCACCTGCCCGGCTGGCCCGAGCGCGTGAAGCTGATGCAGGAGAACTGGATCGGCAAGAGCGAGGGCGTGCGCTTCGCCTTCCCGCACGACATTCGCGGCAGCGATGGTGCGCCGATCGGCGGCGGGCGGCTGTACGTCTTCACGACGCGCGCCGACACCATCATGGGCGTGACCTTCTGCGCCGTCGCGCCCGAGCATCCGCTGGCGCTGCACGCGGCCGCCTCGAACCCCGCCGTGGCCGCCTTCCTCGAGGAGTGCAAGGCCGGTGGCACCACCGAGGCCGAGCTGGCCACGCAGGACAAGAAGGGCGTGCCCACCGGGCTGGTGGTCGAGCACCCGCTGACGCACGAGAAGATTCCCGTCTGGGTCGGCAACTACGTGCTGATGAGCTACGGCGACGGCGCGGTGATGGGCGTGCCCGGCCACGACGAGCGCGACTTCGCCTTCGCGAAGAAGTACGGCATCGACATCCTGCAGGTCATCCATGTCGACGGCGAGCCGCACTTCAGCTACGACCACTGGCAGGAGTGGTACGCCGACAAGACGCGCGGCGTGACGGTCAACTCCGACCTGTACAGCGGCCTGACGTACGCGCAGGCGGTGGATGCCGTGGCCAAGGCGCTCGCGGCCAAGGGCCTGGGCGAGAAGAAGACCACCTGGCGGCTGCGCGACTGGGGCATCAGCCGCCAGCGCTACTGGGGCACGCCGATCCCGATCATCCACTGCGATGACTGTGGATCCGTGCCGGTGCCCGAGAAGGACCTGCCGGTGGTGCTGCCGGAAGACCTGATCCCCGACGGTTCGGGCAACCCGCTCAACAAGTGCGAGGGCTTCCTGAAGGTCGCCTGCCCGAAGTGCGGCCAACCGGCGCGCCGCGAGACCGACACGATGGACACCTTCGTGGACTCGTCGTGG
>NZ_JBFXIO010000220.1:0-8587 GCF_050175855.1 Piscinibacter sp.
CGACGGACGCGATGTCGTGCGTCACCCAGTCGAGATCGAGCAGGAAGTCCGTCGACGTGCGGCAGCCATGCTCTCAGCATCGGGATGATCTTCCGATGCCTTCTTTCAACCCTACAGCCACCCTTTGCGGTGGCTGTTCTCATTGGTGGGTCGCACAACAGCTCTAGGGGGCAGGCGCGGCTCCTGCGCCAGCTGGCGGTAGGTTGATGAATCCGTCTCTCGAACCGTAATGGAGGAAGGAGGGACTGACCATGAAGCCGAAGATGACAGTGGCCGTAAGGCGTGGGTTGAAGGCTATCGCTGCACTGGCAGGTGCCGATGTGGAAGCCGACCGGTGCATGCCTTGCCCGCAGTTCACGGGGCGCCGATTGCGAGACATCGACAGCGCTCTGCGATGGGTGTCTGCGCTGGACGAATTGCCGCGGTCGCGAACGTGTCCCGGCCAGCGGGGCGCCGCTGATCGGGAAGACGGCGCACGCGAACAGGCGCCACGAGCAATCGCAGACATGTCGTTATGACGCTCTGGCCGGCTACTCTCGGACTCGAATCGCTTCAAGAGCAGGCCATTACCTCGAAGCAAGGAACACCGTCCATTCCGGGCGGGCCTTTTTCGAGGAGTCACCATGAGCAGGGGAATTCAACTTCGCCCCGAAATGGGCACCGAGGTGGTCCGGCACCTGAGCCAGTTCGCTCAGTTGCCGCAGACGGGCATTCTCGCGGGTCAGGCGGTCGCTTCGGCGGTCGACGACCTGTGGGGGCGCAAGGGAACGGGGGTCTACAACGACCTCGACATCTTCCGGCGGGTGTCGCCGAGCTGGGATGTCAAGAAGGATCGCGCGAACAACACGGCCGACCGTCGAACGATGGGCTACATGCGCAACGGCCAGGATGGCTACGGAGCCATGAGCCAGATGGTCGAGCTCGTGGAGGGCTACGCGATTCAGTCCGTGAACCGCCAGGGCATGCTGAACTTCGTCAACTGCACGCTGTCGCAGGGTCTGAAGGACATCGGCCTCACGGCAACGCGCGTGATCGGCAGCTTCGATCTGAACTGCGTTCGGGTAGGTGTCGACCTGGCAACGGGCAAGCTGATCTGGGACAGGCACTTCGAGCGCTTCCTCGCTTCTCGCCAGATCGAGATCGCGATGGTGCACACGCCGTGGCACACCTTCCTCCGGCTGTGCAAGAAGCTCGACGAGCTGCAGGGCGTGTACGCGGACATGGACGCGGCCGCGACCATCTGTGCGGGTGTGACGGAGAGCCGCTATCTGTCGGAGATGGTTCAGGACAAGAACCTGAGCGTCCAGTTCGGCAAGAAGCACCACGAGCTGGCAGAGAAGTACGCCAGTCGGTGGGCGCCGTACTTTGAGCTCGACTCCAGGACGCTGCTGAAGACGCACAGCGGCTGGGTCGACGTGCTGCGCAAGCCTGATTGGATGCGCTCCGCAGGTCCCGGTTCGGAGGTGACGCTCTGGACGATGAGGCCCAAGGGCGCGATCGATGGTTCGATCCAGAAGAGGTTTGACCGAATCGGCCAGGCTGTCGTGATGATTGGCCCGCGCGTCGTGTACGGAGAACGACTGCGAAAGAAGCCGAGTGCGTCGGCGAAGTGGACGAGTGTTCAAGAGGCGCTAGGTAGGCAACGACGCTCACCGCTGCAAGAACACGGCAACATCCTGGGTGATTGCTTCGTGGACGGACAAGCTCTGCCGGAAGTCGCGGTGAGAGTGAACAAGTTCGTCACGGACCACGGCAGGCTCGCTGGGATGATGCTCGGGCTCACGCTGGCGGAGCAACACGCGACGATCGATCGCATCAAGCGGGTTGCCAAGCGATTCGATGGCGACGGCAGCATCGGCGTGATCGAGACGTTGGGCTGCGCCCAGGATCTCGAAAGCGAAGAAGGCCTGACCGATCTCATCACGCTGGTGAAGGCGAAGGAGTCGCTGCCTCTGGGCGTCACGCCATTGACGCTGCCGGCGCTTCCCAAGGGCCTGGAGCAGTTCGAGGTCCGCGAACTGTTGACGCCTTGGGAGCTTCGCGAAGAGGGTGCTGCGATGGGGCACTGCGTCGGAGGCTATGCGTCGGCGATTCGATCGGGACGAAGCCGTATCTTGCGCGTGCGCGGGTCCAAGACCGACAAGCGCACCTGGTCGACGGTGGAGATCGCGAGAGAGTCCTCCCGGGGAGCGCCGCCGTCGAAGCACGGTGGAAGCCTGAGCCGATGGACGGTGGTACAGCACAAGGGCCGGTTCAACGACCCGCCGTCTCGCGAGAACGAGGCGCTGCTGCGCTATCTGCTGGCCGCAAGCCGAAGATCACGAGTGGCGAACTGGGCCTTGACCGTGGGCATCACAACGGTGGCGTTCGGTGTAGCCGCGAAGACAACGGCAGGCATTCGTGCGTTGGCAGGTTGGGTGCTGAGCTGTGTGGGTCGCATCTCGCGGGTCACCGGCGAATGGTCGGCATCGTGGAAGAAGGAGCTGGAGGTCGCTAGAGCGGATCGCCAGATCCTTCGTCGGCTGGTGGAGGGCAATTTGCTCGAAGCCAAAGCAGAGGAGTGACGTGCTGAACCGGGACGATCGTTCCCTCGGCACGATGCGGTGCATCGCGTTCCACAAGGACGCGCCGTGTCATTGCAGATGTTTACCCGAAGGCTCCTCACCATGTGTGCGGAGCCTTTCTTCTTCCAATCTTTGAAATTGCTTGCGTTTGATCGTGGTTCGATTAATATAAGCATACGCACACAAGGCGCGGATAGACCGACCGGTGACGCCGTCCCGCCGACGGGAACAGATCAGAAAGCAGAGGACGACACGATGAAGCTGGATCGCAACGAAAACACGGACGGCGTTGGCAAGTACGCGGTCATCAATCTGCGGAAGCTGAACGAGACGTGCGGGCACGCCGGGATATTCCATCGATGGAGCCCCGAAGTCGAGCAGGCGCTGAAGACGCTCGAAGACGTGGGGGCACTGGAGTGGGGTCGCGTCGGTGAGCAAGACGAGTTCTTCCTCGTGAAGTTGAAAGACGTGTTCGCGCCCGGAGCGCTGCGCGGCTATGCCGCGATGGCCGACGGTGTCGACCCCGAGTGGGCGGCCGAGGTGCGCGAGATGCTGCCCCGGTCGGGCATCGACAGCCCGTTCTGCAAGCGGCCCGACTGAGGGCCAACGGTTCGAGTACCAGGTGAGGTTTCCATGCGGCAACGGACTCTTCTGAATGGCGCCAAGGTGGAGTCGCACGAACACGTGCGGCGACTCACGATCAACACCAAGGCCCCGCGCAAGTGGGTCGCGGTGGACGCCGAGACTGGCGAGATGTGGGTCGGATCCAGTGACGGCTGGCAGCGTGCCGATGCTGCGATGGCCGAGCTGGTGGGCGATGCGGCGCGGCGCAACGTGGAGCAGACGGTGATCGCCGGCAGCGCACGGCGAGGCGACGTTCGCCTGCGGTCGGCTTGAACGTCAAGGCGGCAACGGGCATGAAAGGAACGGGAATGGCATCCGGCACGCCCGGTACCCATGGTATCGACGGGGCGTGTGCGCCGGGGTCAGGCTCGTGGGCGAGCCAGCAGACATTCAGCGTGGGCATCTTCGAGTGGGTGCCGAAGGCGGGGGGGAAAGGCACAAAGCGCGGCAAGGTGAAGGTGCGGGTGAAGGGATCGGTGTCGCAGCAGGAGCTGGTGTTTGCAAAGGCGCGTGAGATCGCTGCGCAACTCGACGCGCGGCGCTACACGGGCGGGAAGTCGGTGACCGCATGAGCTCGAGGACGAACCGGTCACTGGACCCGGCGGTGCGTACCCCGCTGATGGCGCTCGCCAGCGTGCGAGAAATGCAGCAACTGCCGCCGCAGGCGCGTGCAGCGATGCGCGCCCTGCTGAACGATCTGCGCAAAGACGCCAAGGCGAAGGCGGAGCGTTCGTGGAAGGCCAACAAGGGACCGCTGGCCTGTTACAGGAAAGCGGTGTCAGTCTACGCGGGACACACCGCGCGACTGCTTCGGGACGAAGCGGTGGCGTGCGCGGAGGACGCGCCGCGATGAAGCAGGCGGAACTGTTCGACGATCTGCTCGAAGCATATGCGGGCTGCGGCGCGTCTATGAGCAACCAGGTGCTGTACAAGGAACTGGCACGACGCGGGAGCGTCGAGCCGGAGGATCTGGAGCGCACGGTGCCGATCGGACGGAGTGCCGAGCAGCACAGCCCCGTCAAGCGGCGAATTCGGTGGCATCAGCAAACGCTTCGTGCGCTCGGGCTGCTGGAGCGGGACGAGGGTGCTGGACGCGGCCACTGGCGGCTGACTCCGATGGGGCGGCGCAAGCTGACGCCGGCGCTGCCAGGCAAGGTGCTGGTGGGCTTCAGCACGGATCTGGGCGTGGCGCTATGGGCCGCGGCAGGCGATGTCTTCTCGAAGCTGGACGAGCCGATCGTGCTGTGCCTGTCGAGCCTGCCATATCCGCTGGCCAGGCCGCGAGCCTACGGGAATCCGACGGTGGAGACCTACGTCGACTGGGCGTGCAAGTTGCTGGAACCGGTCGCGAAGCACTTGGTGCCCGGGGGAACGATCGCACTGAACATCTCGAACGAGATCTTCGTGAAGGGAAGCCCGGCGAGGTCGCTCTACGTCGAACATCTGGTGATCGCGTTGTGCCAGCGGCTGGGGCTGCACCTGTGGGAGCGGATGGTGTGGGAGAACCCGAGCAAGCCGCCGGGGCCGCTGCAATGGGCCAGCCTGACGCGGCAGCAGCTCAACGCGAAGTACGAGCCGATCTACTGCTTCACGAACGATCCGATGCTGCTGCGCTCGGACAACCGCAGGGTTCTAGAGACGCACACGAAGCGACAGTTGGCGCTGATGAAGGCCGGTGGCGAGCAGCGCACGACGAGCTACGGTGATGGAGCGCACCGCCTTCGGCCGGGAAGCTACGGCCGGGTGACGCCGGGGCGCATCCCGGGCAATGTGCTGACGATCGCGCACCGCTGCGCGGACAAGGAAGCGGCGAGGCGCGAGGCAATCGCTCAAGGTCTGCCCACGCACGGGGCAGCCATGCCGCTGAAGCTCGCGCAGTTCCTGATCGAGTTCCTGACGGAGCCGGGTGACCTGGTGGTCGATCCGTGCGGAGGCTGGATGACGACGGGCAAGGCTGCAGAGGTGACGGGCCGGCCTTGGCTGTGCACGGAACTGATGGGCGAGTACGTGCTCGGCGCCGCGAACCGGTTTCGGCAAGCACAGGGGTTTGCGTGCTTCGGCCAGGTCCAGGGGCTGATCGAGGCGTAGGGCGCTGGCGATGGGACACAGAAGGCACGACGACGCGCGCCGGACGTTCGGAGGGGTTGGCCATCGCGGCAACAGGACGACGGGTGGGGCGCGTGGCTGGGGCGAAGCAGAACTGCTCACGGCACCGACGTGCGAGAAGTGCGGCGTGATGAAGCTCAGACACGCAGGTACGTGGCACTGCGATGGGTGCGGTGAGGTGAATCGGCCGCATGACCAGAGCGCTTCGGCGAAGAAGGTATAGGACAGGAGAAGTCGTTGGAATGGTTCACGGTGGACAAGGAAGGGCTGTCGAGGGTGCTCGAGCGCAAGGGCAAGGCCTTCGCGATCTACGAGCTGATCCAGAACGCCCTGGACGAACAGACGACGCGCATCGACGTGACGCTGGAACGGATCGCAGGCAGCAAGCACGCGCTGCTGGTGGTGAGCGACGACGCTCCGGAAGGGTTCGATGACCTGAGCCACGCCTTCACGCTCTTCGCCCGGAGCAAGAAGGGCGGTGAGACGAGCCTGCGAGGCCGCTTCAACGCCGGCGAGAAGATGACCCTGGCCTTGTGCAGCAAGGCCGAGATCCGGTCTACGACCGGTACGGTGATCTTCGACGAGAAGGGTCGCCGGCGCACGGGTGCGAAAACCCAGCGCGGGTCGGTGTTCACGGGCCACATCCGCATGACGGCGGAAGAGATCTCCGAGTGCGAGGTGGCCGTGCGTCGCCTGCTGGTGCCAGAGGGAGTGTGCCTCGTGTTCAACGGGCAGATGATCCGCAGCCGCAGGCCGATCAGGACGGTGGAGGCCTCGCTGCCGACGGAGATCGCCGACGCGGAAGGCTTTCTGCGCCGCGCGACGCGGCTGACCACGGTGGAAGTGTACGAACCCTTGGACGGCGAGGAAGGCTCGATCTTCGAGATGGGGATCCCAATCACTGTGACGGGAGACCGCTACCACGTCAACGTGAAGCAGAAGGTGCCACTGCCGATGGATCGCGACAGCGTGCCGCCGGCCTACCTGGCCAAGGTGCGCGCGGTAGTGCTGGAGGCGATGGCTGCCGACCTCGCAGCCGACGACGCGAACTCGGCGTGGGTGAAGGACGCGGTGCAGCGGCACGGAGGAGATCTCGGCGAAGGCACCGTGGATCGGCTGGCGGCGCTGCGCTTCGGGGAGAAGCGGGTCGCCTTCGATCCTTCGGACACCGAGGCCAACCACATCGCGGTCATGCAGGGCTACCAGCTGGTATACGGATCGCAGCTCACGCGGCAGGAGTGGGACGTGATGCGCAAGGCGGGCGCCATCCTGCCGGCGGGCAAGGTGACTCCGTCGCCGAAACCGTTCTCGCCGGACGGTGAGCCGCTGAAGATGCTGGAGCCGTCGAAGTGGACCGAGCGAATGACCGCGGTCGTGGCCTACGCTCGACGGCTGGCGCCGCGGCTGATCGGCGTGGAGATCGACGTGGTGATCACGAGCACGGTGGCGTGGCCATTCGCGGCGGCGTACGGCAGCAGGCGCCTGGTGCTGAACCTGGGGCGCCTCGGCCATCGCTGGTTCGAGGGCGACCTGGAGGCGATCAACGACCTGCTGCTGCACGAGCTGGCGCATGAAGCCTGCCTCGACCACCTCTCGAGCAAGTACCACGAGGCATTGACGCGGCTGGGTGCGCGGATGACGGGACTGGCGCTGACGGACCCGGCATTGTTCCGGCTGTGAGCGACGGCGGCACGAACGAAGGGAGATCGACATGACGGGCAAGGAACTGGCGGCGCTGGTGATGGACGGCATCTGTCCGGTGGTGACGTTCACCAAGCGCGTGGAGGACCAGGAGTCGTACCTGGAGGGGGGGATGCGCGGGCGCCTGATCGCGGTGATGCGCAACGAGGAGGAGTACATCAGCTTGGCAGTGGACCTGACCGAGTTCGATGACTTCAACCGACAGTACGAGAAGGCGAACTACTACGACAAGAGCGGTGTGGCCCGGTTGACGGCACGGGAGGCGGGTTTCTACAAGCCGGTCGAGAGCGTGTACGTCGGACCGGCCGACGAGGTGGACGTCCTGCAGATCGAGGACGCGGCGTCGCTGAAGCTGTATGAGCGCTACCAGGCCGACTCAGACGGCAAGAGCTACGTGCAGTGGCTCGAGCAGAAGCTCGTGGCGCTGGAACGGGCGGCCGAGGTAGCGGCGTGAAGGTGCTCGGGCGCGAATTCAAGCGCTTCTACAACGATCCGGTGGCGTGGGGTCCGGAGGATGCGCGTGACGGCACCTATGTCGACGATCTAATGCTGAAGGTCGATGGCCGGGCATTCGACGGGGACGAAAACGCGATCGACGACCAGAGCGAGGTCGAGATCGAGTCCGGTTACCTGGTCAATACGCAGCCCGGTTGCCCGGAGGAACTCGACGAGGCGCTTCGCTGGTGGTCGAGGAAGCAGTCGAGAGTGTCGGTGCTGGTAGAGATCGACAAGGCGCTGCTGAATGACCTGGATACCTGGCTGGCAGCAGCGGGCGGAGTGCGGCGATGAGCGCGAGGTGTGGTCAATGAGTGCCCAAGAGAGCGGCCAAGCAACACACGGTGCGGCCGTACTGGCGAACAGCCCGGCTGAACCAACCGAGCGCTTCCAGCTCCTGCACGAATTGCCTGCCGGGCATGATCTGAGGCGGCTCCAGCTACTCGGAGCGCAATGTCGCAACTTGCGCAGTAGCGTGTGGCGCGACATCGGGAAGAGTTGGGGAATCGCGTCGGCTACCTACGATGAATTGGGCGAGGCGTGGACATCCACCACCGAGTTTCGGAAGGCAGTCAACTTGCCGGAGCGAGTGAGGCTCTCTCGGAAGAAGGGGTGGAAGATGCCACCGAACACCGTCAGCGTTGCGCGTCCGGGTCGGTGGGGCAATCCGCACTTTGTCTCGCGCTGGCGAGATGCAAGGACGTGTGTGGAGCTCTTCGAGGACACAGTCAAAGGCATATGGAACCCCACGACGAGTGCGCATCTGCCTGAAGCCTGGAACGGATACGCAGAGCACGTGGCGTGGCTCCGCAGAATGGGGACAAGTCCACTAGAGCTGCTCGGTGAGTTGAAAGGCAAGAACCTTGCGTGCTGGTGCAGTTTGGACCAACCCTGTCATGCCCACGTGCTGATTCGACTCGCGAATCAGGATGCGGCCGAACCTACAGGGAGGCGTGGATGAAGAAGCTGGTTCAGCTGCTTGGGCTACGCGCGTATCAGCACTTGGACGGATACATGGAGCGATGGTGGCTGGTGGAAGCTGCGGCAGACAAGACGCGGAAGGCTATGAGGCTGCACCACGTCCTCAGATCGGACCT
>NZ_JBFXIO010000221.1:0-8565 GCF_050175855.1 Piscinibacter sp.
GGCCTTGGCGACGTGGCTGGTGGCCGCCAGCGTGCCGCCCATCAACGCGGCGGCCATCGCCCAGGTGCCTTGATCGGCACCGAACACCGAGGCGGCCAGCGCAGCGCCGGCCGGGATGCGCACGACGGTGTGGACCAGGTCCCACAGCGTGTCGACGCCCGGGATCTTGTCGGCGAAGAACTCGACGAACAGCATGAAGCCGCTCGCGCCCAGCATGGCGGGGTGCTGAAGCACCTTCAGGCCCTGCGGCAGCTCGACCCAGCCGAAGTAGCCGGCGATGCCGGTGAGAAACACGACCAGGTACAGGCGCATACCGCTCGCCCAGCCGAGCGCGGCTGCGATGGCGATCAGCTGTGCGGTGTCGAGCGCCTGCATGGCCTTCAGGCGAGCCAGTTCGGCGCACGCTTGGCCAGGAAGGACTGGATCCCTTCGCGGCCTTCATCGCTGGCGCGGATGTCGGCGATGCGGCGTGCGGTCTCGGCGCGCAGCTCGGCGTCGATGGGGCGGCCGGCCACATCCTGCACGAGCTTCTTGCAGGCACTCACGGCCATCGGCCCGTTGGCCACCAGCGCGGCGATCAGTTCGTCGACCTTGGCGTCGAGTGCCTCGGGTGCCACACATTCGTGCACGAAGCCCATCGCGTGCGCCTGCGCCGCGCTGAAACGCTCGGCGGTGACGAACCAGCGCCGCGCCGCCTGCTCGCCCATCGCCTTCACGACATACGGGCCGATGGTCGCCGGCAGCAGGCCCAGCTTCGCCTCGCTGAGGCAGAACTGCAGGCCCTCGGCGGCCACCAGCACATCGCACACCGCGGCCAGGCCCAGCCCGCCCGCATAGCAGTCGCCGTGCACGCGGCCGACCACCGGCACGGGGCAGCTGTAGATCGTCCACAGCATGTCGGCCAGTGCCTGCGCGTCGGCGCGGTTCTGCTCCCAGCTGTAGCCCGCCATCGCGCGCATCCAGTTCAGGTCGGCGCCAGCGCAGAAGGCCTTGCCATGCCCGCCGAGCACGATGCATCGCAGCGTGGCGTCGGCGCCCAGCGTGGCAAAGGTCTGGGTGAGCTCGGCGATCACGCCGTCGTTGAAGGCGTTGCGGACCTCGGGCCGGTTGAGATACACGCGGGCCACGGGGCCGCTTCGCTGGACGTCGAGTGTCGTGGTCATGGCGGATCCGATCAGTAGCGCTTCGCCGCTTCGTCGAGCATCACTTCCGTCGCGCCGCCGCCGATGGCCAGGATGCGCGCGTCGCGCCACAGCCGCTCGATTTCTGTGCCGCGCATGTAGCCCATGCCGCCGTGGAACTGCTGGCAGGCCTGCACCACCTCGTTGACCAGCTCACCGGTGAGCGACTTGAGCAGAGAGACGTCCTGCACCACGTCGCGGCCCTGCGTGACCAGCCAGCCGCAGTGGTAGAGGTACTGGCGCGCGGCGCGCACCTTGGCGTCGAGCATCGCCAGGCGCTGGCGAACCACCTGCTTGTCGAACAAGGTGGCCCCGAAGGCGCGGCGGTCGCGCACGTACTCCAGCGTCATCTCCAGCGCGCGCGTGCAGTGGCCGATGGCCATTGCCGCCAGCGCGATGCGCTCGGTCTGGAAGTTTTTCATCACCGAGTAGAAGCCCTTGTCGACTTCGCCCAGCAGGTTGCCGGCCGGGATGCGGCAGTCGTCGAAGACCAGCTCGGCAGTGTCGGACGACAGCCAGCCGGTCTTCTCCAGCGTGCGGCCGACTGTGAATCCCGGCGTGCCCTTCTCGACGATGAACATCGAGATGGCGTGGCGTGCGCTACCCGTTCGCGCGGCGATGAAGTACAGATCGGCGTGCACGCCGTTGGTGATGAAGAGCTTGGTGCCGTTGAGCACCCACTCGTCGCCGTCTTGCTTCGCGGTGGTCCTGAGGCCGGCCACGTCGGAGCCCGCGCCGGGCTCGGTGATGCCCACCGCGGTGATGGTGCGCCCCGCGATCACGCCGGGCATGTACTTCGCCTGCTGCGCCGGATTGCCGGCGTGGTGCAGGTGCGGGCTGGCCATGTCGGTGTGCACGAGCACGGTGATGATGAAGCCGCCGTAGGTCGACTGCGACAGCGCCTCGGCGAACACCAGGTTGGTCAGCGCATCGGCTTCGGCGCCGCCGTGCCGAGCCGAGTACATCAGGCCGAGAAAGCCGGCGTCGCCCATCTTGCGCAGCACCTCGCGCGGCACGCAGCCGTCGCGCTCCCACTGCTCGGCGAACGGCTCGACCTCGCGCGCCAGGAAACGCGCCACCTGGTCGCGCAGCGTCTCGTGGTCGGGGGTGAGGTAGATGTTCTCCATGGCCGCTCGTCTCACATGCGGAACACGCCGAACTTCGCCTCGGGAATCGGCGCGTTCAGGCTCGCGCTGATCGCCAGCGCCAGCACGCGGCGGGTGTCGGCCGGGTCGATCACGCCGTCGTCCCACAGCCGCGCGCTGGCGTAGTACGGATGTGCCTGGTGCTCGAATTGGTCGAGGATGGGCTGCTTGAAGGCCTTTTCCTCCTCGGTGCTCCAGGAGCCGCCCTTGGCCTCGATGCCGTCGCGCTTGACGGTGGCCAGCACGCTGGCGGCCTGCTCGCCGCCCATCACCGAGATGCGCGCGTTCGGCCACATCCACAGGAAGCGCGGCGAGTAGGCGCGTCCGCACATGCCGTAGTTCCCTGCGCCGAAACTGCCGCCGATGATGACGGTGAACTTGGGCACGTTGACGGTCGACACGGCGGTGACCATCTTCGCGCCGTGCTTGGCGATGCCCTCGCTCTCGTACTTGCGGCCGACCATGAAGCCGGTGATGTTCTGCAGGAACACCAGCGGGATCTTGCGCTGGCCGCACAGCTCGATGAAGTGCGCACCCTTGAGCGCGCTCTCGCTGAACAGCACGCCGTTGTTGGCGACGATGCCCACCGGCATGCCTTCGATGTGCGCGAAGCCGCACACCAGCGTGGTGCCGTATCGCGCCTTGAACTCGTCGAACTCGGAGCCGTCGACGATGCGCGCGATGATCTCGTGCACGTCGTAGGGCTTGCGCGGGTCGGCCGGGATGATGCCGTGCAGCTCGCTCGGGTCGAACAGCGGCGGCCGCGGCGGCGCGAGCCGCTGCTCGTGCGCCTTGCGCCAGTTCAGGTTGGCGACAGACGCCCGCGCGATCGCCAGCGCGTGCGTGTCGTTCTGCGCGAGGTGGTCGGCCACGCCGGACAGGCGGGTGTGCACGTCACCGCCGCCGAGGTCTTCGGCGCTCACCACCTCGCCGATCGCCGCCTTCACCAGCGGCGGGCCGCCGAGGAAGATGGTGCCCTGGTTCTTCACGATGATCGATTCGTCGCTCATCGCCGGCATGTAGGCGCCGCCGGCGGTGCAAGAGCCCATCACCACCGCGATCTGCGGGATGCCCTGGGCGCTCATGTTGGCCTGGTTGAAGAAGATGCGGCCGAAGTGCTCGCGGTCGGGAAACACGTCGTCCTGGTTGGGCAGGTTGGCGCCGCCGCTGTCGACGAGGTAGATGCACGGCAAGCGGTTCTGCATCGCGATCTCCTGCGCGCGCAGGTGCTTCTTCACCGTCATCGGGAAGTAGGTGCCGCCCTTCACCGTCGCGTCGTTGCACACCACCATGCATTCGATGCCGGCCACGCGGCCGATGCCGGCGATCAGCCCGGCGCCCGGCGCCGCATCGACACCGCCCTTTTCCTTGTACATGTTCAGCGCCGCCAGCGGCGCCACCTCGAGGAAAGGCGTGTCCGGGTCGAGCAGCATCTCCACCCGCTCGCGCGGCAGCAGCTTGCCGCGCGCCGTGTGCTTGGCGCGCGCCGCTTCGCCGCCGCCCTGGGCGATCAGCGCGAGCTTCGCGTTCAGGTCGTCGACCAGCGCGCGCATCGCTGCGGCATTGGCCTTGAAGTCCTCGGAGCGGGGGCTGAGGTTGGAAGCGAGAACGGGCATGGGGTCTCCACGGGTCGGCCGACTGTGGCACCAGCCGGCTGGTTGACGTTTACGTAAACGTCAATCTGGCATTCTATCGAGGCCGGCTCGCCCGGGGCGCCAACTGCGCCTGCGACTTACCCGTAGACGTCGGCCTCGCGCCAGCCGAGCGCCGCCATGTCGGCCACGCGGAAGCGGTCGTCGCTGGGCATCAGGAACTCGTCGAGCTGCGGCGGCGGCACCGTCGTGCCGGAAAGCATCGCGTGCACCTGGCCACGATGGTGCGTCTGGTGCATGAAGAGGTGCGACAGCACGTGGGCGGCGCGGTCGCGCTGCACGTGCTCGCCGCGGTCCATGTCGACCATCGCCGAACAGCCGGCCTCGTCGAGCCCGTCGCACCAGGCGATCAGGCGTTCGTCGCTGGCTCGCTGGCGTGCGGCCAGTTCGGCCAGCGTCGCCGCGGGTGCGAAATCGCGGTATCTGCGCGGCAGTTCGGCGTCACCGTGCAGCGCGCCGACGTAGTACTCATCGACCGCGAGGATGTGATTCAGCGTGGCCGCGAGGCTGGGGAAGAAGCTCACTCGCGGCGCGTGGAAGTCCGCCTCCGGCAGCGCGGCCATGGCCGCATGCAGGCGGCGGTTGGCAAGCCGGTTGGCCCGCGCCTGGATGCGCAGCTGCCCGGCCAGCGAGAGCATCAGAACGGCCCCTTCTCCAGCCAGCGCTCGATCTGCGGCCGCCGGTCGTTGCCCCAGAAGGGCTCGCCATCGACGACGAAGAAGGGCGCGCCGAATACGCCGGCGGCAATCGCCGCCTCGTTCTCGGCCTTCAGCCGCGCCTTCCAGGCCGGGTCGTTCCAGACCGCCTCGGCCGCGTCGCCACCGATGCCGAAGTCGTCGGCCAGAGCGCGCAACTGCGCTACATCGCTCAGGTCGACACCACGCGCGAAGTAGGCGCGCAGGCAGTGGCGCGCCCACTGCGTGGCGCGATCGCGGTCCTGGTCGGCGAGCCACCAGAACACGCGTGCCGCGTTCTGGGTCGGGATCGGGAACTTGTCGGGGTTCCGTATCGGCACGCCGGCAAAGCGCGCCGAGCGCTCGAAGTCGCGCAGCGAATACTCGCGCTTGATCGGGTACGACACCGGGCTCTTCAGCTCGGCCGCCTGGAAGGTGGCGCCGAGCAGGATGGCCTTCCAGTTCACCGTGCGGCCGTGACGCGCGGCGAGCGCATCGATCCACTCCGACGCGATGTAGGAGTAGGGCGACGAGAAGTCGAAGTAGAAGTCGATCGGGCGCGGCAGCGGGCTCATGCGAACAGCCTACCGCGCTGCTTGACCCTTGTCATGCTGTCGGCAACCCTGCTCGATAGCATCGTCGCAATGGGTCTTTCGGTGGTTCTGGTGGTGGTGGCCGTGGCCGTGGCGATCGCGCTGCGGCCGTGGCGGCAGCTGCGCGGCGCGCCGATCTGGCATCCCTGGCTGGCCTGCCTGGTGCTGCTGCCCTGGGTGTGGGCGGCGCAGAAGGTGATGCCCGGCGGCGTGGCGGTACAGCTCTCCGGCGCCTGCCTGATGGTGCTGATGCTGGGCTGGCCGCTGGCGGTGCTGAGCCTGGTGCCGATTGCCGCGCTGGGCGCCTGGCTGGGCGGCATCGGCTGGGCCGAGGCGGTGGACCACCTGGCCTGGAACGGCATCGTGGCCGCCACGTTCGCGCTGCTGATCGGCCTGGCCACGCGCCGCTGGCTGCCCAAGCACCCCTTCGTGTTCATCCTGGGCCGCGGCTTCATCGTCACCGCGCTGGCGATGATGGCCGCGGGCGCGCTGTCGGCCCACCTCACGCCAGCGCCGCAAAGCACCGAAATCGGCTCGGTGCTGCTGGGCCACTGGCTGATGGCCTGGGGCGAGGCCTTTTCCACCGGCATGCTGGTGGCGATCTTCGTCGCCTTCAAGCCGCAGTGGCTGGCGAGCTGGTCGGACGAGCGCTATCTGAAGGACGCCTGAGCCCGGCGTCATCCTCTCCAGAACTGGGGAGTGAAGAGCACCAGCACCGCCAGCAACTCCAGCCGCCCGAGCAGCATGCCGAAGGTGCACACCCAGGTCTGGAAGTTCGTGAGCCCGCCGTAGTTCACCGCCGGCCCGACCTCGCCCAGGCCCGGGCCGATGTTGTTGACGCAGGCGATCACCGCGGTGAAGGCGGTCACCACGTCCAGCCCGCTGAACAGCAGCAGCATGGTCAGCGCCACCAGCGAGGCACCGTAGATCATCATGTAGGCGATCACGTTCTGGATCACCCGCGGGCTGATGGCCGAGCCGCCGATCACCACCGGATTGACCACGTTCGGGTGCACGATCCGCACCAGCTCGCGGTACGACTGCTTGAGCAGCAGGATCATGCGGACCATCTTGATGCCGCCGCCGGTGGAGCCCGCGCAGGTGGCGAAGCAGCCGAGCAGGATCATCAGCAGCGGCGCGAACAATGGCCACTGCGCATAGTCGTAAGAGGCATAGCCGGTGGTGGTGGCGATCGAGACCACGTGGAAGACCGTGTGGCGCAGCGACTCCTCGAAGCTCGGATACACCTGGTTCACGGTGAGGTACAGCGAGATCAGCGCCACCGTGCCGATCACCACGGCGTAGAAGGCGCGCACCTCGACGTTGTTCCAGAGCACGCCCAGCGAACGCTGCTTCCAGGCGACGAAGTACAGCGCGAAGCTCACGCCGGACAGCATCATGAACACCACGGCCACCGCCTCGATGGTCGGCGAGTTCCAGTAGCCGAAGCTCAGGTCGTGTGACGAGAAGCCGCCCAGGCCCATCGTCGTGCACATGTGCATGAAGGCATCGGCCCAGCTCATGCCGGCCCAGCGGTAGGCGAAGAAGCAGGCCACCGAGACCACGAAGTACACCGCCCACAGGCCGCGCGCCGTCTCGGCGATGCGCGGCGTGAGCTTGGCGTCCTTCATCGGCCCGGCCGTCTCGGCCTTGAACAGCTGCGCGCCGCCCACGCCCAGCAGCGGCAGGATGGCCACCGCCAGCACGATGATGCCCAGGCCGCCCACCAGCATCATGAAGCACCGCCACACGTTGACCGACAGCGGCAGCGCGTCCAGCCCGGTGAGCACCGTGGCGCCGGTGGCGGTGAAGCCCGACATCGATTCGAAGTAGGCATCGGTCACGCTCAGTCCGGGAATCGCCAGCAGCAGCGGGATGGCCCCGAACGCCGGCAGCACCAGCCAGGTCAGCCCCACCAGCACGAAGCCGTCGCGAGGCTGCAGCTCGCGGCGGAAGCGCCGCGTGGCCAGGCTCATCATCACCCCGCAGCCGAAGGTGAGGGCCGTGGCGACGATGAAGGCGTCCTCGGCCGGATCGTGCTCCGACAGCGCAAAGGCCAGCGGCACCAGCATCAGCAGCGCGAACAGCACCACCATCCGGCCGACGAGGGCGACGACGGCAAGTGGGGAGGTCATCAGAACAGGAAGGTCGCGCTGACCTGGAACAGCTTCTCGATCTCGCGCACCATGCGCTTCCTCGGCACGAACACGATCACGTGGTCGTCGCTCTCGATCACGGTGTCGTGGTGCGGGATGATGACCTTCTTGTAGACCTCGGCGTCGTTCACCGTGCGCACGATCGCGCCGATCTGCGCTCCCGGCGGCAGTGGCAGTTCCTCGATGCGCCGGCCGACGACCTTGCTCGACTTGCGGTCACCGTGCGCCACCGCCTCCAGCGCCTCGGCGGCACCGCGGCGCAGGCTATAGACGGCCTCCACGTCGCCGCGGCGCACGTGCGCGAGCAGCTCGCCGATCACCGTCTGCGCCGGCGACAGCGCGATGTCGATCTGCGTACCCTGCACGAGGTCGGCGTAGGCGCGCCGGTTGATCAGCGCCAGCACGCGCCGCGCGCCCATGCGCTTGGCCAGCAGGCAGGCCATGATGTTGTCCTCGTCGTCGCTGGTGAGCGACAGGAACAGGTCGGTGTCCTGCACATTCTCGGTCTCGAGCAGCTCCTCGTCGGTGCTGTCGCCCTGCAGCACGAGCGCGTCGCCGCTGAGCTGCGTGGTCAGGTATTCGCAGCGCGCCAGATTGGGCTCGATCACCTTGATGCGGCAGTCGTCCTGGATCTCGCGCGCCAGGCGCAGGCCGACGCGGCCGCCACCGGCGATCATCACGCGGCGCACCGGCTCGTCGCGCCGGCGCAGCGCATCCAGCACGCGCCGGATGTCTCGCGTGGCGGCGAGCACGAAGACCTCGTCGCCGGGCTCGATGCGGGTGGTGCCGTCGCAGATCACCTGGCGGTCGACCCCGAGTTCGTCGCTGCGGTAGATCGCCACGAAGCGCATCTCCACGTTCGGCACCAGCTGCGGCAGCTCGCTGATCACGTGGCGCACCATCGGCCCGCCGGTCACCGCGCGCACCGCGATGAGGCTGACCGCGCCTTCGGCGAATTCCAGCACCTGCAGTGCCTCGGGGTATTCGATCAGCTTGCGGATGTAGCGGGTGATCGACTCCTCCGGACAGATCACCTCGTCGACCGCGAAGCCTTCCTTGGCCATCAGCGGGCTCTCGTTCTGGAACTCCGGCGAACGGATGCGCGCGATCGTGGTCGGGATGTTGAAGACGTCGTGCGCGACCTTGCAGCACACGAGGTTGGTC
>NZ_JBFXIO010000222.1:0-8527 GCF_050175855.1 Piscinibacter sp.
CGGCGTCGGTGAGGTCATCCCACCAGCCGAGCTTCTTCAGCAGCAGGTGGTCGAACTCCGGGTAGCCGGTGGTGAGGTCGGCGCCCTTGCTGTGCGAACCGTCGGCCGCCAACAGCGAGACGCCATCGCGTTCCACGCCGAAGTTGGCGCGGAAGTTGCCGCCGCCGTCCATCACGTGCTTGCTGGTGTCGTACAGGTTCGGCGATCCCGGGTGCTTCATGTCCGGGTTGCCCCAGCACGGCCAGGGCAGGCCGAAGTAGTCCCCGTCGAGCTTGTAGCCGGTTTCCTTGTCGATCCCACCCTTGGCGCGCAGCGACTTCACGTCGAAGACGTTCATGTTGCGCATGTGGGCCTTCAGCCGCTCGGGGCTCTGGCCGGTGTAGCCGATGGTCCAGACGCTGGAGTTGATCTCGCGGAGGATCGACTCGACCTCCGGCTCCTCCATGCCGCCCTTGCCCTTGACCATCTTGAAGTTCTTCACCAGTTCGTTGGCGAAGCCCAGCTTCTGCGCGAGCTGGTACATGATCATGTGGTCGGTGCGGCTCTCCCACAGCGGCTCGATCACCTGCTCGCGCCACTGGATCGACCGGTTCGACGCCGTGCACGAGCCGCTGGTCTCGAACTGCGTGCAGGCCGGCAGCAGGTAGACGGCACGGTTCGGGTTCTGGTCCTCGGCCTTGCCGGGCATGGCCGCCATGGCCGCGGTGGCGCTCGGGAAGGGATCGATCACGACCAGCAGGTCGAGCTTGTCCATCGCCTTCTTCATCTCGAGGCCGCGGCTCTGCGAGTTCGGCGCATGGCCCCAGAAGAACATGCCGCGCAGGTTGCTGTCCTGGTCGATCAGCTCGTTCTTCTCGAGCACGCCGTCGATCCAGCGCGAGACCGTCATGCCGGACTTGCTCATCATGCCCGGCGCGTACTGCTTCTTGATCCACTCGAAGTCGACGTTCCAGGCCTTGGCGAAGTGCTTGAACGAGCCCTCGGCCAGGCCGTAGTAGCCGGGCAGCGAATCGGGGTTGGGGCCGACGTCGGTGGCGCCCTGCACGTTGTCGTGGCCGCGGAAGATGTTCGCGCCGCCGCCACTGACGCCGATGTTGCCCAGCGCCAATTGCAGGATGCACGAGGCACGCACCATCGCATTGCCGATCGAGTGCTGGGTCTGGCCCATACACCAGACGATGGTGCTCGGGCGGTTCTTGGCCATGATCTCGGCCACCTTGGCGCAGGTGGCCTCGTCGACGCCGCAGACTTCCTGAACCTTGTCCGGCGTCCACTTGGCGAGGACTTCCTCGCGGACCTTGTCCATGCCGTAGACACGATCCTCGATGTACTTCTTGTCCTCCCAGCCGTTCTTGAACACGTGGTACAGCACGCCGAACAGGAACGGGATGTCGGTGCCCGAGCGCAGCCGCACATACTCGTCAGCCTTCGCCGCCGTGCGCGTGAAGCGCGGATCGACGACGATCATCTTGCAGCCCGTCTCCTTGGCATGCAGCATGTGCAGCATCGACACAGGGTGCGCCTCGGCAGCGTTGCTGCCGATGTACAGCGCCGCCTTGGAGTTCTGCATGTCGTTGTAGGAGTTCGTCATCGCGCCGTAGCCCCAGGTGTTGGCGACGCCGGCGACGGTGGTCGAGTGGCAGATGCGGGCCTGGTGGTCGCAGTTGTTGCTGCCCCACAGGCTCATCCACTTGCGCAGCAGGTACGACTGCTCGTTGTTGTGCTTGGACGAACCGACCACGAAGATCGAATCAGGCCCGCTCTGCTTGCGCAGCTCGAGCATCTTCGCGCTGATCTCGTCGAGCGCCTGGTCCCAGCTGATGCGCTCGTACTTGCCGTTGACGAGCTTCATCGGGTACTTCAGGCGGAACTCGCCGTGGCCGTGCTCGCGCACGGCCGCGCCCTTGGCACAGTGGGCACCGAGGTTGATCGGCGAATCGAATACAGGCTCCTGGCGCACCCACACGCCGTTCTCGACCACGGCGTCGATCGCGCAGCCCACCGAGCAATGGCCGCAGACCGTGCGCTTGACCGACACCTTCTTGTCGCCCGAAGCCGCGTTGGACGCATCGGCCGCCTGCGCCTTCTTCACCAGCGTCAGCTGCGATACGGCGAGGCCGGCACCGACGCCGAGGCCGGATCGGCGCAGGAAAGAGCGCCGGTCCATCGTGGGAATCGCACGCGAGACACCGCGGGCGAGGCTGGACACCAGCGACGAGGCCGCCGGCGAGGCGGAAGTCGACGATTTGCGCGTGAGCAGCATGGGAACTCCTTGTGCGTGCAGCGGCGGGCGCGCGAGGCCCGGCGGAAGATTCGGAACCGGGCGGGGGGTCAGATCCGGGCGGTCTGGTAGTAGCGCAGCACGTGCTGCGTCTCCTGGTATCCGGTGGTCTTGAGGTCGGCCGACTTCTCGGCGGCGCTGGCGACGGCCTCCGCCGGCGCCTTGGGTGTCAGGGCAGCGACGGCGGCCAGGGCGCCGGCGGTGCCGGCACCGGCGAATACGGTGCGGCGGGAGAGCTTGGGCTGCTGCTTGTCCATGGGGTCTCCTGTGTGCGGGCCGACATAGGGCCTGTGCAAAAGTGTGCATATCTTAGCCATGCATGCCGCCGTTTCGAGGGGCTTCGGCCCCTCGCAAACACTCATGGGCCGCTGCGACAAGCTGTCGCACGCACTTCGCCCAGAGGTGGCGCGACAACTTGTCGCAACAGGCGGTCATGGACCCCGGGTAAGCCCGAGGACATCTCGCCGATGGCCGGCGGCGGTTGCAGCGGCTGTGCGACAGTAGCGCCCTCTTTCGCGCCCGAGCCGATGCCCTCGATCCCGCCCCCACCCGAATGGCCGCTGGCCCACGTGCTGATCGTCGATGACGAGGCCGGCATGCGCAATTTCCTCGAGAAGACCCTGGCCACGCGCTGCGGCGAGGTGCACAGCGCGCCCGACGCCGAGGCCGGGGACGAACTGATGAAGCGGCATCGCTTCGACCTGCTGATCCTCGACATCACCCTGCCCGGCAAGAACGGCATCGCCTGGCTGCGCGAACTCCGCGAGCGAGGCTATGCCGGCGAGGTGGTGCTGATCACCGCCTTCGCCGACCTCGACACCGCGATCGAGGCACTGCGCGCGGGCGCCAGCGACTTCATCCTCAAGCCCTTCCGCGTCACGCAGATCCTCAATGCGGTACGTCGCGGCCTCGAGCGCGCGCGGCTGCAGCGCGAGAACTGGGTGCTGCGCCGTGCGCTGCGCCAGCGCACGCCGGAGGCCGACGGACTGGTGGGCCGCTCGATCGCCATCAAGGGCCTTCAAGCCGCGCTGCAGCGCGTGGCCGCCGTGAACAGCACGGTCCTGCTGACCGGCGAGTCGGGCACCGGCAAGGAACTCGCGGCGCTGGCCCTGCACCGCAACAGCCCGCGACGGCGCGGCCCCTTCGTGCCGGTCAACTGCGCGACCATGTCGCCGGAGCACATCGAGCAGGAGCTCTTCGGCCACGCCCAGGGCGCGGCCGCCGGGCGCGGCCCGGGGCGCGACGGCCTGTTCGTCTATGCGCAAGGCGGCACGCTGTTCCTCGACGAGATCGGCGACCTGCCGCTGCCGCTGCAGGCCACCCTGCTGCGCGTACTGGAAGACCGGCAGATCCGCCCGGTGGGCAGCGAGCAGCAGATCCCGGTCGACGTTCGCATCGTCGCGGCCACCAACCGGCGCCTGTCCGACGAGGTGGCCGAGGGCCGCTTCCGCGCCGACCTCTACTACCGGCTGCAGGTGGTCGAGATCAACCTGCCACCGCTGCGCGGGCACAAGGAAGACATCCCCGACCTGGTGGCGCACTTCATCGCCACGCTGTCGCCGCAGCTCGGCGTGCCGCCGATGGAGGTGACCGAGGACGAGCTCGCCTACCTCGCGCAGTACGACTGGCCAGGCAACGTGCGCGAGCTGCGCAACCTGATCGAGCGCTCGCTGATCCTCGGTGCGCTGAACGTGTCCGCGCTGTACCAGGGCCTGGCGCGCATGGAAGCCGGTGCGCGTGCCCTGCCGGCCTCGCGGCCCACCGACCTGCATGCGCTGGAGAAACAGCACATCCTGTCGGTGCTCGACTCGGTGGGCGGCGACAAGACGCGAGCGGCACAGCTGCTCGGCATCTCCCGGCGAACGCTGGAGCGGCGTGTCGCCGAGTGGGGTGAGCCGGCGCGCGTGGCGCGCAGCGCCTGAGCCCGGCCCTGCGCATGCTGCGCCGCTTCCGCGACCTGCCCATCCGCGGCAAGCTGCTCGCGATGGTGCTGGTGCCGCTGGCGGTGGTGCTGCCGCTGCTCGGTGTGATCCTGCTGGCCTGGGCAAGCCTCGCCTTCGACCGTTTGCTGATCACCAAGGTCCAGGCCGACCTGGCGGTCGCCAACGGCTACTTCGAGCGCGTGCTCGGCGAGGTGGGTTCCAGCGCCGCCACGGTGGCCGAGTCGCATGCGCTGCAGCAGGCGCTCGCCCGGCGGCCGGCCGACGAGCTGGTGCCGCTGCTGCAGCGTTTCAAGGCACGCGAGGGGCTGGACTTCATCAACCTTCGGCGCGACGACGGCAGCCTCGTGGCCACCGACTACGCACTGGCGCCGGAGGGCGGCGGTTCGCCGGCCTGGCGGGCGCGTGCCGGATCGGAGCGACAAGGCTCGGTGGAGGTGCTCGAGCCCGGCGCGCTGAGCCAGCTCGCCCCGGCCCTGCTGCCGCGCGTGGACGTGCCGCTGGTACCCACCCGCAACGCGGCGCCGACCGAGCGCGCGCAGGAAGACCGCGCCATGGTCGTGCTCGCCAGTGCACCGGTGATCACGCCGGACGGGCAGCGCCTCGGGCACGTGCAGGCCGGCGTGCTGCTCAACCGCAACCTGGCCTTCATCGACCACATCAACCGGATCGTCTACCCGGACGGCTCGCTGCCCTTCGGCAGCCAGGGCACGGCCACGCTGTTCCTCGACGACGTGCGCATCAGCACCAACGTGCGGCTGTTCGGCGCCGATTCGACCAACCGCGCCATCGGCACGCGCGTGTCTCAGACGGTGCGCGACGCCGTGCTCGGCAACGGCAGCACCTGGCTGGATCGCGCCTTCGTGGTCAGCGACTGGTACGTGTCGGGCTACCAGCCGCTGGTCGACGGCGGCGGACAGCGCGTGGGCATGCTCTACGTGGGCTTCCTCGAGCAGCCCTTCACCTGGCTGAAGTGGGGCACGCTGGCGGCCATCGGGGTGGTCTTCTTCGCCGTGATGATCGCCGCGGCAGGGGTCTCGCTGCGCGGCGCGCGCGGCATCTTCCGGCCGATCGAGCAGATGGCACAGACCATGCAGCGCGTCGAGGGCGGCGAGATGGCGGCCCGCGTCGGCCACGTGCGCAGCAACGACGAGGTCGGCCAGCTCGCCGGCCACCTCGACCACCTGCTCGACGCCATCGCCGAGAAGACACGCGCGCTGGAGCGCTGGAATGCCGAGCTCGACGCCAAGGTGGCCGAACGCACACGCGCGCTGGAGGCCGCCCAGCAGCAGCTGCTGCGCAGCGAAAAGCTCGCCGCGGTGGGCCAGCTCACCGCCAGCATCGCCCACGAGGTGAACAACCCGATCGCGGTGATCCAGGGCAATCTCGACCTCGCCCGCGAGCTGCTCGGCGAGGATGCCCAGCGCGTGCACGGCGAACTGCGCCTGGTCGACGAGCAGGTCGAGCGAATGCGGCTGATCGTCACCCAGCTGCTGCAGTTCGCCCGACCCAACGAGTTTGCCGGCTATGTCGACAACGTCGACACGCGGGAGGTGCTGGAAGGCTGCCTGGTGCTGGTGGCGCACCTGCTGTCGCGCACCCAGATCGCGCTGGTCCGCGACTTCCGCGCCACGCGGCAGCCGGCGCTGAACCGCAACGAGCTGCAGCAGGTGATCGTCAACCTCCTGGTCAACGCGATCCACGCGATGCCCGACGGCGGCACGCTGTCGCTGGCCACGCGCGACGCCGGCGACGACACGGTGGAGATCGACGTGGCGGACACCGGCGCCGGCCTGCCGCCGGACATTCTCGCCGAGCTGTTCCAGCCCTTCGTCACCCACAAGAAGGACGGCACCGGCCTCGGCCTGTGGATCAGCCGCAGCATCGTCGAACGCTACGGCGGCGACATCCGCGCCGCCGACCGCCCCGAAGGCGGCGCGGTGTTCACGGTGGTGCTGCGGCTGGACAGCAAGCCGCGCTGAGCGGTGCGTGCTACTGCTCCAGGAGGTCGAAGCCCTGCGTTTCCACCTGCACGAAGGCCCGGGTCAGTTCGGCCAGCTCGCGGTAGAGCTTCGCCTTCGGATGGGCCTGCACGGCGTCGCACAGCTTCTCGGCCCAGGGTTGCAGGTGGGCCCGGAAGAAGCGCCGCTGGCGCTCGAGGTTGCACACCGCCACGTCGTCGCCGGCGATCAGGTAGCGCATCACCTCGCACACGGCGGAGATGTGGTCCTCGGTCTCTCCGCGGGTCTCGTCGCGGGCCAGGCCGAGCGAGGCGAGTTCGTCGCGCAGCACGGCCAGCGGGCGCTCGTTGAGGAAGCCGCTGAGGTAGTACGAGCCGTAGAGAAACACCTCCGGCTTGCCCACGCCCTGGAACAGCGCGTCGTACTCGGCGCTGGCCTCCTTCACGGTGGTGGTGCGCATCGCGGCCACCAGCGCCGACCACGGGCCCTCGAGAAAGGCGCCTTCCTGCGGCGCCTGCGTCACCGCGACCTTGATCTGATCGAGCAGCGCCTCGTCGGGGGCGGCCATCCAGAGCCGCGCGAGCAGGCCGTACAGCTCCGCGCGGGCCAGCTCCTCGCTGTCGTCGGCCGTGGCGAAGCTCAATGCCGTCAGCTTGTCGCTCATAGGTCGTTGATCCTGACTTCGTTCGGGTTGCTGTAGATGTCGACCACGCGGCAGTCGCCGCACATCTGCAGGCGCTTCAGCGCGTCACCCTGGAAGGCGCTGTGGCCGGAGAGCTTCGTGATCATGTTCTCGATCGCGCGCAGGGTGCCGAAGGGCTTGCCGCACTGGATGCAGCGATAGGGCACGGCCTCGGCCAGCACGCGTGGCGCCTTGCGTGCCTTGCCGCCGTCGGCCAGCCACAGGCGCGGCTGCAGCGTGATCGCGCCCTCCGGGCAGGTGGTTGCGCACAGGCCGCACTGCACGCAGTTCTTCTCGACGAAGCGCAATTGAGGCTTGTCGGGGTTGTCGGCCAGCGCGCTCTCCGGGCAGGCGCCGACGCAGCTCAGGCACAGCGTGCACTTGGCGGTGTCGACCACCAGCGTGCCGAAGGGCGAGCCGGCGGCCGGCAATGCAATCTCGTCGGCAGCGCGCGGCGCCTGCGCGAGCAGGTGGTCGAGCGCAAGGTCGAGCGTGGCGCGCTTGTCGGCCTGCGCGGCCAGCGTCGCGGCCTGCGCCACGCCCTGCGCGGCGGGGCTGCGCAGCGCGTAGTCGAGCGCCTGCAGGTCGCGCGCATCGCGCACCTCGATGCACTTGAAATGCTCGCCGGCATAACCCAGCCCGGCGAGGATCGCCTGCGCCACCCCCATCTGCTCGGCCAGCGCCTGGCGGTATTCGGGCGCCTCCTCCTCGGTGACCAGCACCCAGACCTGGTTCGCCCCCCCGGCGACGGCGGCGAGCCACAGGTCGATGCCGGTGCTGGCGGTGTGCCACAGCGCCACCGGCAGCACGCGCGCCGGTACACCGCGCACGGCCTTGTCGGTGCGGGCGGCGCGACCGAGTTCCTCGATCATTCGCGTCCCTGCGCCTTCGCTGTGCAGCAGCAGCGCGGCGTCCTTGCCGCCCGCGCGGGCGTAGGCCGAAAGCATCGTGCGCCACTTGCGGCCCTGGTCCACCGTGCCCGGGTAGCCGAAGGCCAGTGCACCGCTCGGGCACACCGTGCTGCAGGCGCCACAACCCACGCACAGGTGCGGCTCCACGACGATGCCTCCGGCCGTCTCGCCCTTGGTCTTGCCCTTGCGCGAAGCATCGCTGCGGATCGCGCGCGTCGAGCAGACGTCGATACAGGCGCTGCATCCCACCTGCTCGTTGCGGCTGTGCGCACACAGCTTGGGCTTGTAGTGGAAGAACTTCGGCTTCTCGAATTCGCCGGTCAGCTCGCGCAGCTTCAGCACCGCATCCACCAGCCGGCGCTCGCTGTCGCCGCCGGGCGCGACGTGGAAGTAGCCCTGCGGCGGCTGGTGCATCGAGAAGGCCGGGGTGTCGCGCAGGTCGAGCACCAAGTCGAACTCGCCGTCGGCCGCCTGCGGGGCGCGCTGGAAGTCGATCGCGCCGGCCGCATCGCAGACCTTCACGCAGTCGCGGTGGCTCTTGCAGGCGGAGAGATCGACCTGGTAGCTGAAGTCGATCGCGCCCTCGGGACAGGCGTCGACGCAGGCGTTGCAGCGCGTGCACAGATCGAGGTCGATCGGGTTGCCGCTCTCCCACTCGGCGCGGAAGGCGCCCAGCCAGCCGGAGAGCTTCTTCAGATGGCCCGACTGCACGTCGCGCTCGCGGCGCTGCGGCAGCGCGCCACCGGCGCGGT
>NZ_JBFXIO010000223.1:0-8510 GCF_050175855.1 Piscinibacter sp.
CGTCGCGTTGGGATCGCCCAGCCGCGGCATGGCCGCGCGCAGGTAGGCGATCAGACTGTTGAGCACCTGCGGAGCCTGTGGGGAGCCGGCCTCGACCAGCGTCTGGATATTGGCCAGCGTGTTGAACAGGAAGTGCGGCTCGATCTGGGCATGCAGCAGTCGCAGCCGGGCGTCAAGCGCCTGCCGCTCGAGCTGGCTGCGCTCGAGCGCAAAGTTCAGCGCCTGGGCACGGGCCTGCGCGTCGCGCTCGCGGTACAGCGCGCCGAGCGCCAGCAGCGGCCCCACCACCAGCGCCGTGCCGCTGATCAGCAGGAAGCCGGACAGGCGCCCTTCGTGCTTGAGCACCTCGAACACCTGGCCCTGCACCGAGGGCAGGTAGACGAGGTAGGTGGCCAGCGGCGCCGTCAGGATCACCGCGAGCACCTGCACGAGCCAGCGCGGCGCGCCGCCCACCGACCAGGTGCCCGCCGCCGTGAACACCAGCAACAGCAGCAGCGCGATGACCAGCATGCGCCCAAGCAGCACCGGATACGGCGTGACGAAGGTCGGATTCAGCACCGTCGCCACCAGCACCGCCAGCACGATGGCGACGACCACGCGGCGCAGGCTCAGCGCCGCGACGAATCGATCGAAGCCGCGCTCGGCAGGGGCAACGGGGTCCAGGGCGGCAGACATGGGCGCACGATAGCGCGCGCGCAGCGCCGGCACCATGGCGTCGCCCCGCCTCTGCGACGGGTCACGCCCCGGCGGGCGTGAACGGCGGAACGGCCGGCCTCAGCTGCGGATCATCGTGGCCGTCAGCGCCTGGTCGAGCACGGCCAGACTCTCCTGCAGGTGGGCGCGCGACTCCGCATCCCAGCGCTTGCGCGCGAGCGCCTGGCGCAGCTCGTCGCGCAGCGCCGTGGCGTTGGCACGCAACAGGCTCTGCGCATCCGCCGGCAGCGGCACCGTCACCTTCACCAGCAGCGCCTGCACGCGGCGCAGGTGCTCGCGCTGCAGGTTGCGGCGCAGCCGGTCGATGCCGCCGCCCTGCTTCAGTTCGCTCCACACCGCGCCCTGCAAGGTGCCATACACCTCGTTCAGCGAGATCAGCCCCTGGCGTTCCTTCTCGCTCACGTACAGCGGCAGGTCGAGCAGGCGCGAGGCCGTGCCCGGGCTCATCAGCCGGTTCAGCGCCGCCGACTGCAGTTGCAGCACCGAGGCGGGAATGCTCACCAGCTCCTGGCGCTCCCATTCGCGGTAGTCGGGCGTGAGGCTGGCGAGGAACTCCGGCTTGAAGCGGAAGCTGTCGGCGGCGAACAGGCCGGTGGCCAGGAACTGCAGTGCCTCGCGCTGCCGGGCCGGCTCCACGGGCACGAAGGCTGGGCCGTTGCCGCCGCCCGGCACCGCGCGCGTGGTGTACATGCCGCCGACATACTTGCCCACCAGCGACGGCGAATCGCGCAGCGCCGAGAAGCCGGCCAGCAACGCGCGGCGCTGGCGGGTCGGGTCTTCGCCGGCCTGCGGCGTGCGCTGCTGCACGCGCTGCCACAGCTCGCGCGAGAGCTGCAGGCGCTTGCGGAAGTAGGCCAGCGGGTCGTCGCCGAGGTCGAAGCGGTTGGCCAGCGGGTCGATGCCGTCATTGCCGGGGCCGCCGCCGGCATCGGGGTCGTTGGCGAAGGCCAGCAGCGGATCGGTGGCGCTGCGCCCCGCGATGCGCGCCAGTTCGGCCTTCTCCCGGGCCGGGTCGATCGGCTTGTAGGCGTACTCGATCGCCCAGTAGTCGTACGGGCCGATGGTGGTGTTGTTGAAGCTGCCCTGCGTCTCGCCGGCCAGCGCGATGTTGAAGGCGTTGTAGTCCATCACCGAGCCGGAAATGCCGTTCTTCTCGGTGAAGGCCTTGTCCTGCAACTGCGCGCGGGCGAAGACGGTAGAGGCCTTGAAGTTGTGCGTCAGCCCGAGCGTGTGGCCCACCTCGTGCATGATGGTGTCGCGCACCACCGCCTGGGCGAAGGCCTCGGCCTCGGGGCTGTCGGGGGTCAGGTCGCCGCGCGCCTCCAGCAGGTCGAGCGCGAACTCGAACTCGGTGGCCGCCTGCATGGTGTAGTCGCAGGCTTGCGCAGCGCCCTTGCCGAAGGGCAGCGCGAATGGCGTGGCGAAGGTCTGGCCCGTCGTGCCCACGCTCTCCACGCGGAAGCGCCGCGCGCCTCGGCCGAACACGTCGCTCATCGCGATGTCGGCATCGATGATCTCGCCGCTGCGCGGGTCGCTGTGGCTCGGGCCGCGCGCGAAGCCGACGTCGGCGCCGACGAACCAGCGGATGGAAGCGTGGCGCGCGTCCAGCGTGTCCCAGTCGGCATCGTCGGGCTGCTGCTTCGCGACGATGGCGTTCTTGAAGCCGATGCGCTCGAAGGCCTTGTTCCACTCGAGGATGCCCTCGGTCACCGCCTGCCGGTACGTCGTCGGGATGTTCTTGTCCAGCCAGAAGACGATCGGCTGCTTCGGCTCGGACAGCGGCGCCGCCGGGTCGGCCTTCTCCAGCCGCCAGCGGTTGACGAGGAAGCGCTTGGGGTTGACCTGCAGGTCGGTGGTGAGGTCGGTCACCGTGTCGAAGAAGTGACCCACGCGCGGATCGGTCTCGCGTGCGGCCATCGGCGTCTCGGGCAGTTTGGTGAAGCTGTAGACGACGCCGACGAACAGGCTGCGCGGATCGGGCAGCGTCTTCGGCGGCGAGGGCAGCGGCACCGGTGTCGGCGGCGGTACCAGCGGAGGCACCGGCAGCCGCGGCGTCGCGAAGTGCATGCGCAGGTTGAGCGTCAGCAGGTCGTCGGTGACGCGGGTCTTCTCGATCGACGAATTGGCGCGGTCGAGTCCGTAGTTCAAGCGGAACGCCTGCTCCAGCCGGGACGAATAGGCCGGCAGGTCGGCGATCAGGAAGCTGGCGTCGACCAGCACCGATTTACGCTCCGGATGCGGCGCGCTGGCCACGGCAGTGGCGGCCAGCAGGCTGTCGGAGAAGGACTGCGCCACCGTGGCCTTCATCGCCGGCGTGGTCGCGATGTACTCGGTGTTCAGCGCCACCAGCTGCATCTGGTTGTTGACGCGGCGGAAGGAGGCCAGCCACGACGGCCCCATCTGGCTGCCGTACAGGCCACGCTCGCCGATCGACTCCGACACATTGGCCGAGAGCAGGAAGGGCTTGTCGAGCATCTCGGCCGGAATCTCCAGCCAGATCTTGTCGTCCTTGCGCCAGACCGGGAAGAAGCCGGCCTCCTGCTTTGCGTCCTTGATCACCTCCGCGAAGGGCTTGGGCGCCGCGGGATTGAGCCGCGCCGCTGCGGATGCAGGCGCCGATGCGCCATTCGCCGGGGCGACTGCCGCCCCGGGCGCGGCAGCGGTCGTGGCCGTCGGTGCGGCAGAGGGAGTCAGCGTGGCGCAGCCGGCCAGGCTGGCCGCCAGCGAGGTGAGCGCGGCAACTCGGAGCGGAAGGGACATGGGTGCTCTGTTGGCGATGAGTTCGATCGCCGGATTCTGCGGCAAGCCGCATGTCCGCGTGATCAGTGCAGTCCCGCCTGCGCGCCGAGCTGCGGCAAAGCCGCGTCAGCGACGCCGGTCGCGGTCGGCCCAGCCGGCCAGCGAGACGAGCAGCAGCACGGCCGCCAGCACACCGGACAGTTGCAGCGCCCAGCCCGCCAGCCGCGCCGCCTCGCCCCAGGCCGTGCCAGCCACCGGCAGCCAGCGGCCGGCCTCGTGCAGGTCGATGCCCGGCAGCAGCAGGTCCAGCGCATAGGACATCGGCTCGAAGGCCGCGGGTTGAGCGGAACCCACGGCCTTGAACGCCGACTGCCGATCGGCCAGCCCGAACAGCAGCGAGGCCGACAGCCAGGCCGCGAGCGTCCAGCCGGCCAGCCGTTGCGGCCGCCAGCCGTAGCCTGCCAGTGCGCCGAATGCCGCATGCGCGCCACGCGCCAGCCAGCGCAGTGCGCCGGGCATCGAGCTGCCGATGCGACCGATGCGCCGCAGCCGCTGCTCGCGGCGCACCGCCACCGTGCCGGCGCTGCCGCTGC
Source organism: Piscinibacter sp. (assembly GCF_050175855.1). GTDB lineage: Bacteria > Pseudomonadota > Gammaproteobacteria > Burkholderiales > Burkholderiaceae_C > Piscinibacter. The sequence continues at coordinate 4,047 of NZ_JBFXIO010000223.1, forward strand.
GGCCCATGCGGCGCAGCACGCGGATCAGGCGCTGCCAGGGCTGCATGCGGAAGTCGTCGGCCAGGTGCGCGGGCAGTTGCCGTTCCAGCCAGCCGAGGCGGAACCCGGAGTCGAGCGACGCGCCCTCGCCGAAACGCGAGTAGGCGAAACCGTCGAGCACCAGCCGCTCACCCCAGGTGTTGGCGTCGTCGACCAGTGCACCGGCGCGCGCGTCGGCCAGCGAGGCCCCGAGCAGCGGCGCCTGCAGCCCGGCCAGGTGCAGCGTGCCGCCGATGCGGGCACGGTCGAGCACCAGCGAGATGCCTTCGCCCCAGGAAGCGTCGCCCACGCGGTCGAACGCGGCACCGCTGCAGTCGAGGTCGCCGCCGACGCAGGCGCGCCTGGCACGCACGCTGCCGGCCGCGGCGAAACCCTGGTCGAGCTTCAGGTCGCCGCCCACCTCGATGCGGTCGAGCACCAGCGCGCAGCGTCGCGCCCCTGTGGCATCCACCGGGCCGTTGACGCGCGCCGCACTGGCGATGAAGTCGCCGCGCACGCGGGCACCGGCAAAACGCACCTCGCCGGAGGCGTCGAAGCCGTCGGACAGGCGAACGTCGCCCTCGACCTCGAGACCGTCGGCGCACAGGCTTCGCCGGGCGGGCAGCGAGGCCTCGTTGCCGATCATGCTCAGCCGTGTGGCATTGAAGTCGCCCGCGATGCGGGCCTGCTGCAGGCGCACTTCGCTGGCGATGCTGCAGCCGGCGTTCAGCGAGAGGTCCTGCGCGATGCGGCAGCGCTCGGCCAGCAGCCCCGGCAGCTCGCAGTCGGGAAAGGCCAGGCCGCCGTGGATGCGCGCGCCGTCGAACAGCGGCGTGGTGTCGAAAACGCAGCGGAAGAACCACAGGCTTGCCGGCACCTGGCACTCGCCGAGGTCGAGCCGGCCTTCCACCCAGGCTCCGAGCAGCTGGATGCGCCGGCTCTGCCGGTGCGCGCCGTTCTGCAGCGCCAGCGCGGCGAGGAACGAGGCGCGCACGGTCACCTCGGACGCGGCCGCGCGCGGCCGGCGCAAACCGATGCGGGCGATGTCGCCGTGGCGGCAGGCACGCAGCAGCACGCGCTCGGCCGGCCGCAGCGGCTCGAAGCGGGCCAGCGGGTGATCGGGTGGCAGGGAGGCCAGCGAGGCCGTCATCGGACGGCGCTCCGCTGTGGAATCTGGCTCGGCCCAACACCGGCCTGGTCTGTGGGGATCTTCGGCATGTTCCGCGATCGGCGCATCGCTGTGCGTTCGCGCCGATTCTGGAACAGCCGCGTCATCCGGCGGGCCCCGCCCTCACCCGCGATCACGGGGCGGGCGAGCCTGAATCCCCGCATACCCCCCGAGGTGGAGGGGCGGAAAGTGACGCGACGCGGCCTACTTGAGCGCCTTGAAGCGCAGCCGGTGCGGGCGCGCGCCTTCCTCGCCGAGGCGCTTCTTCTTGTCGGCTTCGTACTCCTGGTAGTTGCCGTTGAAGAAGACCCACTGCGAGTCGCCCTCCGCCGCGAGGATGTGCGTGCAGATGCGGTCGAGGAACCAGCGGTCGTGCGAGATGACCATCGCGCTGCCGGCGAACTCGAGCAGCGCCTCTTCCAGCGCACGCAGGGTTTCCACATCGAGGTCGTTCGAGGGCTCGTCGAGCAGCAGCACGTTGCCGCCGCGCGCCAGCGTCTTGGCCAGGTGCAGGCGGCCGCGCTCGCCGCCGGAGAGCTGGCCGACCAGCTTCTGCTGGTCGTTTCCCTTGAAGTTGAAGCGGCCGAGGTAGGCGCGCGAGGGCATCACGAACTGGCCGACGACGATGTTGTCGAGGCCGCCGGAGACGTCCTCCCACACCGTCTTGTCGGCCGCCAGGCTCTCGCGGCTCTGGTCGACGAAGGCGAGCTTGGCGGTCTGGCCGATGTGCACCTCGCCCGAGTCCGGCTGCTCCACGCCCTGGATCATGCGGAACAGCGTCGACTTGCCGGCGCCGTTCGGGCCGATGATGCCGACGATCGCGCCGGCCGGGATCTTGAAGCTGAGCTTGTCGATCAGCACGCGGTCACCGAAGCTCTTGGTGACCTCCTTGAACTCGATCACGTCGTTGCCCAGGCGCTCGGCCACCGGGATGAAGATCTCGTTGGTCTCGTTGCGGCGCTGGTAGTCGACGTCGCTGAGCTCCTCGAAGCGGGCCAGGCGCGCCTTGCTCTTGGCCTGGCGGCCCTTGGCGTTGGAGCGCACCCACTTGAGTTCCTCCTTCATCGCCTTGATGCGCGCGTCTTCCTTCTTCTGTTCGACCTCCAGGCGCTTCTCCTTCTGGTCGAGCCAGTCGGAGTAGTTTCCCTTGTAGGGGATGCCCATGCCGCGGTCGAGTTCGAGGATCCACTCGGCGGCGTTGTCGAGGAAGTAGCGGTCGTGGGTGATCGCCACCACCGTACCGGGGAAGCGCTTGAGGAAGATCTCCAGCCACTCGACCGATTCGGCGTCGAGGTGGTTGGTCGGTTCGTCGAGCAGCAGCATGTCAGGTTTCGAGAGCAGCAGGCGGCACAGTGCCACGCGGCGCTTCTCCCCGCCGGAGAGCACGCCGATCTTCGCGTCCCAGGGCGGCAGGCGCAGCGCGTCGGCGGCGATCTCCAGCTGCACATCGGTGTTCTCGCTGCCGGCCGCGGCGATGATCGCCTCCAGCTCGGCCTGCTCGGCAGCCAGCTTGTCGAAGTCGGCATCGGGCTCGGCATATTCGGCGTAGACCTCGTCGAGACGCTTCTTCGCGGCCATCACGCCACCGAGGCCGGATTCGACCGACTCGCGCACGTTCTGATCGGGATCGAGCTGCGGTTCCTGCGGCAGGTAGCCGATCTTCAGCCCGGGCATCGGCACGGCTTCGCCCTCGATGTCCTTGTCGAGGCCGGCCATGATCTTCAGCAGCGTGGACTTGCCCGATCCGTTCAGGCCGAGCACGCCGATCTTCGCGCCGGGGAAGAAGGACAGGCTGATGTCCTTCAGGATCTGCCGCTTCGGCGGCACGATCTTGCCGACGCGGTTCATGGTGTAGACGTACTGGGCCATGGAGTTTTCTCGGGAGACCTGGGTGTCAGGGGATCCCGCGATTATCCCGGAGGCCGCAAGCGCCCCTGGCGCCGGGGTCTCAGGGCAGCAACCTGGCGCGCAGTTCGGCCAGCAGGCGCTGCGGCTCGATCGGCCGGATGAGGTAGGCGTCGGCGCCGAGGGCCATCCCGCGCGCACGCGAGGCGTCGTCGCGCGCCGTGGCGGTCAGGAACAGGAATGCCTTGCCGCGCAGCGCCGGGTCGGCACGCACCGCCTGCAGCAGTTCGAAACCGTCGCCCTGGGCCATCACCACATCGGCGAGGAACGCATCCACGTGCCGCGCCCGCGCGATCTCCAGTGCCTGCTGGCCGCCGCTGGCCGTCAGCACCGCATAACCCGCTGGTTCGAGCAGGCTGACCTTGAACGCCAGGTTCGCCTCGGTGTCGTCGACCATCAGGATCGACAGTCCCGCACGCGGTGCGCGCAGGTTGTCGGGCACCGCCTGTTGCGGCAGGATCCGGGGCGAATCGGGCTGCGGCGCCACCGGCGTGCCGGACGGACCGTCGAGGAAGCCCGCTAGGGCCGCCATGAAGGACTCCGGCTCGATCGGCTTGGCGATGTGGCCGTCGAAACCGGCCTGCAGGGCACGCTCGCGGTCACCGACCATGGCCAGCGCCGTCACGGCAACCACGGGCACGCCCCTCAGGGTCGGGTCGGTCTTGAGCTGCCGGGCCACGTCGTAGCCGTCCAGCCCGGGCATCTGGATGTCGCAGACGATGAGGTCGGGGCACTCGCGCCGGGCCGCGGTCAGCCCGGCGACGCCATCAGGCGCCTGACGCACCTCGTGCCCCCAGGCGCGCAGCAGATACGACATCAGCTCGAGGTTGATCGGGTTGTCCTCGATGACGAGGATGCGCGCCATCTCAGCCTCTTTCCAGCTGGAGCGTGAACACGCTGCCCTGCCCCGGCTGGCTGGCCACCTCGATGCGTCCGCCCATCAGCTCGGCCAGCTTGGTCGACAGGTGCAAGCCGAGGCCGGTGCCTTCGGCCTTGCGCGCGCCGCGATCGCCCACCTGCGTGAAGGCCTGGAACAAGCGGGCGCGGTCGGCCTCGCTGATGCCGATGCCGGTGTCGCGCACGGCGACGTCGACCCGCCCGCCTTGCGTCGACACCGCGATGCTCACGCCACCCGCGTGGGTGAACTTGAGCGCGTTGCCGGCCAGGTTGATGAGGATCTGCTGCAGCGCACGCCGGTCCGCACGCACCGGGACCGTCACGTGCTCCGGCTCGAGGCGCAGCCACAACGCCTTCGCGTCGGCCGTCGGGCGCAGCGTCTGCACGACTTCCTCGAGGACGACGCCGCAATCCACCGTCTCGAGCTGCAGCTCGACACGGCCGGACTCGATCTTGGCCAGGTCGAGCAGGTCGTT
>NZ_JBFXIO010000224.1:0-8471 GCF_050175855.1 Piscinibacter sp.
CTCCTTGACGGCGGCGCGGAAACCCTTGAGCAGGTTCAGCCCGGCCAGCGCGCGGTAGGCGTCGCCGTGGTCGTCGCAGTGGCCGGGATAGGGCATCCAGCGAGTCTCGGAGCCCGCCTCGAGGATGTTGAGCTGCTCGTCGACCACGAGTCGCAGCAGCATGTCGTGGATCGAGTCGCCCGCCTTGCGCAGGCCGCCGGCGAGCTTCGCATCACGCGTCTTGACGTCACGGATCTCTGCATCGACCTCCCACAGCCCGTTGCCGCGCGCATAGACGTGGACGTCGATGCTGCGGCGGTGCTTGAGCTTTCGCTCGGGCGCGGCAGGCGGCAGAGCCATGGAAACGGACCGGTGGGTACTGAGTCGATGGGCGCGGCACGCAGCGGGGCTGTCACTCCACCGTCACCAGCGCGAACGGCGCGCAATGTAGCATGCTGCGCTGCGTCAAAGCTGACGGCTGGCTGGCGGCGGACCGGGACCGCCCGCTCAGTCGTCGTCCGCGGGAGCACCGGCGGCGCGCAGCACGCGCCGCACCGTTTCGGGCGAGAAGCCGCGGCTGGACAGGAAGCGCGCCTGCCGCGCACGTGCCGCGGCGTCGGCCGCCGGCGCCTCGAACTTGCGCGCCCACACCTCGCGCGCGCGATCGAACTCGCTGGCCTGGAGCGCCTGAGCGGCCTCGGCATCGAGGGTGACGCCATGCTGGGCCAGCTCCCGGCGGATGCGCAGATTGCCGTGCCGCGCGGCGCGGGCCTGGATACGCGACTCGGCGAAACGCTGCTCGCTCAGGTAGCGATGGGCTTCCAGCCAGTCGAGCACCTCGTTGACGCGGGCCATCACCTCGCCCGGCGGCGGCGCCTCGACGGACTCCGGGGACGCGCCGGCCTGTGCCTGCGCCACCAGCGCACGGGCGTGAGGCAGCAGCTTGCGCTGCATCTCGGCACGACTGTGCTCGCGCTGGGCCAGCCACTGCATCGCGCGCGCCTTCAGCGAGCGCGGCCCCCGCGAGCCCGGCGCCTTCACTCGGCGGCGGCGTCGCCCGTGGGCAGCTGCGGGATGCCGACGGCGTCGCGCACCTTGTTCTCGATCTCGCGGGCCAGCTCGGGGTTCTCGCGCAGGAATTCGCGGGCGTTGTCCTTGCCCTGGCCGATCTTCTCGCCGTTGTAGGCGTACCAGGCGCCGCTCTTCTCGAGGATCTTGTGGGTCACGCCCATGTCGATCACCTCGCCTTCGCGGCTGATGCCCTGGCCATAGAGGATGTCGAACTCGGCGGTCTTGAACGGCGGGGAGACCTTGTTCTTGACGACCTTCACCTTCGTCTCGTTGCCGATGACTTCCTCGCCCTTCTTGATCGAGCCGATGCGGCGGATGTCCAGGCGCACCGAGGCGTAGAACTTCAGCGCATTGCCGCCGGTCGTCGTCTCGGGGCTGCCGAACATCACGCCGATCTTCATGCGGATCTGGTTGATGAAGATGACCATGGTGTTGGTCTTCTTGATCGTGGCCGTGAGCTTGCGCAGCGCCTGGCTCATCAGGCGGGCCTGCAGGCCGGGCAACGAATCGCCCATCTCACCCTCGATCTCGGCCTTGGGCGTGAGCGCCGCCACCGAGTCGACCACCACCAGGTCGACCGAGCCGGAGCGCACCAGCGCATCGACGATCTCGAGCGCCTGCTCGCCGGTGTCGGGCTGGGAGATCAGCAGTTCCTGCAGGTTTACGCCCAGCTTCTGGGCGTAGGAGGTGTCGAGCGCATGCTCGGCGTCGATGAAGGCGCAGGTGCCGCCCTGCTTCTGCATCTCGGCGATGACCTGCAGCGTCAGCGTGGTCTTGCCGGAGGACTCGGGACCGTAGATCTCGATCACCCGGCCGCGCGGCAGGCCGCCCACGCCCAGCGCGATGTCCAGCCCCAGCGAGCCGGTGGAGACGACCTCGATGTCCTCGATCTTCTCGCCCTCGCCCAGGCGCATGATCGAGCCCTTGCCGAACTGCTTCTCGATCTGGGCCAGTGCCGCCTGCAGGGCCTTGGCTTTTTCGGTGTTGAGGGCTTTGACGGGTGCATCCATGCGGCGTTCTCCTGGGAAGTGGCGGCACTGTAGCGCAAAAGCTGGATGTTTGTACAGTAGCCGCACCGCCTCGCGCCGCCCATCCCTACAATGCGGCCGACAGCCGGCCCCGAGCTGGCGAGGAGACAAGCATGCGCATCCTAGTCGCGGAAGACGATCAGGTCCTGGCCGACGGCCTGCTGCGCTCGCTGCGCAATGGCGGTTACGCGGTCGACCGGGTGAGCAGCGGTACCGAGGCCGACGCCGCGCTCGCCTCGCACGAGTTCGACCTGCTGATCCTCGACCTCGGTCTGCCCAAGCTGCACGGCCTGGAAGTGCTGCGCAAGCTGCGCGCCCGCGGTTCCTCGGTGCCGGTGCTGATCCTCACCGCCGCCGACAGCGTCGAGCAGCGCGTCAAGGGGCTGGACCTGGGCGCCGACGACTACATGGCCAAGCCCTTCTCGCTGCAGGAACTCGAGGCCCGTGTCCGGGCGCTGACGCGCCGCGGCCTCGGTACCGCCTCGACGGTGATCAAGCACGGCCCGCTGACCTTCGACGCCACCGGCCGCGTGGCCTACATCAACGACCAGATGATCGAGCTCTCGGCGCGCGAGCTGTCGCTGCTGGAAGTGCTGCTGCAGCGCGCCGGGCGCCTGGTCAGCAAGGACCAGCTGGTCGAGCGGCTGTGCGAGTGGGGCGAAGAGGTCAGCAACAACGCGATCGAGGTCTACATCCACCGCCTGCGCAAGAAGATCGAGCAGGGGCCGGTGCGCATCGCCACCGTTCGCGGGCTGGGTTACTGTCTCGAGAAGATCGCGGCCTGATCCGGCGCCCGACCTCTCCTGCTTCGGCGGCGCTATCCTGAGCGCCGATGCCGCACACCCGCAAGGAACAACGCTCCCTCTTCGGCGAGATCCTCGACTGGATGCTCGCTCCGCTGCTGCTGCTGTGGCCGATGAGCGTGGCGCTGACCTGGCTGGTGGCCCAGGGCATCGCCAACAAGCCGTTCGACCGCGAGCTCGGCGAGATGACGCGCATCCTCGCCAAGCAGGTGGTCGTGCTGAAGACGGTCGACGGCCGCATCACCGCCGAGTTCACCCTGCCCAGCGGCGCGTCGGAGATCCTGCACACCGACGAGGACGACAACATCTACTACCAGGTGCTCGGCCTGCGCGGCGAGCTGCTCAGCGGCGAGCTGAGCCTGCCGCTGCCGCCGGAAGAGGAGTCGAAGGTGCCCGACGAGGTGCGCTTCCGCGACGGCGAGATCGACAGCGACGACCTGCGCATCGCCTATGTCTGGGTGACGGTGCCCGGCGGTTCTGCGGAGCCGCAGATGGCGCTGGTGCAGGTGGCCGAGACGCTGGGCAAGCGCTCGCGGCTGGCCACCGAGATCATCAAGGGTGTGATCCTGCCGCAGTTCGTCATCCTGCCGCTGGCGGTGCTGCTGGTCTGGCTGGCCCTGGTGCGCGGCATCTCGCCGCTCAACGAGCTGCAGCAGCGCATCCGCCGCCGCGACAGCAGCGACCTCTCGCCGATCGACGAGCGCGACGCGCCGGAGGAGGTCTCGCCGCTGGTGCGCGCGATCAACGACCTGCTGGCGCGGCTCGACCAGTCGATCGCCACCCAGAAACACTTCCTCGCCGACGCGGCGCACCAGCTGAAGACGCCCCTGGCCGGTCTACGCACCCAGGCCGAGCTGGCGCAGCGCGAGATCGACGCCGGCCAGCGCGACCCGAAGGAACTGAAGAAGTCGCTGCAGCAGATCGCCCACTCCAGCCAGAGCGCGGCGCACATGGTCAACCAGCTGCTGGCGATGGCGCGAACCGAGAACCAGGAGCAGCAGGCGCAGCGGCAGGCCGTCAACCTCGCGCGGCTGGCCACCGAGACCGTGCGCGACTTCGTGCCGCGCGCGCTGGAGAAGCGCATCGACCTCGGCTACGAAGGGCCGGAAACAGGCCGTGATGCGTCGGCCAGCCGTGGCGCGCTGGTCAGCGGCAACCCGCTGCTGCTGCGCGAGCTGATCCGCAACCTGGTCGACAACGCGCTGCAGTACACGCCCGCCGGCGGCACGGTGACGGTACGCATCGTCGATGACCCGTTCGGCCAGGTGGTGGTGCTGCAGGTGGAGGACTCCGGCCCGGGCATCCCCCTGGCCGAGCGCGACCGGGTGTTCCAGCCCTTCTACCGCACGCTCGGCACCGACGTCGACGGCAGCGGCCTGGGCCTGGCGATCGTGCGCGAGATCGCCGTGCAGCACGGCGCACAGATCCAGCTCGAGGACGCCAACCTGCGCCACCGGCCCGGCCTGAGCGACCAGGGCGGCGCGGCCTTCGGCCCGGGCGCACGCTTCACGCTGCGCTTCCCGGCCGCCAACGCGCGGCCGCAGGTCGATCCGGGCGCGGCGAAGGGCTCAGCGCCGGCGTAGCAGCTCGAGCAGGCTGGCGTCGTCGAGCGCCGCGAAGCCGCTCTCGCAGGCGCGCGCGAACAGCGCGGCGGCGTGCTCGCCCACCGGCGCGGCCATGCCCAGGCGGTGCGCCATGTCCAGCGCGAGGTGGGTGTCCTTGTTCAGCAGCGTGGTGTGGGCGCGCGGCGCGAGGTCGCCGGCAAGGGCCCGGCGCATGCGGTCGGAGGCGATCCAGCTCTGGCCGCTGGAGCGCTCGATCACGTCCAGCGCCAGCCCGGCATCCAGCCCGGCCCGCTCGGCCAGCGCCAGCACCTCGGCCGCGCCGGCGAGGTTGATGCCGGCCAGCAGGTTGTTGACCAGCTTCATGCGCGCGCCGTCGCCCGGACGCTCGCCAAGGCGGAATACCGCGCCGGACAAGGACTCGATCACGGCACGCTGCGTCTCGTAGGCCGAGGCAGCGCAGGCCACCATCAGGCTCATCGTGCCGTCGCGCGCGCGCACCGGACCACCGGACATCGGCGCATCGATCGGCGCCAGGCCGGCCTCGGCCAGCCGCGCCGCGAAGGCCTCGGTGTCGTGCGGCGCGATGGTCGGGCACAGCAGCACGGCCGCACCGCGCGGCAGTGCCGCGGCCACGCCGCCGTCGCCGAACAGCACGGCCTCGGTCTGCTTCGCATCGACCACCGCGACGATCGCGCAGCGGGCGCCTGCCGCCGCCTCGGCGGGCGATGCACACACCGCCAGTCCCTCGCTGCGCGCCATCGACTCGCGCGCCGGGTCGATGTCGCGCACCCGCAGCGCAAACCCGCGGTCGCGCAGCCGCAGCGCCATGCCCAGCCCCATGTTGCCGATGCCGACAACGGCGACGCTGTCGGTCATGTCTGTACCAGCCGGCGGCTCTTGGAGATCGACATCAGGATGCCCAGGCCGAGACCGAGCGTGACCATCGCGGTGCCGCCGTAGCTGATGAAGGGCAAGGGCACGCCCACCACCGGCAGGATGCCGCTGACCATGCCCATGTTGACGAAGGCATAGGTGAAGAAGCTCAGCGTGATGGCGCCGGCCAGCAGCCGGCCGAACATCGTCGGCGCCTCCGAGGCGATCATCAGCCCGCGGAAGATGAGGAAGATGAAGCCCAGCAGCAGCAGCACGCAGCCAACCAGCCCGAACTCCTCGGAGAAGGCGGCGAAGATGAAGTCGGTGGTGCGCTCGGGGATGAACTCCAGGTGGGTCTGCGTGCCCTTCATGAAGCCCTTGCCCTCGATGCCGCCCGAGCCGATGGCGATCATGCCCTGAAGCGTGTGGAAGCCCTTGCCCAGCGGATCCTTGGTGGGGTCGAGCAGCGTGCAGACTCGCTGCTTCTGGTAGTCGCGCAGCACCGGCCACTTCACGTCGGACTCGCAGATGGCGTCGCCCGACATCACCAGCGCCGTGATGGCGATCGCGCCGGTCACCATCACCGGGATGATCAGCTTCCACGACAGCCCGGCGAAGAAGATCACGAACAGGCCCGCCGAGGCCACCAGGATGGCGGTGCCCAGGTCGGGCTGCTTCATGATCAGGCCCACCGGAATGGCCAACAGGATCGCCGCGGCGACGAAGTCCGGCACGCGCAGCTGCCCCTCGCGGCGCTGGAACCACCAGGCCAGCATCAGCGGCACGGCGATCTTCAGCATCTCGCTGGGCTGGATGACGACACCGACGTTGAGCCAGCGCGTCGCGCCCTTCTTGGTGATGCCGAAGAACTCCACCGCCAGCAGCAGGATCACGCCCAGCACGTACAGCGGCACGGCCAGCGACATCAGCCGCTGCGGGCTGACCTGCGCCACCACGAACAAGATGGCGAAGGCGATCAGCATGTTGCGGCCGTGGTCGACGAAGCGCGTGCCATGGTCGAAGCCGGCCGAGTACATCGTCAGCATGCCGGCGCCGGCCAGCAGCAGGATGGCCAGCGACAGCGGCCCGTCGAAGCCGGTGAACACCGGAACGATGCGCTGCCAGATCGACGGCCGCTCGAAGGCGACGTTCATCGGCGCGGGGCGGGTGCCGACGTTCATCGCGCTGCGCCCTCGGCCGCGTCGCCGCGCGCCACCTTCTGTGCCGCCGGCCCGCTCGCCGCCGCCACCGCGGGCAGCACGGTGGTCGCGCCGGGCAGCGTCACTTCGGCGGCCGGGCGCTGCTTGCCCACCGGCGGGCCCGACTTGCCCTCGCGGGTGAGGGCGATGTCCTCGTCGCTCGGCCACAGGCCGGCGATCGCGTAGTCGAACACCCGGCGCGAGATCGGCGCGGCCGCCTCGGAGCCGAAGCCGGCGTTCTCGACCACGATGGCCAGCGCGATGGTCGGCGCCTCCAGCGGCGCGAAGGCCATGTACAGCGAGTGGTCGCGCTTGTGCTCCTCGAGCTTGGCGGCGTTGTACTTCTCGTTCTGGCGGATGCCGACCGCCTGCGCGGTGCCGGTCTTGCCGCCGGTCTTGTACGGCGCGCCGAGGAACGAGCGCACCGAGGTGCCCTCCTGCGTCACGCCGTGCAGCGCGCGGTTGATCAGCTCCACGTGCTCGGGCTTCAGCGGCAGCGGTGGCAACGCAACGCTGGAGGTCGGCCGCCGCTCGCCGGTGGCCACGTCCTCCACCTCGCGCACCAGCCGCGGCTTGAAGCGCTGCCCGCCGGAGACCAGCGTGGCCGTCGCGCTGGCCAGCTGCAGCATGGTGAAGTTGTTGTAGCCCTGGCCGATGCCCAGCGAGATGGTCTCGCCGGCGTACCACTTCTGCTGCTCGGGCTTCTTGTAGGCCTTGCGCTTCCACTCGGTGGACGGCAGCAGGCCGGTGAGTTCGCCCTCGACGTCGATGCCCGTCTTGCGGCCGAAGCCGAACGGCTCGAGCTGCTCGTGCATCAGGTCCACGCCCATCTCGTTCGCCAGCGAGTAGTAGTAGACGTTGCTCGACTTGACGATGCTGCGCGTCATGTCGACCGGCCCGAGGCCGTGGTCGCCATGGCTGCGGAAGGTGTGGTTGCCGAACTGGAAGGTGCCGCCGTCGTGGATCACGGCGGACGCGCTGCGCTTGCCGGTATTCAGCGCGGCCATTGCCATGAAGGGCTTGAAGGTCGAGCCGGGTGGGTAGGTGCCGCGCAGCGCGCGGTTGAGCAGCGGCTTGTCGATGGACTCGTTGAGCTCCTTCCAGCTCTCGTGGTCGATGCCGTCGACGAACAGGTTGGGGTCGAAGGTCGGCTTGCTGACGAAAGCCAGCACCTCGCCGTTGCGCGGGTCGAGCGCCACCAGCGCGCCGCGGCGCTCGCCGAACAGCTGCTCGACCAGCGCCTGCAGCTTGATGTCGATGGACAGCACCACCTTGTGGCCGGGCGTGGCCGGGTTGCTCTTCAGGCGACGCACCGGCCGGCCGCCGGCGCTGGTCTCGACCTCCTCGAAGCCGGTGGTGCCGTGCAGCTCGGCTTCGTAGCTCTGCTCGACGCCGAGCTTGCCGATGTATTCGGTGCCGCGGTAGTTGGCGGCGTCCTCGGTCTCGTCGATCGCTTCCTTCTCGGCCTGGTTGATGCGGCCGATGTAGCCGATCAGGTGGCTGCCGGTCTCGCCGAGCGGGTAGTTGCGGAACAGCCGCGCCTTGATGTCCACGCCGGGAAAGCGGAAGCGCTGCGCGGTGAACCGCGCCACCTCCTCGTCGCTGAGCTTGGTGCGGATCGGCAGCGACTCGAAGCTCCTGTTCTCCTCCATCAGGCGCTTGAAGCGCTTTCGGTCGCGCGGCTGGATGTCGACCACCTCGGCCAGCCGCTCGATCAGCGGTTCGAGCTCGCCGGCGCGCGATGGTGTGATCTCCAGCGTGTAGGCCGAGTAGTTATTGGCCAGCACGACGCCGTTGCGGTCGACGATCAGGCCGCGGTTGGGCACGATGGGCACCACCGCGATGCGGTTGTTCTCCGCCTGGGTGGCCAGCTCCTCGTGCTTGACGACCTGCAGGTGCAGCAGCCGCGCGCCGAGCAGGCCGAAGCCGAACAGCACGAAGGCGCCGGCCGCC
>NZ_JBFXIO010000225.1:0-8404 GCF_050175855.1 Piscinibacter sp.
GGCCGCCAGCACGCGCACCTGCTCGACCAGATGGTTGTGGGCGTCGAGGAAGGCGGCCGCGATCACCTTGCCCTCGTTGGTGTTGCTCCAGCCCAGGCCGCCCAGCCCGCCGCCCTTGCCCGCGACCAGGCCGCCGAGGCCGAGGTCGGTGGTGCGCGCCGCGCCGGTGGCCGCGGACAGCTGCTCGGTGGTCTCGTTGTCAGTCATCAGCAGCACGACCTGCGCTTCCTTGAACTTCACCTGCTCGGCGGCACCCGCCAGCTTGTCGAGGTAGGGAATCTGGGCCAGGATCCCGCCGATCTGGCGGCCGGCGTCCTGCTCGCTGAAGGTCAGGCTGGGCACCACGCTGTACTGCGCGACGATGCCGCGCGCCTTGCGCACGGTGGTGTCGTCCTGGCGCAGCACGCCCTGGTCCTTGAGCTCCTGCTCGCGCAGGGTGGCATCGAGGCCACTGTGCCGGTCGACGATGCGGAAGCAGCCGCTTTGCTGCATCAGCACCCTGACGAGCGGCAGCGGCGATTCCGGCAATCCGCCGCGTCCGATGCCGACGTAGCCGCGCTGGTTCTCGGCCAGCGAGACCACGGCCACCGGCGAGTCGCAGCGCACCAGCTCCTTGGCGGCGCCCTGCGCGCCGGCAGAGCCGCCCGAGCCGGTCACCACCGAGCCGCCCTGGCCGAGTTCCACGCCCTGCTTGCCGCATCCGGCCAGCACGCTCGCGGCAGCCAGCGCCGCTGCAGTGCAGACGAGTCTCATGTTCTTGTCCTCCCTGTCGCCGCCGTGGCGGCGGCTCACGGGCGGGCATTGTGGATCAAGCCCGCGCGCCGAAGATCGCGCTGCCCACGCGCACCATCGTCGAGCCCTCGAGGATCGCCGCCTCGAGGTCGGCGCTCATGCCCATCGACAGCGTGTCGAGTTCGAGACCCTGCGCGCGCAGCGACTCGAACAGCTCGCGCAGCGCACGGTGCGGCGCGCGTTGCGCCGCCAGGTCACCGGCGGGCTCGGGTATCGCCATCAGGCCGCGCAGGCGCACGCCCGGCAGCGCGGCCACCGCCTGCGCGACATCGGCCACCTCGGCCGGCGCCAGGCCGCTCTTGCTCGCCTCGCCGCTGATATTGACCTGCAGGCACAGCTGCAGCGGCGGCAAGTTCGCAGGCCGCTGCTCCGACAGCCGCTGCGCGATCTTCAGCCGGTCGACCGAATGCACCCAGTCGAACTGCTCGGCCACCGCCCGCGTCTTGTTGCTCTGCAGCGGGCCGATCAGGTGCCACTCGATCGCGCCGCGCAGGTCGGCCAGCGCCGCGATCTTGTCGAGCGCCTCCTGCACGTAGTTCTCGCCGAAGCATCGCTCGCCCGCCGCATGCGCCTCGCGCACCGCGTCAGGGCCGAAAGTCTTGCTCACACACAGCAGCGTGACGCTTTGCACGGGGCGCTGCGCCACGTCGCAGGCGCGGGCAATGCGAGCGCGCACTTGTTGTATGTTGCCGAGGATCGTCGCCATAATCGTTCGAGAGTATCCACGCGGCGATTCCCGCCCCGCGCCGTGCGCTCGCACGAACAACTCGTTACTCCATGGACATCACCCAGCTGCTCGCGTTCTCGGTCAAGAACAAGGCGTCGGACCTGCACCTGTCGTCGGGCCTGCCGCCGATGATCCGCGTGCACGGCGACGTGCGCCGCATCAACGTCGACCCGCTCGAGCACAAGCAGGTGCACGACATGGTGTACGACATCATGAACGATGCCCAGCGCAAGGCGTACGAGGAGACGCTGGAGTGCGACTTCTCGTTCGAGATCCAGGGCCTGGCGCGCTTCCGCGTCAACGCCTTCAACCAGAACCGCGGCGCCGGCGCCGTGTTCCGGACGATTCCGTCGAAGATCCTCACGCTCGAGCAGCTCAATGCGCCGAAGGTCTTTGCCGAGCTCTCGCTGAAGCCGCGCGGCCTGGTGCTGGTGACCGGGCCCACGGGCTCGGGCAAGTCGACCACGCTGGCCGCGATGGTCAACCACCTCAACGAGAACGAGTTCGGCCACGTGCTGACGGTGGAAGATCCGATCGAGTTCGTGCACGAGTCGAAGAAGTGCCTCGTGAACCAGCGCGAGGTCGGCCCGCACACGCTGAGCTTCGCGAACGCGCTGCGCTCGGCGCTGCGCGAGGACCCGGACGCCATCCTGGTCGGCGAAATGCGTGACCTGGAAACCATCCGACTGGCGCTGACCGCGGCGGAGACCGGCCACCTGGTGTTCGGCACGCTTCACACCTCGAGCGCCGCCAAGACGGTGGATCGCGTCGTCGACGTGTTCCCCGCGGCCGAGAAGGAGATGGTGCGCGCAATGCTGTCGGAGTCGCTGATCGGCGTGATCTCGCAGACGCTGTGCAAGACCAAGGACGGCTCCGGCCGCGTGGCGGCGCACGAGATCATGCTGGGCACCGCGGCCATCCGCAACCTGATCCGCGAGAACAAGATCGCCCAGATGTACTCGGCGATCCAGACCGGCAACAGCATCGGCATGTCCACGCTCGACCAGTGCCTGGCCGATCTGGTGCGCCGCAACGTCATCTCGCCCGCGGAAGCCCGCGCCAAAGCCAAGTTCCCCGAGAACTTCCCCGGATAGATGTTCACCCCCGTTCGCTTCGCTCACTTGCCCCCCGAGGTGGCGGCTCAGGCCGCTTGGGAGCGGCCCGGCGCTGGCCTGAGCCCGCGCTGAACACCGAAGGACTCCGTCATGGAACGCGACCAGGCCTCCAAGTTCGTCAACGACCTGCTGCGGCTGATGGTCAGCCGCAATGGCTCGGACCTCTTCCTCACCGCCGACTTCCCGCCCGCGATCAAGGTCGACGGCAAGGTCACCAAGGTGTCGCCGCAGCCGCTGACCGGCGCGCACACGCTGGCGCTGACGCGCGCGGTGATGAACGACAAGCAGGCCGCCGAGTTCGAGAAGACCAAGGAGTGCAACTTCGCGATCTCGCCGCAGGGCATCGGCCGCTTCCGCGTCAACGCCTTCGTGCAGCAGGGCAACGTGGGCCTGGTGATGCGGACGATCCCGCAGACGCTGCCCACCATCGACAGCCTGAACCTGCCCCAGGTGCTGAAGGACGTGGCGATGACCAAGCGCGGCCTGGTCATCTTCGTCGGCGCCACGGGCTCCGGCAAGAGCACCTCGCTGGCGGCGATGGTCGACTTCCGCAACGAGAACTCGCACGGCCACATCATCACGATCGAGGACCCGGTCGAGTTCGTGCACCCGCACAAGAACTGCATCGTCACCCAGCGCGAGGTCGGCATCGACACCGACGGCTGGGAGCAGGCGCTGAAGAACACGCTGCGCCAGGCGCCCGACGTCATCCTGATGGGCGAGATCCGCGACCGCGAGACCATGGAGCACGCCGTCGCCTTCGCCGAGACCGGCCACCTGTGCATGGCCACCCTGCACGCCAACAGCGCCAACCAGGCGCTGGACCGCATCATCAACTTCTTCCCCGAAGAGCGCCGCGCCCAGCTGCTGATGGACCTGTCGCTCAACCTCAAGGGGCTGGTGTCGCAGCGCCTGCTGCCGCGCCAGGAAGGCAAGGGCCGCATCGCGGCGGTCGAGATCCTGCTGAACACGCCGCTGATCGCCGACATGATCTTCAAGGGCGAGGTCGCCGACATCAAGGACCTGATGAAGCGCTCGCGCGAGCTCGGCATGCAGACCTTCGACCAGGCGCTGTTCGACCTGTACGAGAGCAACCTCGTCACCTACGAAGACATCCTGCGCAACGCCGACTCGGTCAACGACCTGCGCCTGCAGGTCAAGCTGCACAGCCAGCGCGCGCGCAGCGCCGACCTGGCCGCCGGCACCGAACACCTGACCATCGTGTGAGTTTCGTGCCTTGGGTCAGAATCGGCCCATGAGCACGACAACCCCCACCAAGACCTACGAGCCTGTCCCGGCGCGCGACGTCGCCTTCCTCGGCCTGGGCGTGATGGGCCACCCGATGGCCGGCCACCTGGCCCGGGCCGGCCACCGCACCACCGTCTACAACCGCACCGCCGCGAAGTCGGCCGCCTGGGCGGCCGAGTACGGTGGCTGCCACGCGCCGACCCCGCGCGAGGCCGCCAAGGGCGCGGACATCGTCTTCGCCTGCGTCGGCAACGACGACGACCTGCGCTCGGTGGTGCTCGGCGCGGACGGCGCCTTCGCCGGCATGAAGCCGGGCGCGATCTTCGTCGACCACACCACCGCCTCGGCCGAGGTGGCGCGGGAGCTCGGTGCCGAAGCCGACAAGCGCGGCCTGAAGTTCATCGACGCGCCGGTGTCCGGCGGCAACCTCGGGGCCATCAATGGTGTGCTGACCGTGATGTGCGGCGGCGATGCGCAGGCCTTCGAGGCCGTCAAGCCGGTGGCGATGGCCTTCTCCAAGGCCGTCACCCTGCTCGGGCCGAACGGCGCCGGCCAGCTCGCCAAGATGGTCAACCAGATCGCCATCGCCGGCCTGGTGCAGGGCCTGGCCGAGGCCATCGCCTTCGGCGAGCGCGCCGGCCTGGACATGAAGGCCGTGCTCGGCGTGATCGGCAAGGGTGCCGCGCAGAGCTGGCAGATGGACAACCGCGGCCCGACCATGGTCGACGGCAAGTTCGACTTCGGCTTCGCGGTCGACTGGATGCGCAAGGACCTGGGCCTGTGCCTGGAGGAAGCCAAGCGCAACGGCGCGCGGCTGCCGGTGACGGCGCTGGTCGACCAGTTCTACGCCGACGTGCAGGCGATGGGCGGCAACCGGCTCGACACCTCGAGCCTGATCAAGCGCCTGCGCTGAAGCAAGCGGTCCGCCCGCCTCCGGGCCGTTCCCAAGGCGGGCGGCGGGCGCCCCTCGGGCGCAGGAGTGAAGTAACCGGGGCGCCCTAGTTCTGCGCCTGCTTGGGCTGGATCTCGGCCAGCTCGGCCTCGGTGATCACCTCGAACACCTTCACCACCTTCTGCACGCCCGCCACGCCGCGGGCGATGTCGGAAGCACGCGTGGCCTCGCGCTCGGTGACGCGGCCCATCAGGTAGACCGTGCCGCGCTCGGTGGTGACCTTGATCGCGTTGGCGAACACGTCCTTGGCGTCGATGTAGCTCGCCTTGACCTTGCTGGTCAGCACGGCGTCGTTGGAGCGGCTCGCGAGCGACGACGAGCCCATCACGGCCAGCTCGTTGACCACGGTGCGCACGCCTTCGACCTTGGCCACGGCCTGCTCGACGGCCACCTTGTCGACGTCGGCCGCGACCTCGCCGGTCAGCAGCACGGTGCGGTTGTAGCTGGTGATGTTGACGTGGCCGCGCTCGCCCACGGCTTCGCGCACGCGCGTCTTCGACTTCAGCTCGATGGCCTGGTCTTCGAGCTGGGTGCCCGAGGTGCGACGGTCGGTGACGACCATCGAGGTGCCGACGACCGCGCCGCCGACCAGCAGCGGCGCGCAGGCCGACAGCAGCGTGGCAGCGGCCAGCCCGGCAAGCAGCAGGGCAGGGCGATGGAGGGTGGAGCGTTGCTTGGTCATGTGTTTTCCTGTTCTCCCAGCAGCTGCAGGTCGACCGCGTCGCACAGGCAGTGCAGCACGAGGATGTGCACTTCCTGGATGCGCGCGGTGCGCTCGTGCGGCACGCAGATGTGCACGTCGGTCTCGCCGAGGCGTTCGCGCATCCTGCCGCCGCCACGGCCGGTCAGCGCGATGACGGTCATGTCCTTGGCCTTGGCGGCGTCGACGGCGGCCAGCACGTTGGCCGAGTTGCCGCTGGTAGTGATGGCCAGCAGCACGTCGCCGGGCGAGCCCAGCGCCTGCACCTGCTTGGAAAAGATCGAGTTGAAGTCGTAGTCGTTGCCGACTGCGGTGAGGATGGAGGTGTCGGTGGTCAGCGCGATGGCGGCGAGGCCGGGGCGCTCGCGCTCGAAGCGGCCCACGAACTCGGCCGCGAAATGCTGCGCATCGCTGGCCGAGCCGCCGTTGCCACAGGCCAGCACCTTGCCACCCGCCGTGATGCAACCGACCACGGCGTTGACCGCGTCGGCGATGGGCTTGGCGAGGATCTCAGCGGCGGCGTATTTCAGATCCGCGCTGTCGAAGAACTGCTGCTGGATGCGTTGTTCGAGCATGGTGGGCGATCATAAGACACGGCCTCGCGGCGACGGTTCCGTCATGGGCGTGACACATCGTCACTGCGCCTCGAAGGCCCCGCGCAGCCATTCGACCCGGCCCGCATCGATCGCCACCACGTCGAAGCGGCATGGCGGGGGACTGCCCCAGCGCATCAGGTAGTGATGCGCCGCGAGCACGATGCGCCGCTGCTTGGTGGCACCGATGCTGGCTGCCGCGCCGCCATGGCTCGCGGCCGCACGCGAGCGCACCTCCACGAACACCAGCGTGCCGTCGCGCTCGCGCAGGATCAGGTCGACTTCGCCGCCGCGAGCGTGCGGACCGTGCGCCACACGATAATTCCGCTCCACGAGGACGAGGCCGGCGCGCCGCAGGTGCGCCAGGGCCAGGGCCTCGGCCTCGTCACCGATCGCCTTCGTCGTCCGCCGTCCCGTGAACTCCATCGACGCCTCGCTGTTGCGGCAGGCCGCCGCGGCGGCGGCCGGTGGCCAGAACTTCCCGGCCGGCGCACTCTACGTCGTCGCCACGCCGATCGGCAACCTCGCCGACCTCAGCCTGCGCGCCATCCACGTGCTGGCGCTGGCCGACGCCGTCGCCTGCGAGGACACCCGCCACAGCGCGCCCTTGCTGCACACGCTCGGCATCGACGGCAAGCCGCTGCTGGCCATCCACGAACACAACGAGCGCGAGGCGGCGGCCGGCGTGATCGAGCGCCTGGCGCGGGGCGAGCGCGTGGCCTTCATCAGCGACGCCGGCACGCCGGCGGTCAGCGACCCCGGCGCGGCGCTGGTGGCAGCCGTCAGCGCAGCCGGCCACCGCTGCCTGCCGCTGCCCGGCGCCAGCGCTGCGGCGGCGGCGCTCAGCGTGGCCGGCGATGCCCAGGGTCAGGGCTTCGTGTTCCGCGGCTTCCTTCCGACAAAGGGCGGCGAGCGCGGCCAGGCCATCCAGCGCCTCGCAGCCGGCAGCGACACCACTGTGCTCTTCGAGGCGCCGCATCGCATCGAAGCGCTGGCGCGCGAGCTGGCTGCGGCCTGCGGCGAGCGTCGCATCACGGTGTGCCGTGAGCTGACCAAGCAGTTCGAGTCGGTGCACACGCTGGCGTGCGCGGCGCTGCCGGCGTGGCTCGCGGATGATGCCAACCGGCTGCGCGGCGAGTTCGTGCTGGTGCTGCATGCGGCGGCGACGGCCGAAGGGGCCGCCGACGCCGCCGTGCACGACCGCATTCTCGATCCGCTGCTCGCCGCGCTGCCGCTCAAGCAGGCGGTGGCGCTGGCGGTGGCGCTGACCGGCGCGCCGCGCAACGCTCTCTACGAGCGGGCGCTGGCACTCAAGCGCGAGCAGGCCGACAGCGAATGATCAGGGCCGCGCGACCTGCGCGTCGTGCTTCTGGTGGCGGATGTCGCGGCTGGCGTGGTTCTGCATCTTGTGCAGGCGGCGGCGCTCTGCCTTCGTCACCGTGCCGTCGGCCTTGGCCTTGTTCTCGGCCCGGTCGATCACGTTCTGTTCCTTCTGCAGGCGCCGGGTCTCGCGCTTGTTGAGCTCGCCGGAGGCGATGCCCTGGTCGATGCGCTTTTCCTGGTGGGCCTGGCGCTGGTCGACGCGCGGCGTGGCGGCGGGGGCCGAGGCGGCCTGGGCGAAGGCGCCTGCGGCGGCGAAGGCCAGCGTGGCGGCGGCCAGGGTGCGAAGCTTGAACATGAGGTCTCTCCGGTGTGGGGTGGGGACGCCTGCTCAACGGGGCCGTGCGCGCCGGAGTGCACCGCCGCTTCGTAAACCCGCGTAAAGACCTGCAAACCAGGGCGGCTCCTAGAATGGACCGACCGCTGCCGAGGACGCCGCCATGATCTCCCGCGAACCGACCATCGAACGCCTGGCTATCGCCCGCTCGCTGCTGCTCGAGCCCTTCGGGCTGACCGAGGCGACGCTGGCCAAGGCCATGGCCACGATCGCCACCCACCGCATCGACGATGCCGATCTCTACTTCCAGTACACGCGCAGCGAGGGCTGGAGCCTGGAGGAGGGCATCGTCAAGAGCGGCAGCTTCGGCATCGACCAGGGCGTGGGCGTGCGCGCGGTGGCCGGCGAGAAGACGGCCTTCGCCTACTCCGACGACATCTCCGAGGCCGCGCTGCTCGACGCCGCGGCCACGGTGCGCACCATCGCCTCGGCCGGCCAGAGCCGGCGTGTGAAGGTGGACGCGCCGCAGAAGATCGCGCCGAGCCGCATTCTCTACGCGCCGATGGACCCGATCGCCACGCTCGACAGCACGCAGAAGGTGGCGCTGCTCGAGCACGTGG
>NZ_JBFXIO010000226.1:0-8390 GCF_050175855.1 Piscinibacter sp.
TCGGAGTTCCTGCTGCAGCAGTTCGCGCTGCCCGAGGCGGCGCTGTACAAGGTCAATGGCCCGGTCAACCTGGTGCGCCTGAACCAGCTGATCGACCAGGCCGACGCGGCGGCGCTGCGCTTCCCCACCTTCGAGCCGGCCTGGCCCGAGCGTCGCCTGCCGCGCGAGCGCTCGATCTTCGAGCGGCTGCGCCGGGGCGACGTACTGCTGCACCATCCCTTCGAATCCTTCGAACCGGTGGTGCAGTTCCTGCGCGAGGCGGTGGCCGACCCCGACGTGCTGGCCATCAAGCAGACCATCTACCGCACTGGCAGCGAATCGCCGCTGATGGAGTCGCTGATCGAGGCGGCGCGGCGCGGCAAGGAAGTGATGGTGGTCGTCGAGCTGAAGGCGCGCTTCGACGAGGAAGCCAACATCAACTGGGCCGAGCGCCTGGAGGCGGTCGGCGCGCAGGTGGTCTATGGCATCGTCGGCCTGAAGACGCACGCCAAGCTGCTGCTGGTGACGCGGCGCGAAGGGGCTTCGCTGCGCCGCTACGCCCACCTGTCCACCGGCAACTACAACCCGAAGACGGCGCGGATGTACACCGACGTGGGCTACCTCACGGCGGATGCCGACCTGACCTCGGACGCGGATGCCGTCTTCCAGCAGCTCGCCAGCCTCGGCCGCACCAAGCCGCTGCGCGCGATGCTGCAGGCGCCGTTCACGCTGCACCGTCGCACCGGCCAGCTGATCGACCGCGTGGCCGAATCGGCCCGCGCCGGACGCCCGGCGCGCATCGTCGCCAAGATCAACGCACTGACCGACACTGCGCTGATCGAGAAGTTGATGCGCGCTTCGCAGGCCGGCGCCCGCATCGACCTGATCGTGCGTGGCGCCTGCATGCTGCCGCCGGGCGTGCCCGGCGCGACCGAGCGCATCCGCGTGCATTCGGTGGTCGGGCGCTTCCTCGAGCACAGCCGGGTGATGTATTTCCGCTGGGGCGAGAGCGAGGACGACGAGGTGCTCTACCTCAGCAGCGCCGACTGGATGGGGCGCAACATGTTCCGCCGCATCGAGGTGGCCTGGCCGGTGCGCGATGCCGCGCTGCGCCAGCGCGTGATCGACGAATGCCTGGTGCCCTATCTGCACGACGGCCGCGATGCCTGGCGGCAATCGCCCGACGGCCGCTACGAACGCACCGGCACCGACGGCATCAGTGCCCAGCAGGCGCTGATGGCGCTTTACCGCGGCTGAGCGCCATGGACCTGATCCTGTGGCGCCATGCCGAGGCGGTCGAGCGCGAGGGCCTGCCGGACCTGGAGCGCATGCTGACGACCAAGGGCGAGCGACAGGCGGCGCGCATGGCCGACTGGCTCAACCACCGCATCGCCCACTCGACGCGGGTGCTCGTCAGCCCGGCGCTGCGCTGCCAGCAGACCGCCAAGGCGCTGGGCCGCAAGTTCCGCACCGTCGAGGCGATCGCGCCGGCGGCCAGCCCGCAGGCGCTGCTGGAGGCGGTGCGCTGGCCCGAGTCCAGCGAGCCGGTGCTGGTGGTCGGCCACCAGCCGACGCTGGGACAGGTGGCGGCGCTGCTGCTGGCCGGGCAGGCGCAGCCCTGGTCGGTGAAGAAGGGCGCGGCCTGGTGGCTGCGCAGCCGCGACCGCGAAGGCAGCGCGCAGGTGGTGCTGCACGCCGTGATGGGGCCTGACGCGCTGTAGCGCTCAGCCCTGCAGCTCAGCCAGCCAGTCTCGCAGCCTCAGGCCGGCGCGTGCACCAAGGGCCGCGGCGGCCGCGTTCGCATGCGAGATCACCCCGTCGTCCAGCGTCGAGCGCGCCTCGCCGATGCGGGCGCTGTCGTGCGATACCGTGCAGGCGGCGATGCCCGCATCCTGCAGCGGCGCGAGGCCGGCGATGCCCGCTTCGTCGAGCCCGACGCCGGCATCGTTGAAGACGGCGAGCCTCACCTTCGCCTGCAGCGCGAAGCGCCCCGCGCTGAGGCCACCGTGCGAGCCGCTGATGACGATCCGTCCCGTGCCGCTACCGATCGCCTCGGTGATGCTGTCGACCACGAGCAGGTCGGAGTTCATCGCGTCCTCAGCGGCCGAGCGACAGCCTTAGCACGCCGCCTCGCGCCCAGGCCTGCACCTCTTCCTGCAGCAGGAAGTGCGTGCGCGGGTGGCTGGCGGCCCAGTCGGCGCTGAACTCCACGCGTGCCTCGGTGCCGTCGCGGTGAAGGGCCAGCGCGTCGGTGCGCACCTCGCCACGTGCATGGCACTTGATGACACCCAGGCGCAGGCACAGCACCTGCCAGGCGAAGGTCTCCTGCACCAGGCTGGCCTCCACCTTGCGCAGCCCGCCGCGCTGGCCCAGCACCAGCTCCGCCACGCGGCGCTGCTGGCTCTGCGAGAAGCCCGGCGCGTCGACGTGGGCGAGCAGGTAGGCGCTGTGGCGGTGGTGGTCGTGGTGCGAGACCATCATGCCCATCTCGTGCAGCGCGCAGGCCCACAGCAGCTCGCGGCGTGCCTCGCGGCCGGCGCGCGGCTGCACCTGCTCGTACAGGGTCTCTGCGATGCGCGAGACGCGCCGCGCCTGCTGCACGTCGACCATGAAGCGGCGCTGCAGCTCGCGCACGGTGGCGTCGCGCAGGTCGTGGCCGTCCTGCGGCAAGGCGGTGGCATGCAGCCGCTCGTCGAGATCGAAGATCACGCCCTGACGCAGCGCGCCTCGCGCCGGCTGCAGCGCCTCGATGCCGAAGTGGGCGGCCAGGGTGTAGAGGATCGCGATGCCGCCCGCGATCACCGCGCGGCGGTCTTCCTTCAGGCCGGGCAGGTCGAGCCGGTCGACGCGGCCGGCGGCGACGCAGCGCTCGATCAGCCAGCGCAGGCCGTCCGGCGTGATGCGCCCGTCGGTCACGCCGCTGGCGGCCAGCAGCTGCGACACCGCGCCCACCGTGCCCGACGAACCGAGCGCCTCGCGCCAGTGGGCCGGCGCGAACGGCTCCAGCGCCTCTTCCAGCTCGGCGCCGGCGGCGATCTGCGCTGCGCGGAAGGCCTCGGCGGTCAGGCGGCCTTCGGCGAAATAGCGCAGCGACAGGCTCACGCTGCCGACCTGGAAGCTCTCGGCATGCAGGGGCTTGCGGCCGTGGCCGAGGATCATCTCGGTGGAGCGGCCGCCGATGTCGATCACCAGCCGCGGCGCGCCCGAGGGCTGCAGGCGCGCCACGCCGGCGTAGATGAGGCGCGCTTCCTCGCGGCCGGAGATCACCTCGATCGGGTGGCCGAGCACGGTCTGCGCGCGGGCGAGGAAGGCATCGCGATTGCGCGCCTCGCGCAGCGTCTGCGTGGCCACGGCGCGCACCTGCGTTGGCGCGAAGCCTTGCAGCCGCTGGGCGAAGCGGGCCAGGCAGGCCAGGCCGCGCTCGGCCGCCTGCTCGGTGAGCAGGCCGTTCGCATCGAGGCCAGCGCCCAGGCGCACGGTTTCCTTGAGGTAGTCGACACGTCGGTAGCGGCCTTGCTCCACCTGCGCGATCTCCAGGCGGAAGCTGTTCGAGCCCATGTCGATGGCGGCGAGCTGGCCGGGCCAGCGGGTCTCGAGGTCGGAGCGGCCGCGCGCTGGCAGGGTATTCATGCGGTGATTGTGGCGGGATTTGCGGGCCTTCCTAGAATCGGCCGCTCCACCCACACCGACGGAGGTTCCCGATGCTTGAGCAGGAGATCGACAGCCTGGCCCCTTCGCGCGCGCTGTCGCGCCGCGGTTTTGTGCAGGCGGCGGTGGGCAGCGGCTTCGCGGCCGCGGTGCTGCCGGTGACGGCGCAGGCCATCAAGACCGACAGCGAGGGCCTGACGGTCGGCGAGGTGATGATCCCGGTGGGCGACTTCAAGATGCCCGCCTACCGCGCGCAGCCGGCGGGCAAGACCAACCTGCCGGTGATCCTCGTCGTGTCGGAGATCTTCGGCGTGCACGAGTACATCGCCGACGTCGCGCGGCGCTTCGCCAAGCTCGGCTACCTGGCCATCGCGCCGGAGCTGTTCGTGCGCCAGGGCGATGCGCAGTCCTACGGCGAGATCGCCAAGCTCATCTCGGAGGTGATCGCCAAGGTGCCCGACGCGCAGGTGATGGGCGATCTCGACGCCAGCGTGGCCTGGGCCAAGGCCCACGGCGGCGATGTGTCCAGGCTGGGCATCACCGGCTTCTGCTGGGGCGGCCGCACCACCTGGATGTACGCTGCGCACAACCCGGCGGTGAAGGCGGCCGTGCCCTGGTACGGCCCGGTGGCGCGGAGCTACTACCCGGGCGACAAGTCCGCTCTCGACGTGGCGGCGCAGGTCAAGGCGGCAGTACTGGCGCTGTACGGCGGCGCCGACAGCGGCATTCCCAACGACACCATCGAGAAGATGATGGCGGCGCTGAAGGCAGCGGGCAACAAGAAGTCGGAACTGGTGCTGTACCCCGAGACTCCACACGCCTTCCATGCCGACTACCGGCCAAGCTACCGCAAGGAGCAGGCCGAGGACGGCTGGAAGCGCGCCGTGGCCTGGTTGAAGCAGCACGGCGTAGCCTGACCACGCCGCGCCCGCCGCATGCTGGCTAGCGCACCACCAGCACCGGCACCGTCGAGTGCGTCAGCACCTTCTGCGTCTCGCTGCCCAGCAGCAGCGCGGTGACGCCGCGGCGGCCGTGCGAGGCCATCACGACGAGGTCGCACTCGGTGCGCTTGGCGTGGTCGATGATGGCTTCCCAGGGGTGCAGCGCCTCGACGCTGTGCGCCTGGCAGCTCACGCCGGCGGTCTTGGCGGCCTCGGTCACCAGCGCTAGGCGCTTGGCGGCGATGCGCTCCTGCGCGTCGAAAAACTCCTGCGGCGGCGTGGGCTGCATCTCCGAGATCGCGCTGTAGGGGAAGGGCTCTTTCACGCTGATCGCATACAGCTGCGCGCCGACCGACTTCGCCAAGGCGATCGCGGTGTCGACCGCCTTGCCGGTGATGTCCGAGCCGTCGGTGGGCACGAGGATTCGCTTGAACATGGCAGGGCTCCTTTCGTTGTCGTATGGACTCAGTGTCGAACGACAGCGTAGGAGCGCGCTTGACGGTGGTCAACCGACGGCAATGGGGCGGGTAGGGTCGGCCGACCACTCGCTCCACGAGCCGGCGTACAGGCGCGAGCCCGACAGGCCGGCATGCTCCATCGCCAGCAGGTT
The DNA here is from genome assembly GCF_050175855.1 of Piscinibacter sp. GTDB lineage: Bacteria > Pseudomonadota > Gammaproteobacteria > Burkholderiales > Burkholderiaceae_C > Piscinibacter. Next base: position 5,179 of record NZ_JBFXIO010000226.1, read on the forward strand.
GTGGCAGGCCGTCACGCCCGAGCCACACTGGTGCACCGTCTGCGCCGCCGCGTCGCGGCCGAGCAGCGCCTCGTACTCGGCGCGCAGCTGTTCGGCCGGCTTGAATCGGCCGTCGCGGCCCAGGTTGTCCTTGAAGAAGCGGTGCAGGGCGCCCGGGATGTGGCCCGCCACCTTGTCCAACGGCTCGACCTCGCCGCGGAAGCGTTCCCCGGCCCGCGCGTCGACGAGGCGCACGCGGCCGAGCTGGGCCAGCAACGCATCGGCGCTGGTGGTCGCCGCCAGCGGTGCGCGCTCGGGGTAGGGCGCGGCAGGCTTCGCCACCGGTACCTGCGCATCTACCGCACCGCCGGCTGCACGCCAGGCGTCGAGGCCGCCGTCGAGCACGGCCACGGCTTCGTGGCCCATCCAGCGCAGCATCCACCACAGCCGAGAGGCATAGGGGCCGCCCTGGCGGTCGAGCGCGACCACCTGGGTGGCCGGCGTGATGCCCAGGCGGCCCAGCGTCGCGGCGAAGGCGGCGCGCCCGGGCAGCGGATGGCGGCCGTTCAGCCCGGTCTTCGAGCCCGACAGGTCGCGGTCGAGGTGCAGGTAGAACGAGCCGGCCAGGTGCACCGCGCTCCAGGCAAACTCGCCGTCGTCCGGGTCGGCGAGGTCGAAGCTGCAGTCGACGACCACCGTCGGCGTCGTGCCGGCCAGCAGGTCGCGCAGTTCCCGCGCGGAGATCAGCGTCGTGAAGGGTCGGGTCATGGGCTCAGCTCTCCAGGGTCGATTGGCGGGCATCGGCGGGGGCGGTCTGGCTGCGCAGCAGCGAGGCCGCCAGACCCGCGGCGACGATCAGTACCATGCCCGCGATGGCCATCCAGGTGATGCGCTCGTCGAACAGCAGCACGCCGTAGACGAACGCGAAGGCGATGCCGAGGTACTGCAGGCTGGCCACCACCAGCGTCCGGCCGGTGCCGTAGGCGCGTGTCATGAGCAGCTGCGCCACGCTGGCCAGCAGCCCCACGGCCAGCAGCAACGCCGGGCCTTCCAGCGTACGGTGAGGGCTCGCGCCGGTCCACAGCATGGTCAGCGCGCCGGCGGCCACGCCGCCGAGCGAGAAGTAGAAGACGATGCGGTATTCCGGCTCGCCGGCGCGGCCGAGCGCGGTGACCTGCAGGTAGGCGGTGGCCGAGACCATGCCCGAGAGCAGGCCGATCAGGCCGTGCCAGAGCTGGTCCTGCTCGATGGTGGGACGCAGGATCAGCGCCACGCCCGCGAAGCCGGCGAGGATGGTGGCGATCAGCCGGCCGTCGACGCGCTGGCCGCCGAGCATGATCGCGCCGCCGACGAGGAACAGCGCCATCCATACCGAAGACATGTAGTTCAGCGTCATCGCCGTGGCCAGCGGCAGGTTGCCGATGGCGTAGAACCACAGGCACAGCGCGGTGACGCCCGAGATGCTGCGCCAGAAGTGCATCGCCGGCACGGCAGTGCGCAGCGAGCCGCGCTGCCAGCGCGCGAACGCGCCCATCAGTGCCAGGCCGACGAGGCCGCGATAGAACACGATCTCGCCGGTGGCGTAGTGGGCGGAGGCGAGCTTGACACAGACGCCCATCGTCGCGAACAGCAGCGACGCGAGCACCATCAACCAGGGAGCGGACATGCGGACGATTGTGCCCGCACGCCCGGCAGCATCAGCCCTTCAGCCGATCTCCCATCACCCGCCGGTACCACTCGTGGAAGTGCTGCATGCCGTCTTCCATCGGGCTCTGGTACGGGCCGACCTCGTCGTCACCGCGCTCGAGCAGTGCCTTGCGGCCGGCGTCCATGCGCAACGCGATCTCGTCGTCCTCTTCGCAGGTCTCCCAGTAGGCGGCCTGTTCCGCCTCGACGAACTCGCGCTCGAAGGCGGCGATCTCCTCGGGGTAGTAGAACTCCACCATGTTGAGCGTCTTGCGCGGGCCCCTGGGGAACAGCGTGGACACCACCAGCACGTGCGGATACCACTCGACCATGGTCGTCGGGTAGTAGGTCAGCCAGATCGCGCCGTGGCGTGGCGGCTCGCCGTTGCGGTAGGCGAGCACGGCGTCGTGCCACTTGCGGTAGGTCGGCGAGCCGGCCTGCGCGAGCGACTTGTTGGGGCCCACCGTCTGCACCGAGTGGTGCGCGCCGAACTCCCAGCGCAGGTCCTCGCAGGTGACGAAGCCGCCCAGTCCCGGGTGGAAGGGCGCGACGTGGTAGTCCTCCAGGTAGACCTCGATGAAGGTCTTCCAGTTGTAGTCGCACTCGTGCAGGTGCACGCTGTCGAACACGTAGCCCGAGAAGTCGAGGTCGACCTTGGGGCCCAGCCGGGCCAGGTCGGCGTTGACATCGCGGCCGCCCCCCTCGAACAGCAGCCCGTTCCAGTTCTGCACCGGGTAGTTGCGCAGGTTCAGGCAGGGGTCGTCGGCGAAGTGCGGCGCGCCCAGCAGCTTGCCGTGGGTGTCGTAGGTCCAGCGGTGCAGCGGGCAGACGATGTTGCTGCCGGTGTGGCCGCGGCCGCGCAGCATCACCGCCTGGCGGTGCCGGCAGACGTTGGAGACGAGCTCGATGCCGCTGGCCGTGCGCACCAGCGCACGTCCTTCGGATTCCTGGGGCAGGGCGTGGTAGTCGCCGACCTCGGGCACCGACAGCTCGTGCCCGAGGTAGCGCGCACCGGACTCGAAGATCAGCTCCATCTCGTGCCGGTAGAGATCGGCATCGAAATAGGTGCTGACGGAAAGCTGCGAGCGGGAGCGCTGCAGCGCCTCGGTCGGGACGCTCAGGTCGGACATGATCCCCAGGATCTCCAAAAACCGATGTCAAACCACCACCCCGGCAACCCCGGGTGTGGGCCTTCAGGCACCCGCCGGACGGCGACGGGCCGCGGATTGTACCCAGGGGGGGTGAGCGGGGCGGAAAGCCGCACTGGCCGAGTGCTTCTCTGCCGGACCGGCTTGCACCGCGCGACTTTGGTGCAACAACCCCAGTGGCCGCGAAACGGGGCTGACTACAATCAGTCCCTCTGGATTGCGCATGGCAAAAAACTCTCCTTCCCCCACGGCTGCCAAGGAGCCGGCGAGCTACGAAGACGCCCTGCGCGAACTCGAGCAGCTCGTCGCGAGCAGGGAAGGCGGCCAGCTGCCGCTGGACCGCATGATCGACAGCTACCGCCGCGGCGCCGAGCTGCTGGCCTACTGCCGCGGCCGGCT
>NZ_JBFXIO010000227.1:0-8374 GCF_050175855.1 Piscinibacter sp.
CTGCTGGTCTTCTTCGTGGCGCCGTCGGGCGAAGTCTCGGTCTGCGTGAACTGTGCGCTGCCGCTCTTCACGTCGCGCACGAACTGGCGCAGGGTGTCCACCGCGTCGGCCCGGGCCGACGCCGCTGCGGCGACAAGCGCCAGCAGCACTGCGAAACGAATCTTCATGCGTCGCGGCTGGGAACGATGAGGTCCCGGTTGCCGTTGCTGGACATGGCACTTACGAGCCCGGATTTCTCCATTTGTTCCAGCAGCCGCGCCGCGCGGTTGTAGCCGATGCGCAGGTGGCGCTGCACCAGCGAGATCGAGGCGCGCTTGTGCTGCAGCACGATGGCCACGGCCTGGTCGTACATCGGGTCGCTCTCGCCGCCGCCCGCGCCACCCTCGCCGGCGAGGATGTCGCCGCCCTCGCCGTCGAGCGTGCCGCCTTCGAGGATGCCCTCGATGTAGTTCGGCTCGCCCTGGCTCTTGAGGTACTCGACGACGCGGTGCACCTCCTCGTCCGACACGAAGGCGCCGTGCACCCGCACCGGGATGCCGCCGCCGGGCGTGAGGTAGAGCATGTCGCCCTGGCCGAGCAGCGCCTCGGCGCCCATCTGGTCGAGGATGGTGCGGCTGTCGATCTTGCTCGACACCTGGAAGCTCAGGCGCGTCGGGATGTTGGCCTTGATCAGGCCGGTGATCACGTCGACGCTGGGTCGCTGCGTGGCCAGGATCAGGTGGATGCCGGAGGCGCGGGCCTTCTGGGCCAGCCGCGCGATCAGCTCCTCGATCTTCTTGCCCACCACCATCATCAGGTCGGCGAGTTCGTCGATGACGACGACGATGTGCGGCAGCCGCTCCAGCGGCTCGGGCTGCTCGGGCGTCAGGCTGAACGGGTTGGGGATCTTCTCGCCCTTCTCCGCGGCCTCGTCGATCTTCTTGTTGTAGCCGGCGAGGTTGCGCACGCGCATCGTCGACAGCAGCTTGTAGCGACGCTCCATCTCGCCCACGCACCAGTTCAGCGCGTTGGCAGCCTGCTTCATGTCGGTGACCACCGGCGCCAGCAGATGCGGAATGCCCTCGTAGACGCTCAGCTCGAGCATCTTCGGGTCGATCAGGATCAGGCGGACGTCGCGGGCCTCGGCCTTGTAGAGCACGCTGAGGATCATCGCGTTGATGCCCACCGACTTGCCCGAGCCGGTGGTGCCGGCCACCAGGCAGTGCGGCATCTTGGCGAGGTCGGCCACCACCGCGTTGCCGACGATGTCCTTGCCCAGGCCCATGGTCAGCTGCGAGGCGGCGTCGTTGTAGACCTGAGAACCGAGGATCTCCGACAGGCGGATCATCTGCCGCTTGGCGTTGGGCAACTCCAGCGCCATCGTCGTCTTGCCCGGGATGGTCTCGACCACGCGGATGCTCACCAGCGACAGCGAGCGCGCCAGGTCCTTGGCCAGGTTGACGATCTGCGCGCCCTTCACGCCGGTGGCCGGCTCGATCTCGTAGCGGGTGATCACCGGGCCCGGCGAAGCGGCGACGACGCGCACCTCGACGCCGAAGTCCTTGAGCTTCTTCTCGATGAGGCGAGAGGTCATCTCCAGCGTCTCGGGCGTGACCGTCTCCTGGCGGCCCGGCGCGGCGTCGAGCAGGTCGACCTGCGGCAACTTCGTGTCCGCGAGTTCGGTGAACAGCGGCTTCTGCCGCTCCTTGGCCACGCGCGCCGACTTGGGCAGCTCGGCCACCGGCGGCTCGATCACGATCGGGATGTGCTCGTCGTGCAGCTGGTGCTCGACCTCGACCACCTCCTCGCGCTCACGCAGCGCGCGCTCGCCGAGACGGATGTCCTCGGCGCGCTCGATGCGCTCGGCGCGCTTCTCGCGGAACGACTCGAGCCAGGCACCGATGCCCTCGGCCACGCGAAGCCACGAGAACTTCAGCGACATCGACACGCCCGCGACCAGCGCGGCGATCCACAGCACACCGGAGCCGGCGAAGCCGAGCAGCTTCTGGCTCAGCGGGCCCAGCAGGTAGCCCAGCACGCCGCCGGCATGTCCGCCGGCCACGAGAGCCTCGTACTGGTAGAGGCGGGTGTTCTCCAGCGCGCAGCTCGCCGCCAGCAGCACGACGATGCCCACCCAGAACAGCCAGGCCGGCGGTTCGTGCGGGTCGGCCGGCGCCGCCGGGGCCTGCTCGCTGCGCAGCACGCGCGCCAGGCCGCCGAGCCAGGCGCGCAGGCTCACCAGCATCAGCCACCAGGCCGAGAAGCCAAAGAGGAAGTACAGGCCGTCGGAGAACAGCGCGCCGAGCGCGCCGGCCTTGTTGGTGGCCTGCTCGACGCTGCCCGAAGTGGTGAAGGCCGGGTCGGCGCCGCTGTGCGTGGCCAGCGCGAGCAGCGCCAGCAGCCACAGCACGGCGCCGAGGCCCAGGCCGAGCCGGGCGCGCCAGCGCGGCACGACCCTGGCCGCGCCGCTCTCGCGCGACGAACGCGCGGAAGAGGACGACGAAGAAGCCGGCGCGCCCCCGTCGGCGCGCAGCGATCCGAGTGGAAACGTCATGGCCGCGATTGTCGCCCAAGGCTCCGGCGGCCTTGTATCCGCTCGCAGCAGGCGCCGCTAGCATCGCTGCCATGCGACTCGCGCTTCTCTTCCTGCTGTCCGTCGCCGGGCCCGCCCAGGCCATCCAGACCTGCGAACTGGCCGGCGAACACGTCAACCCGGCCAACGGCCACACCACCGCCGGCAAGACCGGCCTGATGCGCTGCAGGGATGCCGACACCGGCGTAATCCAGCGCGAGCAGGAACTGCGCGACGGCAAGTTTCTCGGCGCCGTGCGCTTCTACCGCAACGGCGTGCTCGAGCGCGAGCATCGCGTCAACGAGCGCGGCAACCGCGAAGGGCTCGCCCGCGAGTACGCGGCCACGCCCGGCGAACGCAACCCGCTGCTGCGCGAGGAGACGCTGCGCAACGGCACCACCGTGGGCCTGGCGCGCAGCTGGCATGCCAACGGCGCGCTGCGGCGCGCGAGCTTCCACGGCGACGACGGCCGCGAGCAGGCGGTGGCCGAGTTCAACGACCGCGGCCAGCTCGGCGAGCTGCGCTGTGCCGCCCAGCCGCTGCTCGCCCCGGCGGCCGACGACGCGGTTTGGTGCGGCCACCGCGGCGGCCCGGCGAGCGTGTCGCTGTTCAACAGCCGCGGCGAACTGACCGGCCGGCGCTTGCACGAGCGCGGCGAGCTGCGTTCGCGCGAATCGTTCTGGAACAACGGCAAGCCACGCGAGACGGTCGAGATCGGCGCGCAGGGCGGCACCGAGCGCGGCTTCGCGCAGGATGGCGTCAAGCGCCGCGAGACGCAGTGGCAATGGTCGACGCCCGGCGACGGCGGCACCAGGCGCCGCATCACCACGCTGGAGCAGGAGTTCCACGAAAGCGGCGCGCTGGTGCGCGAGCGGCACTGGACGCCCGGCGAACGCGGTGCCGAGCTGCGCAGCGAGAAGCGCTGGTATCTCAACGGCCAGCCCAGCGAAGCCAGCGAGTACACGAACGACAGCGGCCGGCTGCTGCGTCGCGACACCGCCTTCCACGACAACGGCCAGCCGCGCTTCGAAGGCAGCTACGCCGTCACCGGCCGCTACGAGCAGCAGCCGGTGGGTGTGCACCGCGGCTTCGACGAGGCCGGCCGGCTTCGCGCCGAGCGCCACCACGACGAGCGCGGCCGCGTGACGCGCGAACGTGAACTCGACGCGGCCGGCCAGGTCACACGCGACGACGCCGTCTTCGAGGACGGTTCGCGCAAGGCCTTCAGCCGCTAGGAACCCACCATGCCCCACACCGTCATCCCCACCCGCCGGCTGCTGATCGGCGCCGCCGTCGCCCTGGCCGCGCCCGCCGTGTGGCGCAGCGCCCTGGCCCAGGGCCGGCTGCGGCCGACGCCGTCGCAGACCGAAGGCCCGTTCTACCCGCTGCAGATGCCGGCCGACGCCGACGGCGACCTGCTCGTGCTCGCCGGGCGCCCGTATGGCCGCGGCCGCGCCGCCTGGCTGGAAGGCACGGTCAGCGACACCGACGGCCGTGCGCTGAGCGGCGCGGCGGTGGAGATCTGGCAGTGCGACCCCGACGGCCACTACCACCACCCGGGCGATGGCGGCCGCGCCGATCCCGGCTTCCAGGGCTTCGGCCGCGTCACCGTGGCTGCGGACGGCGCCTACCGCTTCCGCACCCTGCGACCCGCCCCCTACAGCGGCCGCACGCCACACATCCACCTGAAGGTCAAGCTCGGCTCGCGCGAGCTGTTGACCACGCAGGTCTATGTGCAGGGCGACGCCGGCAACGAGCGCGACTTCCTCTGGCAACGCCTGTGCGGCGAAGACCGAGCCGCGCTGACCGTGCCCTTCGAGCCCGCCGGCGACACGCTGCGCGCGCGCTTCGCCATCGTGGTGCGCGCCTGATGCCGCCGTCGGCGCCGTTGCCGCTGGCGGCGCCCGACGCCGAGCGTTTCGCCGCCTGCGCGATGGCGGCCGTGAAGACGCGCCACCCGCACAAGCTCGATCACCTGATCCTCGACGCTGGCGACCTGCCGGCGCCCTCGCAGATCCACCCGGTCTTCGACGGCAGCTACGACTGGCACTCGAGCGTGCACATGCACTGGTCATTGCTGCGACTCATGCGGCGCTCGCCGGGCCTGCCGCAGGACGAGGCGATCCTCGCCCACTTCGACGAACGGCTGCGCCCCGAGCTCGTGGCGGTGGAGCGCGCCTACGCGGCCGACCCGCGACGCGCCAGCTTCGAGCGGCCCTATGGCTGGGCCTGGCTGCTGGCGCTGCAGGCCGAGCTGGAGGCGCCCGGGTGGCCGGCGCGCTGGGCGCAGGCGCTGCGGCCCTTCAGCAAAGACATCGCCGCGCGGCTGGCGGCCTTCCTCGCGCGCAGCCACTACCCGGTGCGCGCCGGCACGCACGCCAACTCGGCCTTCGCGATGCTGCTGGCGCGGCGAGTCGGCGATCCCGCGCTCGACGCGGCGATCGAGGCGGCGGCGCAGCGCTGGTTCCTGCACGACCGCGACTACCCGGCCGCCTACGAACCGGGCGGCGCCGACTTCCTCTCCGGCGGGCTGACCGAGGCCGTGCTGATGAGCGAGCTGCTCGGCGATCGCTTCACCGACTGGTGGCAGGGCTTCGCGCCGCGCGGCGAGGCGATGCAGGCCTGGTTGCAGCCCGCGGTGGTGAGCGACCGCATCGACCCGCAGCTGGTGCACCTCGACGGCCTGAACCTGTCGCGGGCGTGGTGCCTCGCCGCGCTGGCCGATGCGCTCGGCGACGAGGCCCTGCGCGCAGCGGCCGGCGCCCACCGCGCCGCCGCCTGGCCGCACGTCACCGTCGGCGACTTCGCGGCCACCCACTGGCTGGTCAGCTTCGCGCTGCTGTCGCTCGGCGACTGAGCCTCAGGCGCGCGCGATCGGCTCGTAGCCTGCAGACGCGCCGGCACGCGAACGCACCAGCGCGTAGCCACGCACGGCCCACTCGATGGCCGGCAGCTCGGCCGGTGGCATGGCACCCTGTGCATGCCGGGCCAGCGTCACGTGCGGGCGGAAGGCCCGAGCCTCCACGCGCAACCCCTGCGCGCGCAGCAACGCCGCCAGATCCGCGTGCAGCGTGGCGAGGCCGGCGGGCGCGTCGCTGGGCTCCAGCACCGCGATGCCCTGCGGCCACAGCGCCGCGCGATCCAGCCGCAGCGTGAACGGCGCCTTGCACGGCGGCAGCGACGAGGCCAGCTCACGCGCCCCGTCCTCCGCCACCTCGCCGAGGAAGTGCAGCGTGAGGTGCAGTCGATCGGCCGGCACCGGCGCGGTACGCGCCGGCCACAGCCAGGCCCGCTGCGCCGACACCAGCTGCCGGCGCACGGCGTCGTCGGGCCACAGGGCGAGGAACAGGCGCATGCGCGATTGTTTCCGAACCCGAGCCGCGTCAATCGCCGCCGGCACGCCCTGCGCTAGTCTTCGCCCATGAAGATCCACTTCCTCGGTGCCGCCGACACCGTCACGGGCTCGCGCCATCTCGTCGAACTCGACGGCCAGACCCTGCTGCTGGACTGCGGGCTGTTCCAGGGCTTCAAGACGCTGCGCGAGCGCAACTGGGCGCCCTTTCCCGTGCCGCCGCGCGAGATCGACGCGGTGATCCTCAGCCACGCCCACCTCGACCACAGCGGCTACCTGCCGGCGCTGGTCAAGCAGGGCTTCAAGGGGCCGATCCACTGCACGCAGGCCACGCGTGACCTGGCCGAGGTGCTGCTGCTCGACAGCGCCCACCTGCAGGAAGAAGACGCCCGCCGTGCCAACCGCTACGGCTTCTCGCGCCACGCGCCGGCGCTGCCGCTGTACACCGTGGCCGACGCCAAGCGCGCCATCGCCAGGCTCTCTCCGCTGCCGGCGGGCAAGACCGCGCGCATGGGCAACGTGCTGGCCGAGCTGACGCCGGTGGGCCACCTGCTCGGCGCCTGCGCGGTGACGCTGCGCCACCGCGATGCCACGCTGGTCTACTCCGGCGACGTCGGGCGCAGCAACGACCTGCTGATGCCGGCGCCGCAGCGCATCGCGCACGCCGACGTGCTGCTGGTCGAGTCAACCTACGGCAACCGCATTCATCCGCCCGAGGATGCGCAGCAGCAGCTCGGCGCCATCATCCGCGCCACGCTGCGCCGCGGCGGCTCGGTGCTGCTGCCCTCGTTCGCCGTCGGCCGCGCGCAGGCGCTGATGCTGGTGATGCAGCGGCTGAAGGCCGCCGGCGAGATCCCCGAGGACACGCCGGTCTACCTCGACAGCCCGATGGCCACCGCCGCCACCGCGCTCTACCAGCGCCACCGCAAGCTGCTTCGGCTGAGCGCGCGCGAGGCCAACTCGCTGTGCGACGGCGTGACGGTGGTCACCACGCCGCAGCAGTCGGAGAAGGTCTCGCGCACCCGCTACCCGAGCGTCATCATCTCGGCCAGCGGCATGGCCACCGGCGGACGTGTGCTGCACCACCTCAAGGCAATGGCGCCGAACCCGAGGAATGCCGTCGTCTTCGCAGGCTTCCAGGTGGCGGGTACTCGCGGCGCCAAGCTGATCGAAGGCGCCGCCGAGGTAAAGATCTTCGGCGAGTACGTGGCGGTGAAGGCCCAGGTCAGCCATCTCGAAGGCTTCTCAGGCCATGCCGACGCCAACGAGCTGATGCAGTGGCTGGGAGGCTTCGAGGCCGCGCCGTCGCAGACCTTGGTGGTGCACGGCGAACCGGCCGCGGCCGATGCGCTGCGCAGCCGCATCGCCGACGAACTCGGGTGGCGCGTCAGCGTGCCCGAGCATCTGGCGCAGGTGACGGTCTGAACCTGTTCGACGCGAGCGGCGCCACCGTCGAAGGCCTGGCCGTGGCGCTGGGCTGCGGGCTGCTGATCGGCCTGGAGCGCGAGCGCCGCAAGGGCCAGGGGACCGACCGCGCCGCGGCCGGCATCCGCACCTTCAGCATCGCCGCGCTGCTCGGCGCGCTCGCCCAGGGCATCGCGCTGCCGGGGCTGGTGCTGGCCGGCGCGCTGGTGGTGGGTGGACTGGCTGCGATGTCCTACGCGCGCAGCCGCTCGCGCGACCCGGGCCTGACCACCGAGCTGGCGCTGTTCGCCACCTACCTCGTCGGCGTGCTGGCGATGCGCCTGCCGCTACTCGGTGCCGCCTGCGGCACGCTGCTGGCCGTGCTGCTGGCCGCGCGCACGCAGTTGCATCGATTCGCCACGCAGTGGCTGAGCCAGCAGGAACTGCACGACGGCCTGATGCTGGCGGCGCTGGCGATGGTGATCCTGCCGCTGGTGCCGAACGAGCCGCTGCCCTGGCTGGCGGGCATGCGCGCGCGCCCGCTGGCCTCGCTGGTGCTGCTGATCCTCGTGCTGCAGGCGGCAGGCCACGTGGCGCTGCGCCTGTTCGGCGCGCGGCTCGGGCTGGCCGCCTCCGGGTTCTTCGGCGGCTTCGTCTCCAGCACCGCCACGGTGGCGGCCTTCGGCGCGCGGGCTCGCGCAGGCCAGGTGGCCGTGCCGCTGGCGGCGTCAGCCGGCGCGTTGTCGGGCTGCGCCACCTGGGTGCAGATGCTGGCCATGGCCGCGGCGCTCTCGCCGCCAGCACTGGCATTGTTGTGGTGGCCGGCGCTGGCCGGCGTGGCCGCGACCCTCGCCGTCGCGGCGCTGTGGTCGCGGCGCGGCGCGCGCGACGGCGATGGCGCGCTGCTGTCCGAACGCAGCGCCCTGCGGCTGCGCGAAGCCCTGGTGGTGGCACTGCTGCTGGCGGCAGTGGCCCTGCTCGTGTCGCAGGCGCAACGCCTGTTCGGCGATGCCGGCGCATTGGCCAGCGCCGCGCTGGCCGCGCTCGCCGATGCGCACTCGCCGATC
>NZ_JBFXIO010000228.1:0-8360 GCF_050175855.1 Piscinibacter sp.
GCCCGAGCGAGGTGCAAGGCCTTGTGACTGAACGCACCGAAAGAACCGCATGACCCGCCAGATCCGCAACGTCGCCATCATCGCCCACGTCGACCACGGCAAGACCACGCTCGTCGACCAACTGCTGCGCCAGAGCGGCACCTTCCGCGACAACGAGAAGGTCGCCGAGCGCGTGATGGACAGCAACGACCTCGAACGCGAGCGCGGCATCACCATCCTGGCGAAGAACTGCGCCGTGGAGTGGCAAGGCACGCACATCAACATCGTCGACACCCCGGGCCACGCCGACTTCGGCGGCGAGGTCGAGCGCGTGCTGTCGATGGTCGACTCGGTGCTGCTGCTGGTCGATGCCGTCGAAGGCCCGATGCCGCAGACCCGCTTTGTCACCAAGAAGGCGCTGGCACTGGGCCTCAAGCCCATCGTCGTGGTCAACAAGGTCGACCGCCCCGGCGCGCGGCCCGACTACGTGATCAACGCCACCTTCGAGCTGTTCGACAAGCTGCACGCCACCGAGGAGCAGCTCGACTTCCCGGTGATCTTCGCCTCCGGCCTGAACGGCTGGGCGACGCTGAAGCAGGGCGAGATCGGCACCGACATGGCGCCGCTGTTCGACGCCATCCTCCAGCACGTGCCGCCGCACGAGGGCGCGGCCGACGCGCCGCTGCAACTGCAGATCTGCTCGCTGGACTACTCCAGCTACGTCGGCCGCATCGGCATCGGCCGCGTCAACCAGGGCACGCTCAAGCCGATGCAGAACGTGGCCGTGTTCGCCGGCCCCGACAGCACGCCGTTCAACGCCCGCGTCAACCAGGTGCTCAAGTTCGAGGGCCTGGAGCGCAAGCAGGCCACCGTGGCCGGCCCGGGCGACATCGTGCTGATCAACGGCATCGAGAATATCGGCATCGGCGTGACGCTGACCGACCCGGAGAACCCGGCGCCGCTGCCGATGCTCAAGGTCGACGAGCCGACGCTGACGATGAACTTCTGCGTCAACACCAGCCCGCTGGCCGGCCGCGAAGGCAAGTTCGTGACCAGCCGGCAAATCTGGGACCGCCTGCAGCGCGAGCTGCAGAGCAACGTGGCGCTGAAGGTCAAGGAAACCGACGAGGACGGCATCTTCGAGGTCTCGGGCCGCGGCGAACTGCACCTGACCATCCTGCTGGAGAACATGCGCCGCGAGGGCTACGAGCTGGCCGTCAGCAAGCCGCGCGTGGTGTTCCACGAGGTGGACGGGGAGCGCCACGAGCCGATCGAGCTGGTCACCGCCGACGTCGAGGACCAGCACCAAGGTGCGGTGATGCAAGCGCTCGGCGAGCGCAAGGGCGAGCTCGTCAACATGGAGCCGGACGGCATGGGCCGCGTGCGCCTGGAGTACCGCATCCCGGCGCGCGGGCTGATCGGCTTCCAGAACGAGTTCCTGAACCTGACGCGCGGCACGGGCCTGATCAGCAACATCTTCGACGGCTACGAGGCCTTCAAGGGCGAGATCGGCGGGCGCAAGAACGGCGTGCTGATCAGCCAGGACGACGGCGAGGCGGTGACCTACGCGCTGGGCAAGCTCGACGACCGCGGCCGCATGTTCGTCAAGGCCGGCGACCCGCTCTACGAGGGCATGGTGATCGGCATCCACAGCCGCGACAACGACCTCGTCGTCAACCCGGTGCGCGCCAAGCAGCTGACCAACTTCCGTGTCTCCGGCAAGGAAGACGCGATCAAGATCACGCCGCCCATCCTGCTGACGCTGGAGTACGCGGTGGAATTCATCGCCGACGACGAGCTGGTGGAGATCACGCCGAAGTCGATCCGCATCCGCAAGCGGCACCTGAAGGAACACGAGCGCAAGCGCGCCAGCCGCGAAACGGCATGAAGCACCGCAGCGCGGTGCTCACCATGATCGCGGTGACGCTCATGTGGAGCATCGCCGGCGTGGTGTCGCGCCACTTCGAGGCCGCGAAGGGCTTCGAGGTCACGTTCTGGCGGAGCCTGTTCAATGGCCTCGCGCTGGTCGTGATGCTGGCCTGGCTGCGCGGGCCGGCACCGCTTGCGGGCGCCATTCGCGGCGGCGGTCGCACGCTGTGGCTGTCGGGCGTGTGCTGGGCGGTGATGTACACCGCCTTCATGATGGCGCTGACGCTGACCACGGTGGCCAACGTGCTGGTCACCATGGCGCTCGGCCCGCTCTTCACTGCGCTGATGGCGCGCTTCGCGCTCGGCCACCGGCTGGCCGCACGCACCTGGGGCGCGATCGTGATCGCCGGCATCGGCATCGCCTGGATGTATGCGCGCGAGCTCAGCGCCAGCGATGCGAAGCATGTGCTGGGCATGGCGGTGGCGCTGGGCGTGCCGATCGCGGCAGCCGTCAACTGGACGCTGATCCAGCACAACCGCGGCGCCGCGCAGCAGGACATGCTGCCGGCGGTGCTGATCGGCGCGATGCTCTCGGCCGCTGCCACGCTCGTTCCTGCCATGCCCTTCGAGTCCACGCCGCGCGACCTCGGCCTGCTGGCGCTGCTCGGCACGGTGCAACTGGCGATTCCCTGCCTGCTGGCGGTGACGGTGGCGCCCTCGCTGTCGGCGCCGGAGATCTCGCTGCTCGGCCTGCTCGAGGTGGTGTTCGGCGTGCTGTGGGCCTGGCTGGGCGCCAACGAGGCGCCGACGGCGTCGGTGCTCACCGGCGGCATGCTGGTGCTGGGTGCGCTGGCCGGCAACGAGCTGCTGGCGATGCGCGAGCGCCAGCTGCGCTGACCGGGCTTTCCCTCGGCGCCGCGGCGCCGGTCGCGGCTTAGCATCGCCGCGACAAAGACAGGGAGGCGCCGATGAAGCAGTTGTCCGGGCTGGACGCGAGTTTCCTCTACCTCGAGACGGCCGAGATGCCGATGCACGTCGGCGCGCTGCACCTGTTCGAGCTGCCGCGCAGCTACCGCGGCGACTTCCTCGCCGACATGCGGCGCCACATCGCATCGCGCCTGCCGCTGGCCCCGGCCCTGCGCCGCAAGCTGGCCTGGATGCCGCTGAACCTGGCCGCGCCGGCCTGGGTGGATGCCGATCCCGATCTCGAGGAGCACGTGGTGGGCATCACGCTGCCCGAGGGCAGCGGCGTGGCGGAACTGGAAGCGCAGGTCGGCGAACTGCACCCGGTGCTGCTCGACCGCAGCCGCCCGCTGTGGAAGTTCCACGTCTTCGACGGCCTCGCGCCGGGGCCGGAAGGACAGAAGCGCTACGCCCTGTACACGCAGCTCCACCACGCCGCGGTGGATGGCCAGGCTGCGGTGGCGCTGGCCCAGGCCATCCTCGACCTCGGCCCCGAGCCGCGTGAGATCCCGGCACGGCCGGCCCGGGCGCGCAAGGGCCAGCTCGGGCTGACCGAGATGCTGCGCGGTGCGCTGTCGCACCAGCTCGAGCAGGTGGGCAGCCTGGTCAAGGCGCTGCCTTCGGCGGTGGGTGCGATCTCGCAGGTGGCGGCGCAGACGGCCGGCGGCGCGCTCGGCGAGACCGCCGCCTCGATGTGGTCGCGCGTGAAGGGCGAGGGTGCGCCGGCGAAGAAGAGCGTGAGCAACCTCGGCCTCGCGCCGCGCACGCGGCTGAACGCCACCATCTCCGACACGCGCGCCGTCGCCACCGTGAGCCTGCCGCTGGCCGAGCTCAATGCCGTGCGGCGCCGCCACGGCGCCAGCCTGAACGACGCTGTGATGTTCGTCGTCGGCGGGGCGCTGCGGCGCCACTTCGCCAAGCACGGGCCGCTGCCGCGCAAGTCGCTGGTCGCGGCGGTGCCGATCTCGCTGCGCGCGCAGGGCGACACCTCGGCCAACAACCAGGCCTCGATGACGCTGATCAGCCTCGGCACCCAGCTGGCCGATCCGGCCAAGCGCCTGGCCCACGTGATGGCGGCCAGCGCCGCCATGAAGTCGACCATCGGCAGCGTGAAGAACCTCCTGCCCACCGATTTCCCGTCGATGGGCGTGCCCTGGCTGATGGAGGCGCTGACCGCGGTGTACGGCCGCGCCGGCATGGCCGACCGCATCCCGCCGGTGGCCAACCTGGTGATCTCCAACGTGCCCGGGCCGACGGTGCCGCTGTACATGGCCGGCGCGAAAATGCTGACCAACTACCCCGCCTCGATCGTGGTTCACGGGGTGGCGCTGAACGTGACGGTGCAGACCTACAACGAGTCGCTCGACGTTGGGGTCATGGCCTGCGCCGAGGCCATGCCCGAGGTCGCCGAGTTCACCGCGCAGATCGAGACTGCGTTCGAGGAGTTCAAGGCTCTGCCGGTGGCTGCGCCCGAAGCCAAGCAGACCACCCGGCCCGCCGCCAGGAAGACAGCTGCGAAGAAGGTTGCTGCGAAGAAGGTTGCTGCGAAGAAGGCTGTCGCGAACGCGACAGGGCGCACTAGGGCCAGTGCTCCACCGGCGAAGAGGCGCAGTCGCTAACATGCCCGCAACGCTGCTCGAACCCTTCGAATGCGCCGACGCCCGACCGACCTGAACGACCACCATCGCTTCCACATCGAGGACATGCGCGCACCCAACGCGCTGCTGCTTGCCCTCGAAGGCCGCGCGCCGTGGGAGTACGCCGCGCTGCTGGCGGCCACGCCCTGGCTGCGCAAGCTGCCGCGCGGCGATGGGCATCCGGTGCTGGTGTTCCCGGGCCTGGGCGCGAACGACTTCACCACCAGCGCGCTGCGCCGCTTCCTCGACGACCTCGGCTACGTCACTCATCCGTGGGGGCAAGGCTTCAACTTCGGCCCGCGCCAGGGCGTGCTGGAGCGCTGCAACCACGACGTGCGCCGCCTCTTCAACGCCCATGCCCGCAAGGTCAGCCTGATCGGCTGGAGCCTGGGCGGCATCTACGCGCGCGAACTCGCCAAGGAGTTGCCCGACCACGTGCGCTGCGTGATCACGCTGGGCACGCCATTCACGGGCCATCCGCGCGCCACCAATGCCTGGCGATTCTTCGAGCTGGTCAGCGGCCAGTCAGTGCACGATCCGCACGTGCTGGCGCAGATCCGCAAGGAGCCGCCGGTGCCCACCACCTCGATCTGGTCGCGCAGCGACGGCATCGTCTCGTGGCGCTGCAGCGTCGTCGCGCCGGGGCCGCAGGCCGAGAACATCGAGGTGCACGCCAGCCACGTCGGCATGGGCATGAACCCGCTGGCGATGTATGCCATCGCCGACCGCCTCGCGCAGCCGGCCGGCCACTGGAAGCCCTTCGAGCCGCACGGTGCACGGCGCTGGTTCTTCCGCACGCCGCACGCCGAGACGCGGCGCGCCGCCTGATGCAGGTCAGCGCCAACGGCATCAGCCTGGAGGTCGACGATCGCGGCCCCCCGGACGGCGCGCCGCTGGTGATGATCATGGGCCTGGGCATGCAGCTCGTGGCGTGGCCCGACGGGCTGGTTGACCTGCTGGTGGAGCGTGGCTTTCGTGTCATCCGTTTCGACAACCGCGACATCGGCCTGTCGCAGCGCTTCGATCACCTCGGCGTGCCCAACCTTGCGCTCAGCGGCATCCGCCACACGCTTGGCCTGCCGGTGGCGAGCCCGTACCGCCTGGCCGACCTGGCCGACGACACTGCCGCGTTGATCGAGGCGATGGGCCTGGACAGCGCGCACGTGTGCGGCGCATCGATGGGCGGCATGATCGCGCAGCATCTGGCGGCGCGCCATCCGCAGCGGGTGAAGAGCCTGACGCTGATGATGACCACCAGCGGCGCGCGCCATCTGCCGCAGCCGAGCATGAAGGTGCGGCTGGCGCTGATGTCGCGGCCCGCCGACCCCCGCAACATCGACAGCGTCGTCGACCACTTCGTCAAGCTCTACGGCGTGATCGGCAGCCCCGCCTATCCTTCGCCGCCGGCACTGCTGCGCGAGCGCATCGCGGCCTCGGTGCGGCGTTCCTACCGGCCTGCCGCCACCGTGCGCCAACTGGCGGCCATCATGGCCGACGGCGAGCGCACTGCGCTGCTCCACCGCATCGCTGTGCCCACGCAGGTCATTCACGGTGACGCCGATCCTCTCGTGCCGGTGGCCTGCGGGCACGACCTGGCACGTCACATTGCCGCGTCGAGGCTGGACGTCATCGAGGGCATGGGGCACGACCTGCCGCAGCCCCTGTGGACGCGCTTCGCCCAGGACATCGCGGCGATCGCCGGCCTGCGTTGACGGCTGCTGGCAGCGATCGGATGGCCGATACGATTGTGTCGCCCGCGTAAAGCCGGCGCTCCGCTGTGCACGACGGGAACGGTCTCCTCGTTCCAGTGCCATCAAACGCCGCGAAGGAGCCCGACATGCGAAGCCAGTCCAGCCGATTCCTATGGTTCGGCGCTATGTTGGCCGTGAGTCTCTCGCTGGCCGGCTGCGTGGTCGCGCCGGCGCCCTACGGCTACTACGGCGAACCGGTGTATGCCGCACCGCCGCCGCCGCAGGTGGAGTACGCGCCGGCGCCGCCCGCGGTCGGCTGGCTGTGGATCGGCGGCTACTGGACCTGGCGCGCCAACCGCCACGTGTGGATCGGCGGCCACTGGGAGGCACCGCGCCCGGGTCATCGATATGTGCCGCACCAATGGCAGCGCGATGGCCGCGGCTGGCGCGAGCGGCCGGGCTACTGGGACCGTCGTTGAACGCGCCTGCCCGAGGCTGAGACAATGCGGGTCTCGCCTTCCCGCACTCCTGCCCGATGACTTCGCCCTGGCGCCTCTCCGTGGCGCCGATGATGGACTGGACGGACCGGCACTGCCGCTTCTTCCATCGGCTGCTCACCCATCGCACGCGCCTGTACACCGAGATGGTGACCACCGGCGCGCTGCTGCATGGCGACGTGCCGCGCCACCTCGACTACAACGAGGAGGAGCATCCGCTCGCGCTGCAACTCGGCGGCAGCGAGCCCGACGACCTGGCGCACTGCGCGAAGCTGGCCGTGCAGTGGGGCTACGACGAGGTCAATCTCAACTGCGGCTGCCCGAGCGAGCGGGTGCAGCGCGGCGCCTTCGGTGCCTGCCTGATGGCCGAGCCGCAACTGGTGGCCGACTGCGTGAAGGCGATGCGCGATGCGGTGACGATCCCCGTGACCGTGAAGCACCGCATCGGCATCGACCGCATCGAGAGCTACGGCTTCGTGCGCGACTTCGTCGGCACGGTGGCACAGGCCGGCTGCGAGGTCTTCATCGTGCACGCGCGCAACGCCTGGCTGCAGGGCCTGAGCCCGAAGGAGAACCGCGAGGTGCCGCCGCTGCGCTACGAGTTCGTGGCGCGGTTGCAGGCCGACTTTCCGCACCTGCGCTTTGCGCTCAACGGCGGAGTCACCACGAATGCGCAGATCGAGTCGCTGCTCGCGCAGGGCATGCAGGGCGTGATGGTCGGGCGCGAGGCCTACCACCACCCCTGGCTGATGGCGGAGTGGGATGCGCGCTTCCTCGGCGCGGAACCGGTCGACCGCAGCCGCGAGCAGGTCGAGGCGGCGATGGTCGAGTACATGGAGCGCGAGGCGCGCGAAGGCGAGCCCTGGTCGCGCATCGCGCGCCACATGCTGGGCCTGTGGAACGGCCAGCCCGGCGCGCGGCGCTGGCGGCAGGTGTGGTCGGACCACAAGCTGAAGTCGCTGCCGCCGGCGGCCGTGGCCGGCCTGGCCACGCAGGCGCGGCGCCATCCGGCAGCCGCCGACGCCGCTGCCTGAACCTCAGGCGCGCCGCCCCGGCCACGTCGCCAGCACCACGCCGGCCAGTGCCAGCGCGAAGGCACCGGCCTGCGCGGTGGTGAAGCGCTCGCCGAGGAAGACCACGCCCACCGCCGCCGCGGCCACCGGCAGCATCACGGTGAACACACCCGCCTGCGAGGCCGGCACGTGCTTCAGGCCGGTCATCCACAGCCATACCGTGACCATGCTTGCGGCCAGCGAATAGAACAGCAACAACCACCAATGCCCCGCGCTGACGCTGCCGAAATCGAAGCTCAGCGCCTGCCACAGACCCAGCGGCGTCACCAGCACCAACCCCCACAGATTGATCAGCGCGCTGATGCGCTTGGGCGAGACGTTGCCGGTGAGCTTCTTGCCGATCACCACGTAGATGGCCTCGCAGGTCACGGCGCCGAGCAGCAGCAGGTTGCCGACGAGGCTGCCGAGGTCGCCGCTGGCGTGCTTGCCGAAGGAGACGAGCGCGATGCCGCCCACCGCGCACGCGATGCCCGCGCCGACGCGCAGCGTGATGCGCTCCTTCAGCAGCATCCACGAGAGGATCGCCACCACCGCGGGGATGGCCGCCATGATCACGCCGGCCGCTAGCGCCGAGGTACGCGCCACCCCGAACAGCATGCACACCGAGAACAGGAAGTTGCCGAAGAAGGATTCGAGGAACAGCAGCCAGCG
>NZ_JBFXIO010000229.1:0-8344 GCF_050175855.1 Piscinibacter sp.
CCGCGTGCTCTCGCTGAACAGCGGCACCTGGAAGATCATGGGCGAGGACGGCTACAGCTACCCGGCTCCGCGCATCCAGGCCAGCCTGATGGTGCCGGCCGGCAAGACGACCGATGCCGACGTGACGCTCTCCACCGCCACGGGCGCACCGACCCTGGCGCTGTTCGACCGCCGCGACGGCACCGAAAGCGCCGGCGGCACGGCGCTGAGCGGGCAGGTGGCGCGCGTGATCCGCTCCGACCCGAGCACGATCGCGTCGCTGGATCCGATCGCGAACCAGATCGCCAACGAAGGCACCACCTTCCGCCTGCGCATCCTGGGCAACCGCATCGGTGCCAACTCGGGCTTCCAGTTCTCCGTGACGGGCCTGGCCGGCGCCACCGTCGGCAACGACCCGGTGGGCGATGCGGCCAACTACCGCTGGATCTCCTGGGCCGTGCCGGCGGGCAACCCAGCCCCCGAGACCTATGCCGTGACGGTGAATGCGACCAACGGCACGACGACCCTGACGCAGGCCTTCAACCTGCGCGTGAACCATGCGCCGCCGGCGCCGACGGGCGGCACCTTCGCGGCCACGATCGCACCGACCTCGGGCAACCCCCAGGCGGCGTTGGCGTCCGGCAATGTGCTGGGTGCGGCGCCGGTCGACGGCGATGGCGATGCCCTGTCGGCCTTCGTGGTCGGCTCGCCGCTGGCCGGGCTGTCGCTGCAGCCCAGCGGCGCGTTCACCTGGTCGGGCACGCAGACCGCCTCGGCGCAGGACCTGACCTTCGACGTGAAGTCGCGTGACCCGTTCAACCTGCAATCGGCCGCGACGACGACGGTGCACATCACCGTGCCCGCCGGCAACGCGCCGCCGGTGGCGCAGGACGGCTACAGCGTCACCGCGCCGCGGGTGATCGATCTGAAGAACGGCCTGCAGCGCACATTCCTCAGCTTCCAGACCGCAACGCCGAGTCCGCTGGCGCTGCCCTATGCCCGCTCCGGCGCCACGGCCACAACCGGCGTGGTTGCCGCAAGCGATGCCGATGGCACGGTCGTGCCGATGTCGTTCCAGGCGACGGTCACGCGGGTCGACAACGCGGGCGCGGACATCCCGCTGGGCGGCAGCCCCTCGGCATTGGTCACCAACTGGACCGAGGCGACGGCGACCGTCGATGCGACCGGTACCGTCGTGAACTTCAAGCCGCGCAGCGGGACGGCTGTCCTGGGTGGCGCTCCGAGCCTGGTCTTCCAGGGCTCGTCGCTCCTGGGAACCTGCAACACCAACTGCCTCAACGCCAACGGCTCGATCGGCAAGTACAGGATCACCTACACCGTGCAGGACAACCAGGGCGCGACGTCCAACGCGGCGGTGGTCTACGTCAACGTGACACCCTGAGCGGCTTCATCGCCTGCGGCGCCACCGCGATAGCGGCGGCGCCGTTCTTCTTGACGCGACGTCCGCGTCGCGAGCTTAAGCAGGGCTAAGGCAAGGGGGCGAGCCAGCATGCAGCCCGGGGGTTGTTCCGACCCGGGGCCCTCGCGAAGATGAGTCCGATGCGAACACTCTCGACACGGCCCATGATCGATTCAACGTCTTGCCGTCATTGGCTGGCACGCCTCGCGGCCGTCGCAGTGCTCGGTGCCGCCGGCAGCGCGAATGCGGCCGATACGGTCGTGGCGGCCGCACCCGTCGCGGCGGTGGCCGCGCCCGCCTCGGCAGCGGCCCGCGAGAAGACGCTGGAAGACCTCGGCATCCAGTTCGTCGGGCTGCAACTGACGGCCGAGAGCTTCATGATCGATCTGCGCTACCGCGTCACCGATCCGGCGAAGTCTGCCGTGCTGGTCGACCAGAAGATCCGGCCGGTGCTCGTCAACGAGCGCACCGGAGACCGCTACTACGTTCCGCAGGCGCCGAAGATCGGCAGCCTTCGCCAGACCGCAACGCCCCGTCATCCGGTGCAGACGGGCAAGGTCTACTTCATGTTGTTTGCCAACCCGGACCGCAGGCTCCAGGTGGGCGAGAAAGTGACACTCTATGCAGGCGACGCAGTGCTCAAGGGTTTGGTGGTTCGCTGAACGTCTGGCGGTGGCGGCGGGTGCCGCGGCGTGGTGCGCGGCCGCGGGTGCCGCCACCATCGATCCGGACATCTCGGCGCGGCTGGCGCGCGACATCGGGGCACACCGCTATCCGGTGATCATCCACCTGGCCAAGCAGGCCGATCCGGCGGAGCTCGGCAAGCGCTTCGCCGAGGTGCCGGCGGCGCAGCGCGGCGGCCGCATCGTCGAGGCGCTGCGCGCCTTCAACAAGCCGCTGCAGGCTCCCCTGCTCCAGGACCTGTCTGCCCGACATGCCGAAGAGGTGAACGCCCTCGTGACGGTGAACGCCGTCGCAGCGCGGCTGGCCGCCAAGGACATCCGCGAGATCGCGCGGCGCCCCGAGGTCGCCAGCATCCGCTACGACATCGGCCTGGTGGCGCCGTCGCGCAAGGCCATGGCCGATCCGTGCAGGCCGGCGCGCCCCACGCCGCGCCAGCGGCTTCCCAAGGCCTGCCGCGAGGGGGCCAAGCCCGCGACGACGGTCGACGCCGCGGCGTTCGACCTGGCGCTGGCGGCGTCGCTGACCGTGCAGAGCGTCGGAGCGCCGCAAGCGTGGAAGGCGGGCTTCACGGGCAAGGGCGTCACCGTCGCTTTCGTGGATTCGGGCGTGGACGCCACGCACCGCGACCTGGCCGGCAGCTTCCGCGGTGGAAGCGCCGACTGGTTCGATGTGCACGGTCAGCACAAGCGGCCGATCGACAGGCACGGCCACGGCACCCAGCTGGCCGGCCTGGTGGTCGGCGCCGGCGCGAGCGGGCAGACACTCGGCGTGGCGCCGCAGGCGCGCTGGATCGCGGCGCGCATCTACGACGACGGCAACGTCGGGCGCATGTCGCAGATCCACAGGATCATGGCCTGGCTGCTCGACCCCGACGGCAATCCGGCCACGCCCGATGCGCCGCAGATCGTTCTCAACGCGTGGGGGCTGGGCGATCGGGCCGGCACGTGCGACACGGAGTTCGCGCGCGACCTGGGATGGTTGCGCGCCGCCGGCATGCATGTCGTCTTCGCTGCGGGCAATGGCGGGCCGACCAACAACTCCAGCGTCAGCCCGGCCAACAATGCCGGCGTACTGGCTGTCGGCGCGCTCGACAGCGCGGGGGAGATGGCGCTCTACACCAGCCGCGGCGTCTCGGCCTGCGATGCCCGGGCCTATCCGGATCTGCTGGCGCCCGGTGAACTGGTGCGTACCACCGACCTCGCCATTCCGGGCATCCCGGTCACCGCGGCGGTCTCCGGCACGTCCTATGCCGCTGCGGTCGTGGCCGGCGAGCTGGCCCTGCTGTCGCAGGCGAAGCCGAAGATGGCTGTCCTGGAGCGCGAGACCTTGCTGCAAGGCACGTCGGAAGGTCGGCCGGTGCTGCTGCGCGCGCTCGGACTGGCCGCGGACGGCAGCGCCGAACGTCCGCAATGAGCCGCTCCTCCATGAACACGACCGCCCGGGTGCGGGGTCGGCGCCGCAGCCTGGTCGCGCTGCTGGCTGCGGGTGCGGCGCTGGCCGGCCTGCGACCGCGGGGCGTGCTCGCCCACGGCGGCACGAACGACGAGCCTTCCAGGAAGCACCTTCAGGTGCGGCGACCCAAGGTCGACCCCTTGCCCGCGATCCCGCTCACGACGATGCAGGGCACCCCGCGAACGCTCGACCGCGAGCTGGCCAACACGAACCCGCTGGTGGTGAACTTCGTGTTCACGACCTGCTCGACATCGTGCTCGCTGATCACCGCCGTGCTCGCCGAGGTCCAGCAGAAGCTGACCGCCAAAGGGCGCAAGCTGCAACTCGCCAGCATCACGATCGACCCGGCCAACGACACGCCCGAGCAGTTGCGCGGCTATGCGCGCAAGTTCGGCGCCGGCGCCGACTGGCAGTTCTACACCGGCCGGTTCGACGACATGGTGGCGATCCAGCGGCTGTTCGACGTCTATCGCGGCAGCAAGGTCTCGCACCCGCCCGTGCTGATGCTGCGACGTGACCAGAAGGCGCCCTGGGTGCGCATCGAAGGTTTTCCGACGCCGGATGACGTGCTGTCCCTGATCGAGACGCTGCCGAAGGCCGCGTGAGCATGGCAGGGCTGCGCTGGCGGCGGATCGCACTGGCGGCGGTGCTGCCGGGATGGATCGCAGGCGTCGCGCTGGCGGCCGATGCCGATCGCGGCCGGGCGCTGTACGAGGGGCGGGAAGTGTTGCGAACGGCCGCAGGACAGGCGGCGAGGGCGTGCGCAGACTGTCACCGACCGAGTGGCATGGGCACCTTCGAAGGCCGTCTGGCGGTGGCGCCGATCACCGGCCCCACGCTGTTCCAGGCCTACGACCCCGACGTGGCCCACTTCTTCCCGCCGTCCGCGCAGTACCGCGTGCGGCCGGCCTACGACGAGGCAAAGCTCGCCGCCCTGCTGCGCAGCGGCGTCGCACCGGACGGCAAGGTGCTGAACCCGGCCATGCCGCGCTACCTGCTGGACGATGCGCAGGCCGCCGATCTCGCCGCCCACCTGCGCCGGCTCTCCGCCCAGGCGCCGCCCGGCATCGACGCGGACACCGTTCACCTGGCCACGGTCACCGTGCCGGGGGTGGATCCGGCTCGCCGCGAGGCCATGCTGAGCACGCTGCGCCGCTTCGTCGAGCAGAAGAACGGCCAGTCGCGCCACGAGGTTCGCCGGGCGGAACTGTCGCTTCGCACGCGCGAGATGGCCAAGGATCGCAAATACCGCGTCTGGGATCTGCAGCACTGGCAGCTCGAGGGAGACGCCTCGACCTGGGCCGCGCAGCTCGAGGAACTGCAGGCGCGCCGGCCGGTGTTCGCGCTGATCGGTGGCCTGGGGCGGTCGGAATGGGCGCCGGTCGACCGCTTCTGCGAGCGTCACCGCCTGCTGTGCCTGCTGCCGCTGGTCGACGCGCCGGCGCCGAACGAGGGCGATCGCTACAGCGTCCACTTCCATGCCGGCCTCGGCGCCGACGCCCGGCTGGCCGCCAGCCTGCTGCGGGGGCACGGCGCATCGTCGTTCGTGGTCCGCGGCGACCCGGACGATCCGGCGGGCGCGCGGCTGGTGAGCCAGACGCTGTCGGGTGCCGGCTTGCGGGCCGCGTCGCCGGGCGACGCCGGAGCCGACATCGTCTCCTTGCTGCCGCCAGCGGCCCACGTGGCCTGGCTTCGCGCCAGCCGGCCGCAGCAGCGCGTGGTCTGGCTCGCCGGCGCGCACGCGCTGGGGGCCGCGCAGGCGGCGGAGATCACGGCCCTGACGCGAAGCGGCTGGGTGGTGAGCCCCATGCAGACCGGTGCCGACCTGGAGCGGCAGCTCCGGCGCGCACGGGCCTGGGCACGCGCCAACGGACTGCCCGACACGCAGCTGGACGTCACGGCGAGCACGATGCTCTCGGCCGCCACGCTCGGCGAGGCGATGACACACGCGGACTTCGGCTTCACACCGGAATACCTGCTCGAGCTGCTCGAGCATGGGCTGGAGAACATGTTCCCGACCAGCCCGTACCCGCGACTGTCGCTCGGCCCGGGGCAGCGCATCGCCTCGAAGGGCAGCTGGGTGGGCGAGATCCGCCCTGCCGGCCTTGCCTGGCAGTGGCAGGGAACGCGCTGAATGATGCGCGGAGTGCGGCGCTGAAACGCGCGCTGCTTCAGCTGGCCAGGCTCGACTCCAGGCCTGCGCCGGCGCGCTGCGACAGTGCAGGCCGCTGAACCACACCCAGGTCCACCGCCAGCAGCATGAGTTCGACCGCGGAGCCGAGCTTGAGCTTGCGCATCAGGTTGGCGCGGTGCTTCTCGACCGTTTTCGCGCTGAGGTTCAGATGGGCCGCGGCCGAGCGATTGGTGCCGCCCTCGGCGATCAGGCGGAAGATGGCCCGTTCGCGGCTGGACAGGGTGTCCCACGGTCTCAGATCGCGACGGGACTTGCCCGGATGCAGCATGTCGTCGAGCAGCAGGCTCGCGAGTTCCTGGCTGAGGTAGCGCCGGCCGCTGAGCACCGTCTTCACCGCCAGCAGCATCTCGTCGGGCGTGCAGTCCTTCTTCACGCAGCCGTCGCAGCCCGCCCGCAACGCCTCGCCGGCGTGGATCTCCGAGTCGTATTCGCTCAGGGCCAGCACCTTCTGCCGCGGCAGTCGCCGCCGGATCTGCGCCGTGGCATCGATGCCGCTGGTGCCCGGCAGCGACAGGTCCATCAGCACGAGGTCGGGTTCGAGCCGCAGGGCCTTGAGCACGGCCTCGCGTCCATCGCTGGCGTCGTCCACGACCGAGAAGTCCGGATTGGACGACAGGACGGCGCGCAGACCGTGACGGATCAGGGGGTGGTCTTCAGCGATCAGTAGTCGATAGCTCATGGCGATACCGGATTGGAAGAAACCGACGATGCGGTGATCTGAGGACGGGAGGACGGGACGGGAGCGGAGGGCATCCGCGGCACGAAGATGAATCGCCAGTCCGAGTAGTGCCCGGCATGGTCGAGCGACTCGAGGCCCGGACCCAGGCCGACCTGCTTCAGCGGCACGCCGTCCGACTGGCTGTAGACGCCGATGACCTGATTGCCCTGCTTCAGGATGCCCCACGGCACCTCGGGCTGCAGCGGGTCCGGGTAGAGCTTGCGCAGATGGCGCACCGGCATCGGGAAGCGGGTGTCGCGCACCAGTTCGTCCAGGGTCACCGGCAGGTGCTTGACGCGGCCGGGCGAGGAGAGGTAGTAGGACTCGAGCGCCTGCCGGTACTGCTGGCCGACCCAGATCAGCTGCGTCTCCAGCTCGCGCTGCCTCGCGCTGGCGGCCGACTCGGCGAACTGCAGCAGCGTCAGCCCGCCCAGCGCGAGCAGGACCATCAGGCCCATCAGCACCACGCCCCGCGAGGCGCGCGGCGAGCGTACCGGCTTCATCGGGCCTCCCCGGTCAGCGGCGCCGAGGCCGCGGTGGCCACCGAGACGATCTGGCTGCTTCCGCCCTGCTGCGCGACGAGGTTGGACAGGTTGTCCGATGCATCGTTGACGGGCTGAGGGGCCAGGCGAGGCTCGCCATTGGTATCGGTGCGGGTGCTCTGCACGTCGATCACGCCGCCCATGGCCGAATCCTTGGGCGCGATGACGATCCAGGTGGGAGACTCGGTGAAGGGATCGTTGGGGATGGCGCGCAGATAGCGCAGCGTGACCAGATCCTCGAGCTGGTCGGGATAGCGGCCGCGATCGCCGTAGAACTTGTCGATGGCCTCGCGCATGGTGGCCAGGTTCTGCTGCAGCACCTGCTCGCGGCCACGCTCGAGCGTGGCCATGTACTGGGGCAGGGCGATCGACAGCAGCAGGCCCAGCATCGCCATCACGATGACGAGCTCGATCATCGTGAAGCCGCGTGAGCGCCGGACGTGGAGTCGGTTCATGGGCATCACCAGTCCCGGTAGGGAATGCCGTTCATGCCGATGCCGGCCGACAGCGAATAGACGTCGAAGACGTCGTCGCCGTCGTGCGGGTCGTCCGGCGGGCTGGCGTAGCTGCGCAGGCCCCAGGTCGCCTGTGCCGGGGTCGCGGCGTCCGGGAAGAAGGGGTCGCGAGGCAGGCGGCGAAGGAAATAGAGGCGCCCGCCCTTGGGATCCTGCGCGTTCGGTACGCCCGTGACCAGCACTTCGAGCGTTGCCGGGAACCCGGACGTGCCGGCGGTTCTCGCGATCAGCCCCGTGTCGACGGATCGCCGATAGCGGTCGAGCGCGTCGCGGATCTCGCGCAGCGACTCGCGCAGGGCCTGTTCCTTGCTGCGCTGCACCGCGGCCTCCGTCATCGGCGCCGCCAGCATCGCCAGCACGCCGAGCAGTGCCAGCGTGACCACCAGCTCGATCAGCGTGAACCCGCGTGGGCGCCTGCGCATGGGGAGCACCTCAGCCACCGTCGGCCACCGGCGTCGGCGGTACGGGCGGCGCCGTGCCCGCCGGGGAGCTGGGTCCGGCGGGCGCCATCGCGCGGCCGGGGCGCACGGTGGGCGGGGCCACACCGCGGTCGATTGGCGCCGTCGCCACGGGTGGCGGAAGGGCGGGGCTGGCACCGCTGCCGCTGCCGAAGGCCGGCGTGGGCGCGCCGGAAGCGGCGCCGCCGCCGACGCTGATGCCCGGCCTGGCCGGCGTCGATCCTGCCGTTGCCGAAGCCGCCGCCGCGGGTGCCGCATCGATGCCCGGCCTGTCGCCGCTGAGGATGCGGCTGCCGCCGGCGCCGCCTGCCTTGGGAGCGGTCTCCGGCTGGGCCGCCGCCTGCCCCGGGCGGCCGCTGGGGGCGAGGGCAGGCATCTCGAC
>NZ_JBFXIO010000230.1:0-8335 GCF_050175855.1 Piscinibacter sp.
GGCGCCAGATGTCGTCGTCGCTCATCTTGGCCACCATCTCGAGCAGCTTGGGGTGGCGGCCGAAGAAGTTCTTGCGCACGAAGGCACCGTCGTTGGCCTTCATCGCCTGGTAGTCGCCGTCGACGACGTCCATCATCACCTTGCGCAGGATGCCGTCCTTGTCGCGTGCCAGCAGCGGATCCCAGTAGCTGCCCCACAGCAGCTTGATCACGTTCCAGCCCGAGCCGCGGAACTCGCTCTCCAGCTCCTGGATGATCTTGCCGTTGCCGCGCACCGGGCCGTCCAGGCGCTGCAGGTTGCAGTTGATGACGAAGATCAGGTTGTCGAGCTTCTCGCGCGCCGCCAGGCCGATGGCGCCGAGCGACTCCGGTTCGTCCATCTCGCCGTCGCCGCAGAACACCCAGACCTTGCGGTTCTCGGTGTTGGCGATGCCGCGCGCATGCAGGTACTTCAGGAAGCGCGCCTGGTAGATCGCCATCAGCGGGCCCAGGCCCATGGAGACGGTCGGGAACTGCCAGAACTCCGGCATCAGCTTGGGGTGCGGGTAGCTGGAGATGCCCTTGCCGTCGACCTCCTGGCGGAAGTTGAGCAGCTGCTCCTCGGTGAGGCGGCCTTCCATGAACGCCCGCGCGTACACGCCCGGTGCACTGTGCCCCTGGATATAGAGCAGGTCGCCTCCGTGGCCCTCGCTCTCCGCATGCCAGAAGTGGTTGAAGCCGGTGCCGAACATCGTCGCCACCGAGGCGAAGCTGGAGATGTGGCCGCCGAGGTCGCCGCCGTCGGCCGGGTGCAGGCGGTTGGCCTTGACGACCATCGCCATGGCGTTCCAGCGCATGTAGGTGCGCAGCCGCTCCTCGATCTCGATGTTGCCGGGCGTGCGCTCTTCCTGGTCGGCCGGGATGGTGTTGACGTAGGCGGTGTTGGCCGAGAACGGCACGTCGATGCCGGCCTGCCGCGCATGGTCGATCAGTTGCTCGAGCAGGAAGTGGGCGCGGTCGCCGCCTTCGGTGCCGATGACGGCCGACAGGGCGTCGAGCCACTCGCGGGTTTCCTGCGCGTCCGCATCGTTGGCGGCCGCACCGAGGAACGAATCAGGCACTGCTGACATGCTTGTCTCCGGGTTGATTTCTGCGACGGGCGCGAGTGTCGCACAAGCCGGCGCGTCTTCCAAATAGTAGGACTACGTACCATAATGCGAAACGCAATGCCGTCCCACCCGGTTTGCCGGGTGGTGCCGGGGCGGGGCCGCGCAGGCGCCCGCCCATAATCCGCGCATGCACGCACCCCACGAACCGGCGACGCTCGCGCGGGCCCCGAAGAGCTGGCCGCAGCGACTGTTCGGCCGCTGGTGGCGGCGCCAGTCGCCGGCGCGCCAGGACCGCTACGCCACGCTGGGCCCGCTGGTGTCGGTGCTGCTGTTCCTGGCGGCCATCATTTCCGCCTTCTGGTACCTGCGCAACGAGGAAATCGAGCGTGAGCAGGCCTCGGTGAAGCGCGACACCGAGATCGCCCAGCAGCAGATCCGCCTGCGCCTGATCGAGAACCAGGAGCAGCTGGTGCGCATCGCACGCGAGATCGGCACCCGCACGATCGACCAGGAGGAGTTCCTCGGCCAGGCCGCCTCGTTCACCCGCGAGCGGCCGGAGATCACCGCGCTGACCTGGATCGGGCCGAACCGGGCGCGCCGCGCCAGCTATTCGGCCACCACCTTCCTCGCCGAGACCGGCGCGCTGCCGGAACTTCCGGGCAGCCCGCGCCCGAGCGAGCCGGAAGCGGCCTTCGACGCCGCGCGCGAGCTGCGCCAGCCGGTGTACTCGCGGCCGTTCACCGATGCGGCGGGCACCGCGGTGTTCCAGATCCACGTGCCGCTGATCGACCGCGCCGCCTTCGCCGGCTCACTGGTGGCCGAATATTCGGTCGAGAGCCTGGTGCGCTACTTCGTGCCGGCCGAGGTGTCGAACCGCCACGCGATCGCACTGCTCGACGCCAACGACCGCACGCTGGCCAGCACCGTGACCAGCATGCCCGGCACGAACTCGCGTCGCGCGCAGATCGTGCACGACGTGCCGGTGGCGCCGGCGGGCAACGGCCTGTTCCTGCGCGGCCAGGGCTACCGCACCTCGATCGGCCTGATCTCCAACACGCTGTTCTGGATGGTGGCGGCGCTGTCGGTGCTGACGGTGTGGATGCTGCTGGGCACCTGGCGCCACATGCGCCGGCGCCTGCAGATGCAGAGCGCGCTGGTCACCGAGACCAACTTCCGCCGGGCGATGGAGAACTCCATGCTCACCGGCATGCGCGCGATGGACATGGAAGGCCGCATCACCTATGTGAACCCGGCCTTCTGCGCGATGACCGGCTTCCTCGAATCGGAGCTGATCGGCCGCCGCCCGCCCTTCCCCTACTGGCCGCCCGACCGCTTCGAGGAGAACACCCGGCTGCTGCAGCAGGAGCTGCAGGGCCGCAGCCCGGCCGGCGGCATCGAGGTGAAGGTGATGCGCAAGGACGGCTCGACCTTCGATGCGCGCATGTACGTGTCGCCGCTGATCGACCCGCGCGGCCAGCAGACCGGCTGGATGACCTCGATGACCAACATCACCGAGGCCAAGCGCATCCGCGACCAGCTCTCCGCCTCGCACGAGCGCTTCACCACCGTGCTCGAGGGGCTGGATGCCGCGGTGTCGGTGCTGTCGGTGCAGCAGGCCGAGCTGCTGTTCGCCAACCGCTCGTACCGCATCTGGTTCGGCGCCGATGCGCGCGGCCACGCGCTGCTGGCCGGCGCCGAGCCCTCGCCCTTCGAGAACAGCGAATTCGGCGACACCATCGAGTCGCTCGGCGGGCTGCCGACCAACGAGCTGACCGAGGCCACCTCGGACTCGCGCGAGGTCTTCATCGAGCCGCTGCAGAAGTGGTTCGACGTGCGCACACGCTACCTGCAGTGGACCGACGGCCGTCTGGCGCAGATGCTGATCGCCACCGATATCACCGCACGCCGCCAGGCCGAGAACCTCGCCGCCCACCAGGCCGAGAAGGCTCAGGTGACGAGCCGCCTGGTGACCATGGGCGAGATGGCCTCGTCGGTGGCCCACGAGCTGAACCAGCCGCTCACCGCCATCACCAACTACTGCAACGGCATGGTCAGCCGCGTGCGCAACGACCAGATCGGCAAGGACGACCTGATCGCTGCGCTGGAGAAGACCGCGCGACAGGCACAGCGGGCCGGGCAGATCATCCACCGCATCCGCGCCTTCGTGAAGCGCAGCGAACCGCAGCGCCAGCCGGCGCAGGCGAAGGACATCGTCGAGGACGCGGTGGAACTCGCCGGCATCGAGCTGCGCCGGCGCAACGTCGCGCTGTCCACCTACGTCGCGCAGCGCCTGCCGACGCTGATGGTCGACCCGATCCTGATCGAGCAGGTGGTGCTCAACCTGGTCAAGAACGCCGCCGAGGCGATCGACAACGCCAACCTGCCGCCCAAGCGGCGCAACATCGAGCTGCGAGTGGTGCCGCGCCACACCCCCGAGGAAGGGGGCGTGATCGAGTTCACGGTCACCGACATGGGACCCGGCCTCAAGGAGGAGGTGATCGCCCGCATGTACGAGGCATTCTTCTCGACCAAGACCGACGGCCTGGGCATCGGCCTGTCGCTGTGCCGCTCCATCATCGAGAGCCACCGCGGCCGGATCAAGGCGCAGAACCTCTACAATGGCGACACCGTGGTGGGCTGCCGCTTTTCCTTCACGCTGCCGGTCGACATCGCTCGCAGCGACACCCAGCCGACCCCCAACTCCGCCGCCGTCTCATGAGCCTGATCCCCAAGAAAGGCACCGTCTACGTCGTCGACGACGACGAGGCCGTGCGCGACTCGCTGCAATGGCTGCTCGAGGGCAAGGACTACCGCGTCAAGTGCTTCGACTCGGCCGAGTCCTTCCTGTCGCGCTTCGATCCGCGCGAGGTGGCCTGCCTGATCGCCGACATCCGCATGGACGGCATGAGCGGCCTCGAACTGCAAGACCGCCTGATGGAGCGCAAGAGCCCGCTGCCCATCGTCTTCATCACCGGCCACGGCGACGTGCCGATGGCGGTGACGACGATGAAGAAGGGCGCGATGGACTTCATCGAGAAGCCCTTCAAGGAAGAAGAGCTGCTCGGCCTGGTCGAGCGCATGCTCGACAGCGCGCGCGCCGCCTTCAGCCAGCACCAGGAAGCCGCCAGCCGCGACGCGCTGCTGTCGCGCCTGACCACCCGCGAGGCGCAGGTGCTCGAGCGCATCGTCGCCGGCCGGCTGAACAAGCAGATCGCCGACGACCTGGGCATCAGCATCAAGACGGTGGAGGCGCACCGCGCCAACATCATGGAGAAGCTCAACGCCAACACCGTGGCCGACCTGCTGAAGATCGCGCTCGGTGCCCAGGCAAAGGCCTGATCCCATCCACCTCCCCTCGAGGCCGCTGCGAAGCGGCCTTTGTTCTTTCAAGGACCCGCGAACCATGACCGCCCAGCTGATCGACGGCAATGCCCTGGCGAAGAAGACCCGCGCCGAGGTGGCGCAGCGCGTGGCGGCACTGGCCGCCCAGGGCCACCGGCCCGGCCTGGCGGTGATCCTGGTCGGCCACAACCCGGCCTCGCAGGTCTACGTGAAGCACAAGGTGGCCGACTGCGAGAGCGTCGGCATGCACTCGGTGCTCGACCGCCATCCGGCCGACCTGCCCGAGGCGGAGCTGCTGGCGCGCATCCGCGCACTCAACGCCGACCCGGCCATCCACGGCATCCTGGTGCAGTTGCCGCTGCCGCCGCACATCGACGCCAACAAGGTGATCGAGACCATCTCGCCGGCCAAGGACGTCGACGGCTTCCACGTCGCCAGCGCCGGCGCGCTGATGATCGGCCGACCCGGCTTCAAGGCCTGCACGCCCTACGGCTGCATGAAGATGCTCGAGTCCATCGGCTGCGACCCCAAGGGCAAGCACGCCGTGGTGATCGGGCGCAGCAACATCGTCGGCAAGCCGATGGCGATGATGCTGCTGCAGGCCAATGCCACCGTCACCGTCTGCCACAGCGCCACGCCCGACCTCGCCCACCATACGCGGCAGGCCGACATCGTGGTGGCCGCGGTGGGCAAGCGAAACGTCCTGACCGCCGACATGGTCAAGCCCGGCGCGGTGATCATCGACGTCGGCATGAACCGAAACGACCACGGCAAGCTCTGCGGCGACGTCGACTTCGACGGTCTCCTGCCGGTGGCCGGCTGGATCACCCCGGTGCCCGGCGGCGTCGGGCCGATGACGCGGGCCATGCTGCTGGTCAACACCATCGAGGCCGCCGAACGCGCCGCGGCCGTGCCCAACGCCTGACGAACCGACCATGGACAACCCGCTGCTCGCCCTCGACACCCTGCCCGCCTGGGACCGCATCCGCCCGGAACACGTCAAGCCGGCGATCGACACGCTGCTCGCGGATGCCAACGCCGCGCTCGAGAAGGCCGTCAGCGCGCAGGTGCCGGCCGAGTACGAAGCGCTGTCGGCGGTCCTCGATGCGGCCACCGAGCGGCTGGGCCGCGGCTGGGGCGCGGTGCGCCATCTCAACGCGGTGATGGACACGCCCGAGCTGCGCGCCGCCTACACCGAGAACCTGCCGCGCATCACCGAGTTCCACACCCGGCTCGGCGCCGACGAGCGGCTGTTCGCCAAGTACAAGGCCGTGCTCACCGCGCCGGCGTCCGCCTCGCTGAGCCCGGCGCGGCGCAAGGCCCTGTCCAACGCGGTGCGCGACTTCGTGCTGTCGGGCGCCGAACTTCAGGGCGAGGCCAAGGTGCGCTTCACGCAGATCCAGGAGCGCCAGGCGGAGCTGTCGCGCGGCTTCTCCGAACACGTGCTCGACGCCACCGACGGCTTCGCGCACTACACGAGCGAAGCGGAGCTCGACGGCGTGCCCGCCGATGTGATCCAGGCCGCGCGCGCCGCCGCGCAGGCCGAGGGGCTGGAAGGCTGCAAGCTGACGCTGCACTTCCCCTGCTACTTCCCGGTGATGCAGTACGCGCGCAACCGCGCGCTGCGCGAGAAGCTCTACACCGCCTACGTCACCCGCGCCAGCGAGCTGGGCGCGCCCGAGCTCGACAACGGCCCGCTGATGCGCGAGCTGCTCGCGCTGCGCCAGGAGGAGGCGACGCTGCTCGGCAAGGGCAGCTTCGCCGAGGTCTCGCTGGTGGCCAAGATGGCCGAGTCGCCGCAGCAGGTGATCCAGTTCCTGCGTGATCTCGCCGCGCGCGCGCGGCCCGGCGCCGAGCGCGACCTCGCCGAACTGCGCGCCTTCGCCCGCGACGAGCTCGGCATCGCCGACCTGCAGGCCTGGGACCTGCCCTTCGCCAGCGAGCGCCTGAAGGAGAAGCGCTACGCCTTCAGCGACCAGGAGGTCAAGCCGTACTTCGTGCAGGAGCGCGTGCTCGACGGCCTGTTCCGCATCGTCGAGACCCTCTTCGAGGTGCGCATCCGCGCCGACGAGGCACCGGTGTGGCACCCGAGCGTGCGCTTCTTCCGTATCGAGCGGCCGGCCGCCACGGGTGATGCGCCAGCCGAACTGATCGGCCAGTTCTACCTCGACCCCCATGCCCGACCGGGCAAGCGCCCCGGCGCCTGGATGGACGGCAGCCAGGAACGCTGGGCCCGGCCGGACCGCGGCCTGCAGACGCCGGTGGCGCACCTGGTGTGCAACTTCGCGCCGCCGCTGGACGGCCGCCCCGCGCTGCTGACGCACGACGACGTGCAGACGCTGTTCCACGAGTTCGGCCACGGCCTGCACCACCTGCTCACGCGCGTCGACGACCTCGGCGTCTCGGGCATCTCGGGGGTCGAGTGGGACGCGGTCGAGCTGCCCAGCCAGTTCATGGAGAACCTGTGCTGGGAATGGGAGGTGCTGCAGCGCCTGTCGGGCCATGTCGACAGCGGCGAGCCGCTGCCGCGCGCGCTGTTCGACCGCATGCTCGCGGCGAAGAACTTCCACAGCGGCCTGCAGACGCTGCGCCAGGTGGAGTTCGCGCTGATCGACATGCGGCTGCATGCCGAGCCGGGCAGCGAGGCGCGCATCGCCGAGATCGCGGCCGAAGTGCGCGCCGAGGTCTCGGTGGTGCCCACGCCGGCCTTCAACCGCTTCCTGCACAGCTTCTCGCACATCTTCGCCGGCGGTTATGCGGCGGGCTACTACAGCTACAAGTGGGCCGAGGTGCTGTCGGCCGACGCCTGGAGCGCCTTCGAGGAAGCGGCCGAGCGCGGCAGCGTGCTCGACGTGGCCACCGGGCGGCGCTACCGGCAAAGCGTGCTCGAGGTCGGCGGCAGCCGCAGCGCGATGGAGAGCTTCAAGGCCTTCCGCGGCCGCGAGCCGCGCATCGATGCGCTGCTGCGCCATCAGGGCCTGGTCGACGGACCGCCCGGCGCGGCGTGAGCAATTGCCCACACCTGCGCTTGAAGGTGGCGGCCGCGTCGGTACCATTGGGCGCGCGCGCCGTGCCGCGCCGGAGCCTGCCATGACCACGTCCCAGCGCCACCCCCATCGCCTGACTCCTCTGCGAGCGCTGCTGCTGGCCGCCGCCTGCGCGGCCGCCGGCCCGAGCTTTGCGCTCTACAAGGTCGTCGGTCCCGACGGCAAGGTGACGTACACCGACCGGCCACCGTCGGCCGCCGAAGGCCGCGCCAGCCCGATCAACACACGCACGGGCGCCAGTGAGAACTCCAGCCTCCTGCCGGTCGAACTGAGACAGCCGGCCAGCCGCTACCCGGTGACGCTCTACACCGTTCCGACCGAGTGCGAGCCTTGTGTCGACGCCCGTGCCCTCCTGCGCAAGCGCGGCATTCCGTTCGCCGAGCGACAGGTGATCAGCGCCGAAGACAGCGAGGCCTTCGTCAAGCTCACGGGCGGGCGTGAGGCGCCGGTGCTGGCGATCGGGGCGCAACAGCTCAAGGGCCTGGAGCCGCAGACCTGGAACGACTACCTCGACTCGGCCGGCTATCCGCGCGAATCGAAGCTCCCTCCGGGCTACGCCTTCGCCGCGCCGCAGCCGCTCACCGAGCGGCCAGCGGCGGCACCGCGGCCTGCTGCTGCACCGGTGCCGCCACCGGCGGCCGAACCGGCGCCGGGTTCGATCAGGTTCTGAACGGCCGCGCTGCGATGCGCCGCGCCGGCACGCTGCCGGCGCCCACCGCCGCACCCATCAGCCAGAACAGCGCAGAAGCCCCCACGGCTGCGCCGAGCGCGCCGAACAGCAGAGGCATCAGCGCGCGGGAGAAGTTGATCGTCATCGACCGAAGCGCGATCGCCGCGCCGTGGCGTTCGGCCGGCGTCC
>NZ_JBFXIO010000231.1:0-8330 GCF_050175855.1 Piscinibacter sp.
GCACGTGCCGGCACGACGGCGCGCCGACCTGCTGCAGTGGGCCGGCACGCTGATGCCGCTGGCCGAGGCGCTCTCGGTGCTGCTCGGCCTGCTGCGCGATGCCGGCGTGCCCCACAAGGTCGTCGCGCCCGCCGGCCAGTTCCAGCAGAGCCTGCCGCAGGGGCGTGTGTTCCAACTGCTGCGCCTGCGGCTGCCGCAGGAGCACGACCTGGTGCCCGAGATCAGCGGCCACCGGCTGTTGGTCTCGATCCGGCTGATGCGCCAGGATGGTGAAGGCCGGCTCAAGCCCAGCACCGACGACGCCAGCTTCGAACTGACCCTGTGCGCATGACCGTGCCGACCCCGCCACGCATCGTGCGCTGCCCGGCCTGCGGCGGTGCCAGCCCGTACAGCGAGGCCAATCCGTGGCGGCCGTTCTGCTGCGAACGCTGCAAGAACCACGACTTCGGCGCCTGGGCCAGCGAGAGCTACCGCGTGGCCGACCCTGCGACGCCCGGCACGGACGAGGGCGGCCGCGGCGAATCGCCGCCGCGTCACTGATGCGCCGGCTGCACGTTGCATCAGCGCTTGCCGCCGTGATTCTGCTCGGGGGGTGCGCCGCGGCTTCGGTCTTCGCGCCGACCCCCACGCCGGCGGGCGGAACTCCCTACTCCGGGTTGAACGACACCAGCTACGGCCCGCGCTCCACGGCCCAGTGGCGGGAGTGCGACCCGGGGGCCCGCAGCGGCCGGCTCGCCGCGGTGGTGGCTGTGGCGGCCAGGCCCGCACAGGGCCTGATGAAGATCGATGCGACGCTGCAGTCGCTCGACCTCGCCCGCCACTTCGTCGATCCGACCGGCGCCGATCACCCGCCGGTGGCCGTGCTGTCGTATGCGCCGGACGGCATCGTCTTCTGGCACGTCACCGGCCGTGTGCCCTTGGCCCAGGTGGCCGCCGCCGCCAAGGCGTGGTGCGGCAGTCGGCAGCGCGGCACGCTGTACAGGGGCTCGGCCAGCCACTGCCCGGCGCCGCAGCGCGGGCTGACCGGTGCACCGGTGGTCTTGACCTACGCCATCTCCGCCTACGCCTGCACGGGCCGGCCCTGATTCACCGGGGCGCAGCGCGGGTGGTCCTTGAAAGCGCAGGTCCGAACCCTATAATGCGTTTGCTAGCACTCATCAGGCATGAGTGCTAACGCCGCAGCAACGGGCCACACACGCCCCGAGCCGGCGAAGTGAATGAGCGCATACTTGTTGCTCATCCCCCGTCAAGATTCAGTTCCGAGTCATCAAGGAGATGCTATGAAACTTCGTCCGTTGCACGATCGCGTGATCGTCAAGCGCCTGGAACAGGAAACCAAGACCGCCTCGGGCATCGTCATTCCCGACAACGCCGCCGAGAAGCCCGACCAGGGCGAGGTCATGGCCGTGGGCCCGGGCAAGCGCAACGACAAGGGCGACTTCGTGGCCCTGAACATCAAGGTGGGCGATCGTGTGCTGTTCGGCAAGTACAGCGGCCAGACCGTCAAGGTCGACGGCAACGAGCTCCTGGTGATGCGCGAGGAAGACCTCTTCGCCGTCGTCGAGAAGTAATCCATCCCCCCAGAACTCGAATCGGAGATTCAGAACATGGCAGCAAAAGACGTTGTCTTCGGCGCTGACGCGCGCCACCGCATGGTCGAAGGCGTGAACATCCTGGCCAACGCGGTCAAGGTCACGCTGGGCCCCAAGGGCCGCAACGTGGTGCTCGAGCGCTCGTTCGGCGCCCCTACTGTCACCAAGGACGGTGTCTCGGTCGCCAAGGAGATCGAGCTCAAGGACAAGCTCCAGAACATGGGCGCCCAGATGGTCAAGGAAGTCGCTTCCAAGACCAGCGACAACGCCGGTGACGGCACCACCACCGCCACCGTGCTGGCCCAGTCGATCGTGCGCGAGGGCATGAAGTTCGTCGCCGCCGGCATGAACCCGATGGACCTCAAGCGCGGCATCGACAAGGCCGTGACCGCCCTGGTCGAGGAACTGAAGAAGGCCAGCAAGCCGACGACCACCAGCAAGGAGATCTCGCAGGTTGGTTCGATCTCGGCCAACAGCGACGAGTCGATCGGCAAGATCATCGCCGACGCGATGGACAAGGTCGGCAAGGAAGGCGTCATCACCGTCGAGGACGGCAAGAGCCTGAACAACGAACTCGACGTCGTCGAGGGCATGCAGTTCGACCGCGGCTACCTGTCGCCGTACTTCATCAACAACCCCGACAAGCAGAGCGCGATCCTCGACAACCCGTTCGTGCTGCTGTTCGACAAGAAGATCAGCAACATCCGCGACCTGCTGCCCACGCTGGAGCAGGTGGCCAAGGCTGGCCGCCCGCTGCTGATCATCGCCGAGGAAGTCGAGGGCGAGGCCCTGGCGACCCTGGTGGTCAACACCATCCGCGGCATCCTGAAGGTCGTGGCCGTCAAGGCGCCGGGCTTCGGTGACCGTCGCAAGGCCATGCTGGAAGACATCGCCATCCTGACCGGCGGCAAGGTGATCGCCGAGGAAGTCGGCCTGACGCTCGAGAAGGTCACGCTGGCCGACCTGGGCCAGGCCAAGCGCGTCGAGGTGGGCAAGGAGAACACCACGATCATCGACGGCGCCGGCTCGGCTGCCGACATCGAGGCCCGCGTCAAGCAGGTCCGCATCCAGATCGAGGAAGCCACCAGCGACTACGACCGCGAGAAGCTCCAGGAGCGCGTGGCCAAGCTGGCCGGCGGCGTGGCCGTCATCAAGGTCGGTGCCGCCACCGAGGTCGAGATGAAGGAGAAGAAGGCCCGCGTGGAAGATGCGCTGCACGCGACCCGTGCCGCCGTCGAGGAAGGCATCGTGGCCGGCGGCGGTGTCGCGCTGCTGCGCGCCCGCGCTGCCGTGGGTGCGCTCAAGGGCGACAACCACGACCAGGACGCCGGCATCAAGATCGTGATGCGCGCCATCGAGCAGCCGCTGCGCGAGATCGTCGCCAACGCCGGCGGCGAGCCGAGCGTGGTGATCAACAAGGTGCTCGAGGGCAAGGGCAACTTCGGCTACAACGCTGCCAACGACACCTACGGCGACATGCTCGAGATGGGCATCCTCGACCCGACCAAGGTGACCCGCACCGCGCTGCAGAACGCTGCTTCCGTGGCGAGCCTGATGCTGACGACCGAGTGCATGGTCGCCGAGGCGCCGAAGGAAGAGTCGGCGGCCGGCGGCATGCCCGGCGGCATGGGCGGCATGGGCGGCATGGGCATGGACATGTGATGTCCGCCTGAGCATCCTCTGCTCGCGAAAGGGCTGTCTTCGGACAGCCCTTTTTTGTTGGGTGCGGTTCCATAATCCGCGCAGACCAGCACGCCCGCGCATATGTCGCACCCCGCACCGCTGCTGAAATTCGTCGAGGAAGAGCTCGCCCGCTCGGCTTCGATGGCCGAGCGCTGCATCGCGGGCACGCTGACGCTGCTGCGCGCCGAGCGTGAACATCAGCGGGATCTGGTCGATGCCCTGGTCCGCCAGGAGCCGCAGTTCCTGCGGCGCTTCGTCGACGCGCTGTCCGAAGCGGTGCGCAGCGAACTCGGCTCACGCGGCAACGCGGCGGGCGAGGCCACCCCTTCGTTCGCCGGCCTCGAGTTGATGGACGAGGCCCGCGTGGAAGCCGACATCGAGATCTCGCGCGCCATGCAGATGATCGACAGCACGGCCGAGTGGGAGCGGCGCGAGCTGCAGACCTTCACGTCGACGCTGTGCGGGCTCGACCACGTCAGCGAAGACTCCAATCCGCTGCGGCCGATCGTCTATGCCTCCGCACTGTGGGAGGCGGCCGGCGCCGTGAGCCCGACACCGGCGTCGCGCGCTGCCCTGGTGCGAACGTCGGCCGGCGTGCTGGCCGGCCTGCTCAAGACGGCCTGGGCTGCGGCCAGCTCGCGTCTCGAAGCCCAGGGGGTGCAGCCGAGCATCTACCGCACCGTTCTGCTCGCTCCGGGCGCGGTCAGCGGCCGCAGCGGGAGCGCCCGCGAGGCGGCCCGCGCGGGCGCTCTGCGTGCCCTGCTGCCCGGCATGCCGGCCGCCGAGGGCGCCGCCGGAGCATCCGCCGCGCCTGCGCCCGGCGGCGGTGACGGCCGAGTCACGGAACTGCTCTCGCGGCTGTTCGCGGTCATCCAGGCCGACACCCGTCTGCCCGGTGCGGTGCGCGCCGTGCTCGCCCGGCTGCAGGTGGCCGCGCTGCGGGTCGCGCTGCAGGACGACTCGATGCTCGACTCGGTCGATCACCCGGTCTGGAAACTGATGAACCGCATCGCCAGTGCCGGGCTCTCCTACCCATCGCCAGGCGACAAGCGGCTCGCCAGCCTGATCGCCTTCTGCGAAGCCATCGCCGAGGAGATCTCGCGCGCCCAGGTTGGCGACGCCGCGCCGTTTCGCCGTGCGCTGACCCGCGTCGATGGCTTCCTCGCCGAGCAGATGCAGTGGCAGCTGCGCGAGGCTGCCGCCAGCGTCGCCGGGCTGCAGCGGGCCGAGCGACGCGATGCGCTCGAGATCCTGCTGTCCCAGCGCCTGGCCGACCAGATGGCCAGCGTGAGAACGCCCGCAGCGATCCGCCGCTTCGTCACCACCGCCTGGGCCAAGGTGCTGGCCGAATCCATGGTCCGCTTCGGTGAGCAGGCCGAGCCGACGCCCGGCTACATGAAGGCGGTGGACGACCTGCTGTGGAGCCTGCAGCCGCCAGATCACCCGCAGAGCCGGCAGCGCCTGTTGTCGCTGCTGCCCGACCTGCTGCGGCGGCTGCGCGCCGGCATGGCGCTGATCCAGATGCCCCAGGACGAGCAGCAGACCGTGCTCGACGGGCTGATGCCGATCCATGCCGAGGCACTGAGGCCGGGCCCGCGCGCGGCAGCCGCGCCGCTGACGCCGGAGCAGATCGTGCAGCGCATGCGCGAGGAAGTCGTGCCCGAGGCGCCCGCGCCGCGGCCGTTCAGCGACTCGGTGATCGACCTCGCCTCGATGGAAACGGTGCCGGCCGACTTCCTGGCCACCGACCTCGGCACGCCGGAAGAGGCAGCGCGCCACATCGATGCGCTGCAGGCGGGCGAACGGCTGCGGCTGTTCCTGCGCGGCCGCTGGACGCGCGTGC
This sequence comes from Piscinibacter sp., assembly GCF_050175855.1. Classification (GTDB taxonomy): domain Bacteria; phylum Pseudomonadota; class Gammaproteobacteria; order Burkholderiales; family Burkholderiaceae_C; genus Piscinibacter. The sequence continues at coordinate 5,119 of NZ_JBFXIO010000231.1, forward strand.
AGCTGCTGTGGCGCAGCGCCAAGGGCCAGTACCTGATGTTCGCCGGCGAGCACTCTGGCCAGACGCACTCCATCACCCGCCGCGCACTGGAACGCCTCGACGCCGCCGGCCTCGTGCAGCCGCTCGAAGACAGGCCCCTGGTGCAACGCGCCATCGACACGATGGCCAACGAGCTGCCCCTGCCCGCGTGAGACACGGCGGCCCGATACCATCGCGGGCCATGATCCGAGCGCTTCTCGCGGCGGCTGCGCTGGCGGCTTCCACATGGCTTCCCGCCGTCGCCCAGACCGCCGCCGTCGCATCCCCCACCGCGACCGAGACCGTCCAGCGCCCCCGCATCGGCCTGGTGCTGTCGGGTGGCGGCGCACGAGGACTCGCGCACGTCGGCGTGCTCAAGGTGCTGGAGCGCGAGCGCGTGCCGATCGACGTGATCGCCGGCACCTCGATGGGCGCGATCATCGGTGGCCTGTACGCCAGCGGCATGAGCGCGGCGCAGCTCGAGGCCGAGTTGCTCAAGGTCGACTGGAACGCCCTCTTCGCCAGCCGCGTCGACCGCCAGCTGCTGTCGCAGCGGCGCAAGGAGGAAGACTTCGACATCTCGCCGGTGATCGAGATCGGCATGCGCGACGGCGAGCTGCGCGCGCCGCTGGGCGCGCTGTCGGGTCGGGGCCTGGAGACGCTGCTGCGCCGCTACACGCTGCCGGTGCGCGACGTGCGCCACTTCGACGCCCTGCCGATCGCCTTCCGCGCGCTGGCCACCGACATGGAAACCGGCCGGCCGGTGGTGCTCTCGCAGGGCGACCTCGCGCTGGCGCTGCGCTCGAGCATGAGCGTGCCCGGCGTGTTCGCGCCGACCGAGGTCGACGGCCGCATCCTCGGCGACGGCGGCCTGGTCGACAACGTGCCGGTCGACGTGGCGCGCGCGATGGGCGCGCAGGTGCTGATCGTCGTCAACATCGGCACGCCGATCGCCGGGCGCGAGACGCTCGGTTCGGTGGGCGGCCTGACGGCTCAGATGATCAACATCCTCACCGAGCAGAACGTGCAGCGCAGCCTGGCCTCGCTGTCGACCCGCGACGTGCTGATCGCCCCCGACCTCGGCGCGCTGACCTCGTCGGACTTCGCACGCACGCGCGAGCTGATCGATCTGGGACAGAAGGGCGCCGAGCCGCTGGCCGCGCGACTGGCCGGGCTGGGCGTCGACGAGGCGGCCTATGCGCAGTGGCGCAACGCCCGCCCGCAGCCGGGCAAGCCGGACGCCACCGTGTCGTTCGTGCGCTTCGAGGGCACCGAGCTCACCAACCCGCAGCGCTTCGCGGCGCAGCTCGAGTCGCGGCCGGGCCAGCCCTTCGACGAGGCCAAGGCCGAGCGGGATGCACGGCGCCTCGCCGCCAGCGGCGACTACATGCGCGCCGACTACCTGCTCGTGTCCACCCCCGAGGGCGACGGGCTGGTATTCGACCTGGAAGACAAACCCTGGGGGCCGCACTATTTCCGCATCGGCCTGGACCTGGCGACCGACTTCCGCGGCGCCAGCGCCTTCAACCTGAAGATCAGCCACAACCGCCACTGGCTCGACGCCAACGGCAGCGAGTGGCGCAACCGCCTGCAGATCGGCGAGGTGCCGCGCTGGTACACGGAGATCTACCATCCGCTGAACTGGACCTTGGGGCTCAGCAACGACTGGTTCGTCTCCGCCTCGGCCGATGCGCAGCGGCGCGACATCACGCGCTACGACGACGACAGCGGCACGGTGACGGACCTGTACGACCGCAAGAGCGTGCGCTTCGGCCTCGACCTCGGGCAGCCCTGGGCCGAGCTGGGTGAGCTGCGTCTCGGTCTGGTGCAGCTGATCGAGCGCACGCGGCCCGACTTCGTCGCCGCGAGTGGCGCCTTCGAGCCGCCGGTGACCGTGCGCGAGACCGGCCTGCACGTCGGCGTGGTGATCGACCAGCTGGACTACGCCAACTTCCCGCAGCGCGGCTACCGCTTCGACGCCGAGCTGGCCGGCGGCCGCCGTGCGCGCACCGGCCTGCGCGAGGACTTCACCCGCATCGAAGTGGAAGGCACGGCGGTACGCAGCTGGGGCCGTCACACGCTGAACCTGTTCGCCCGCGTGCAGCAGACGCCGCAGGGCAGCGCCGCGGCAGTCGGCCGCTTCACGCTTGGCGGCTTCCACCAGCTCTCCGGCTATCGCCGCGAGCAGCTCGACGGCAACAGCGTGGTATTCGGCCGCCTGACCTGGTACCACCGGTCCGAGCAGGTGCCGGTGTTCACGCGCGGCTTCTTCGTTGGCGCCACGCTGGAGGCGGGCAACGCCTGGGCGCGCTGGGGCGAGGTCAGCGGCAGCGGCCTGCGCACGGGGATGAGCGGCTTCCTCGGGGCCGACACCGGGCTGGGCCCGGTCTATTTCGGACTGACCTACGCGCCGCGCGGCTCGGCCGGGCTGTACCTGTTCGTCGGCCGGCCCTGACGGGCGCAGCGCTCAGCGCGCCAGCGCGACCTCGATCTCCTGCGCTACGCGCGCCGGCTGCTCGTGCACCACCCAGTGCGTTGCACCCGGCACACGACTGACGCTCAACTGCGGCACGAAGGCTTCGAGCCCATCGAGCAGCGCCGGCGGCAAGGCGATGTCGTCCTCGGCCCAGACCACGTGCGTGGGGACGCGAACGTTCACCAGCGCGGGCGGCAGCTGCAGCGTGTGGATCGCGTCGTCGGGGCCGACGGGCGGGCGCAGCGGCGAGGCGCGGTAGTAGTTGCAGCCGCCGGTCAGGCCCCGGCGCCACACCTCGCGGTACTGCTCGCGCACCTGCTCGGTCAGCCAGCCGCCGCCGGGATGCCTGGGATCGGTGGCGCCCATGCGCTCGAAGAAGGGCCACAGGCGGGCGAAGTCGTCGGCGGCGAGCAGCGCCTCCGCGTCCGGGCGGCACAGGAAGTTCATGTAGGCGCTGTCCGCTTGCTGTGCCGGGTTGTCGCGCAGTTCGCGCAGGAAGGTCGCCGGGTGCGGCGAGTTGACGATGACCAGCCGCTCGAGGCACTCCGGGTGCGCCGCGGCCAGCGCCCAGGCCACCGCACCGCCCCAGTCGTGCGCCACCACGGCGGCCGCGCGGCCGCCTTGCGACGCGACCAGTGCGCGCATGTCGGCCACCAGGTGCCTGGCCCGATAGGCCTCGACCTCTGCGGGCGACGACGAACGCTCGAAGCCGCGCAGG
>NZ_JBFXIO010000232.1:0-8315 GCF_050175855.1 Piscinibacter sp.
CGCCGAAGGCAAGAACTGGAAGACCGATCCCTCCGGCGGGATCATCCGCGTGGCCATGCAGGTGCACGGCTGCCATCCGTTCGGCAACGCCAAGGCCCGTGCGGTGGTCTGGAACTTCCCGGATCCGATCCCGCAGCACCGTGAGCCCCTGTACAGCAACCGGCCGGACCTGATCGCCAAGTACCCGACGCACGACGACAAGAAGGCGTTCTGGCGCCTGCCCACGCTGTACAAGACGATCCAGGAGAAGAACAAGGACATCGGCAAGACCTTCCCGCTGGTGATGACCTCGGGTCGCCTGGTCGAGTACGAGGGTGGCGGCGAGGAAACCCGCTCCAACCCCTGGCTGGCCGAGCTGCAGCAGGACATGTTCGTCGAGATGAATCCGAAGGCGGCCAACGACCGGGGCATCCGCAACGGCGAGTACGTGTGGGTGCGCACGCCGGCCATGGTGGCGATGCCCGACTTCAAGGGCATCCGTGTCAAGGCACTGGTCACCGAGCGCGTCAACGAGGAGACGGTGTTCCTGCCGTTCCACTTCTCGGGTCGCTGGGGCGGCGTCGACCTGATGCAGTACTACCCGAGCGGTTCGGCGCCGGTGATCCGCGGCGAGGCGGTCAATACCGCCACGACCTACGGCTACGACAGCGTGACGATGATGCAGGAAACCAAGACGACGCTCTGCCAGATCGAGCGTGCCGCCTAAGGAGAAGACGACATGGCAAGAATGAAGTTCATCTGCGATGCCGAGCGCTGCATCGAGTGCAACGGCTGCGTCACCGCGTGCAAGGCCGAGCACGACGTGCCCTGGGGCGTGAACCGCCGCCGCGTGGTCACGCTCAACGACGGCGTCCCCGGCGAGCGCAGCGTCTCGGTGGCATGCATGCACTGCTCCGACGCGCCGTGCATGGCCGTCTGCCCGGTCGACTGCTTCTACCGCACCGACGAGGGCGTGGTGCTGCACGACAAGGACACCTGCATCGGTTGCGGCTACTGCTCGTACGCCTGCCCGTTCGGCGCGCCGCAGTTCCCGACCAACGGCACCTTCGGCCTGCGCGGCAAGATGGACAAGTGCACCTTCTGCGCAGGTGGCCCCGAGGCCAACGGCACCGAAGCCGAGAACGAGAAGTACGGGCGCAACCGCCTGGCCGAGGGCAAGCTGCCGGCCTGCGCGGAAATGTGCTCGACCAAGGCGCTGCTCGGCGGCGATGGCGACATCGTGGCCGACATCTTCCGCACCCGCGTGCTCAGCCGCGGCAAGGGCAGCGAGATCTGGGGCTGGGGCACGGCCTACGGCAAGCCGGCCGGCGGTGCGGCGGGCCAACCCAAGGAGGGCACCAAGTCATGATCGCTCGCATCGTGTTCGTCGCCGCCTTGGCGGCCGCTCTCGCGGCCTGTGGCGAGAAGCCGCAGACCGCGGCCACCAAGAAGTCCGACGGCAAGCCCTGGGAGGGTGCTCAGAACGGCTTCGTGGCGCAAGGCTGGAAGGCCGGCGATCAAGGCAGTTGGGACGCGCAGATGCGCACCCGCGCGCAGGGCCAGAACGAGTACAGCCGCACCGCGGCGCAGAAGTGAAACGCTCCTGAGGAGACGCCATGCACCGCATGATGCGCAGCTTGCTGCTGGCGGCGACGCTGGCTGGGTCGGGCCTCGCGCTCGCCCAGACTGCCGGCGACGACCGGGTGGCACCCAACGATGCCGCCACGGCCACGCTGCCCAAGGCCGACGAGACCAACGCGCAGCGCGCGAAGACCCAGCCGGGCAACAACGCGCCGTTCTGGCGCGGCGTGCGTGAGTCCGGCAACACCGCCGGCTTCACGACGCTTCCCGCCAACGAAGGCGGCGTGCTGATCCAGAAGTTCACCCAGTACCCTGGCTCGCAGTACACCACCGCCGGTGAGGCTTGGCGGCAGGTGCGCAACCAGTGGATCATCCCCTATGGCGGTTCCTTCCTGCTGATCGTGCTCGGCGCGATCGCGCTGTTCTACTGGCGCAAGGGCGCGCTGGGCGGTCATGTGCCCGACACCGGGCGCAAGATCGAGCGTTTCACTCCGATCGAGCGCAGCGCCCACTGGGCCAACGCCATCGCCTTCGTCATCCTCGGCGTCTCCGGCATCGTGATGGCATTCGGCAAGTTCTTCCTGCTGCCGGTGATCGGCTCGACCCTGTTCGGCTGGATCACCTACGCGCTGAAGACCGCGCACAACTTCGCCGGGCCGCTGTTCGCCGTGTCGCTGGTGGTCGTGATCGTCACCTTCATCCGCGACAACATCCCGAACGCCGGTGACATCAAGTGGGTGCTCAAGGGCGGCGGATTGCTGTCCGAGCACGAGATTCCGTCGCACCGCTTCAACGGCGCCGAGAAGATGCTGTTCTGGGTGGGCGTGTTCCTGGTCGGCCTGATCGTCGTCGGCTCCGGCCTGGTGCTCGACAAGCTGCTGCCCGGCCTGCTCTACACCCGCGACCAGATGCAGGTGGCGATGATGATCCATGGCGTCGCCGCGATCCTGATGGTGGCGATGTTCCTCGGCCACATGTACATCGGCACCATCGGCATGAAAGGTGCGCTCGACGGTATGCGCACGGGTTATGTCGACGAGGGCTGGGCCAAGGAGCACCACGAACTCTGGTACGACGACATCCGTGCCGGCAAGATCCCGGCCCAGCGCAGCACGCCGCCCGGCGGTGTGGCTGCTCCGCAAATCTGACCCGAGAGTCCGACCATGCGCAAACTGCTCCTCGCCCTGATCACCACCTCGTTTGCCGGCGTCGCGCTGGCCAAGCTGCCGCCGCCGTCCGACGAGGCCAAGGCCAAGGCGGCCGAGGCCGCTGCCAAGGCGGCCCACGGCGGCAAAGTGGCCAGCTACCAGCTGTGCCGGTCGATGGAGAAGGTGGCCGCGCGCTACATGGCCGAGGCTGCCATGGCCGGCAAGACCGTCAACAAGCCCACCGAGACGCCGGCCTGTGCCGACCCCGGCCCGTTCGTTCCGGCTGGCGCCACGCCGGCTGCGGCAGCCCCCGCGCCTGCGGCCAAGAAGAGCTGATCCTGGCCGCGTTGGCGACGGCAGGGCCGCCCTCGGGCGGCCCTTCGCGCTTGCGTGTGCCTGCCTTCCCGTAGAGTCCCGCCATGACCGTCCGCCTGACCCAGGCCAGCGCGCCGCTGATGCAGACCATCGCCGTGCGCGATGAATTCGGCGCACAGCGCGAGATCGCGATTCCCGCAGAGCGTGCGCTCACCGTCTTCGTCGACAAGCGCGAACTGGTCACGCTGATGACCCTGGGTGCGGCGCCGGAGCTGCTGGTGCTGGGCTACCTGCGCAACCAGCGGCTGGTCGACGGCGTCGGGCAGATCGAGTCCGTCACCGTCGACTGGGAGGTGCAGGCCGCCGCCGTGGCCACCTACGGCGGCGTCGAGCGCTTCGAGGAGAAGACCGCCAAGCGGGTGGTGACCACCGGTTGCGGCCAGGGCACGGTCTTCGGCGACATGATGGCCGACCTCGACCGCATCGTGCTGCCGCCGCCCACCGAGCCCGGCGCCCGCCTCAGCCAGGCCACCCTCTACGGCCTGCTCGACGCCGTGCGGCGCCAGGAGAGTACCTACAAGTCGGCCGGCTCGGTGCACGGCTGCGCGCTGTTCCGCCAGGACGAACTGCTGATGTTCGTGGAGGACGTCGGCCGCCACAACGCCATCGACACCATCGCCGGATGGATGTGGCTGCATGGCGTGGAAGGTGGCGACAAGATCTTCTACACGACAGGACGGCTGACCAGCGAGATGGTCATCAAGTCGGCGCAGATGGGCGTGCCGGTGATCGTCTCGCGCAGCGGCATCACGCAGATGGGCTACGAGGTGGCCCGGCAGCTCGGACTGGCGCTGTTCGGCCGGGCGACCAACCGGCACTTCATCTGCTACACCGGCTTCGAGCGCTTCGACGCCCAGCCGGAACCGCCGCGGCCGGCGCCTTGATCAGGCGATTCGCGCGAGGTCACGCAGCACGGTCGGCCCGGCGCGCTTCTCGATCTCGGCCAGCAGTTCCTTGCCCCAGCCGAACGAGAACAGCGCCTCGGCGGTGACGAACATCGGGCCGACCAGCAGGCCGATCAGGTCGTCGACGAAGGCCGGCTTGCGACCCTCGTACCAGTGGCCGATGAACTGGATGACCCAGCCGACCGCGAAGAAGCCGATGCCCCAGGCCAGCCAGGCGCCGGTACCGCTGTCGCCGACGCTGTGCGCCAGCGCGATCAGCGCGCCGACCGCCGCGGTGACGGCCAGGCCGAGTTGCAGGTTGCCGCGGGTCAGGTACCAGACCGCCACGCCGGCGAAGACGATCCACGCCGGGGTGAGCGACCAGCCGGCCAGCATGAACGCGGGCTTGGCCAGCAGCACGCCGACGGCGAAGACGATCATCGGCACGCCGACGAAATGGCTGGCGATGTTGCGCCGGTCGCGGTGGTACATCGCGTACTGGCTCAGGAGTTCGGTCGCGCCGCGCATGGACATCTCCGGGGAAACAACGTCTGCGAGCCCCAACTGTGGCACAGCTTGGCCGGGCCGTGCGCCGGCGGGTCCCTAAAATGCACGCATACCACCGGGAAATGCGCAGATGAGCATCAAGAGCGACAAGTGGATCCGGCGCATGGCCGAGCAGCACGGCATGATCGAACCCTTCGAGCCCGGGCAGGTGCGCCACGCCCCGGACGGGCACAAGATCGTCAGCTACGGCACCAGCAGCTACGGCTACGACATCCGCTGCGCCCCGGAGTTCAAGGTCTTCACCAACATCCACTCGACGGTGGTCGACCCGAAGAACTTCGACGAGAAGAGCTTCGTCGACATCGAGGCCGACGTCTGCATCATCCCGCCGAACAGCTTCGCGCTGGCGCGCACGGTGGAGTACTTCCGCATCCCGCGCAACGTGCTGACCATCTGCCTGGGCAAGAGCACCTACGCGCGCTGCGGCATCATCGTCAACGTCACCCCTTTCGAGCCGGAATGGGAGGGCTACGTGACGCTGGAGTTCAGCAACACCACGCCGCTGCCGGCCAAGATCTACGCCGGCGAGGGCTGTGCGCAGGTGCTGTTCTTCGAGAGTGACGAGGTCTGCGAAACCAGTTACAAGGATCGCGGCGGCAAGTACCAGGGCCAGCGAGGCGTGACACTGCCCAAGACCTGAGCGGCCCGGCCAACGGGGAGACAGCCATGAAGTGGGAAGGCAACCGCGAGAGCGACAACGTCGAGGACGCCCGCGGGGCCGGCGGCCGCATGCCCGGTGGGGTGCGGCTGGGCGGCGGACGCGGCATCGGGCTGGGCACCATCGTGATCGCGCTGGTGGCCGGCTGGATCTTCGGCATCAACCCGCTGACCCTCCTCGGCGTGCTCGGCGGCGGCGGCGACCTGCCCGGCCCGGCCGGCGTGCAGCAGGCGCCGGCGGGGCGGCCGCCGGCCGACGACACCATGGCGCGCTTCGTCTCGGTGGTGCTGGCCGACACCGAAGACGTCTGGCACGAGCGCTTCCGCGAGATGGGCGGCACCTACCGCGAGCCCAAGTTGCGCCTGTTCCGCGGCGCCGAGCCCACCGCCTGCGGCATGGGCCAGTCGGCGATGGGGCCGTTCTACTGCCCGGGCGACGAGAAGGTCTACATCGACCTGTCGTTCTACGAGACCATGCGCACGCAGATGGGCGCGCCGGGCGACTTCGCCCAGGCCTACGTCATCGCCCACGAGGTCGGCCACCATGTGCAGAACCTGATGGGCATCACCGCGAAAGTCGAGCAGGCACGCCGCCGCACGAGCGAGGCGCAGGGCAACCAGCTGTCGGTGCGGCTCGAACTGCAGGCCGACTGCTTCGCAGGCGTCTGGGCGCACCACGCCCAGAAGGCGCGGCAGGTGCTCGAGCAGGGCGACCTGGAAGAGGCGCTGAACGCCGCCAGCCGCATCGGCGACGATGCGCTGCAGCGCCAGTCGACCGGCACCGTGCGGCCGGAGACCTTCACTCACGGCAGCAGCGCGCAGCGCGTGGCCTGGTTCAAGCGCGGCATGCAGGCCGGCAGCGTGCAGCAGTGCAACACCTTCGAGGCGCGCGCGCTCTAGGGGCGCGGGGCCCTTAGTAGGTGCCGGGCACCAGGATCGAGCGGTCGACGTTGGTGAGCTGCGTGTGGCCGCAGAAGGCCATGGTCACGTCGAGCTCCTTGTGGATGATCTGCAGCGCCTTGGTGACGCCGGCCTCGCCCATCGCGCCCAGGCCGTAGACCATCGCGCGGCCGATCATCGTGCCGCGTGCGCCCAGCGCCCAGGCCTTGAGCACGTCCTGGCCGCTGCGGATGCCGCCGTCCATCCAGACCTCGGTCTTGCTGCCCACCGCCTCGACGATGGCCGGTAGCGCGCGGATGCTGCTGGGCGCACCGTCGAGCTGGCGGCCGCCGTGGTTGCTGACCACGATCGCGTCGGCGCCGGCATCCACTGCCAGCTTGGCATCCTCGACCTCCATGATGCCCTTGAGGATCAGCTTGCCGCCCCACTGCTTCTTGACCCACTCGACGTCGGCCCACGACAGGCGCGGGTCGAACTGCTCGTTGGTCCAGGCGGCCAGGGAGCTCATGTCGCTGACGCCCTTGACGTGGCCGACGAGGTTGCGGAAGGTGTGCCGCCTCGTGCCGGCCATGCCCAGGCACCAGCGCGGCTTGGTCATCAGGTTGAGGATGTTGCGCAGCGTCGGCCGCGGCGGCGCGGTCAGGCCGTTCTTCAGATCCTTGTGGCGCTGGCCGATCACCTGCAGGTCCAGCGTCAGCACCAGCGCGCTGCACTTGGCCGCCTTGGTGCGCTCGATCATGCGTGCCATCGCGTCGCGGTCGCGCATCATGTAGAGCTGGAACCAGAACGGCGCGCTGGTGTGCTCGACGATGTCCTCGATCGAGCAGATGCTCATCGTCGACAGCGTGAACGGGATGCCGAACTTCTCCGCCGCGCGCGCAGCGTGGATCTCGCCGTCGGCGTGCTGCATGCCCGTCAAGCCCACCGGAGCGATGGCCACCGGCATCTTCACCGTCTGGCCGACCATGGTGGTGGCTGTGGAGCGGTTCTCCATGTTCACCGCCACGCGCTGGCGCAGCTTGATGCTCTGGAAGTCGCCCTCGTTGGCGCGGTAGGTGCCCTCGGTCCAGGAGCCCGAATCGGCGTAGTCGTAGAACATGCGCGGCACGCGCTTCTCGGCCAGCACGCGCAGGTCTTCGATGTTGGTGATGACGGTCATCGCTTGTCTCCTCGGGGCGGTATCGTTCTTCGGCGAGGGCGATGCTAGCGGGGCGGCTGCGGGCCGCCCGGAAAGTTTTTCAGGCGACGGGCGAAAGCAGCGCTGCCGCGGCGCGCGCCGCTTCGTCGCACTCGGCGTGCAACCAGGCGGCGAAGTCGGCTGCCGCGCCCTGCGCCGCATGGGGCAGAAGGTAGTAGCGGTAGGCCGGTGCGGCGCCGACCGCGAACAGCGGGCGCAGCGCGCCGCTGGCCAGCCAGTGCCGCGCCAGGCTGGGGCGGGCGAGCGCCACGCCCTGGCCGCTGACGGCGGCTTCCAGCGTCAGCCCGAGGTCGACCAGCTTGGTGCCCTGCGCCGGCTCGGGCCGGTCCAGGCCGGCGGCGGCGAACCACGGCGCCCAGGGCTCCAGCGGCGTGCGCAGCAGCGGCGCATGGCGCAGGTCGGCGGGCGCGCACAGCGGCGGCAGGCGCTGCAGCAGCGCGGGCGCGGCCATGGGCACCACCTGCTCGTCGAGCAGTGGCGTGCCGCCATGCGCGGCGGGGTGGCCATGGCGCACCTCCACATCGGCCTCGGTGGCCGCGGCGTCGAGGAAGGGAATCGACAGCACCACCTCGAGCTCCACGCCCGGGTGGGCCGCCGTGAAGCGCTCCAGCGCCGGCACCAGGATCTGCCGCGCGAAGGTGGGCGGCACGCTGACGCGCAGCTTCTCGATGCGCTGCGCGGCGCGGCGATGCAGCGGCACGGCGGCCAGCAGCCCGAGTGCCGCGCCCACCTGGGCGAGATACTCCTTGCCGGTGGCCGTCAGCGCCAGCGCCTTCGGACCGCGCGTGAACAGGGGCGTGCCCAGCAGTTCCTCCAGCGCGGCGATGCGCTTGCCCACCGCGCTGGCGGTGACGTCGAGTTCGTCGGCGGCACGCTCGAAGCTGCCCAGCCGTGCCGCCGCCTCGAAGGCGCGCAGGCCGTCGATGGAAGGAAAGCGGACGTCGGGCGAAGTGGCCATGGCGGCATTGTCGCCAAGGCCGGGGGGCGAATCAGTTCCGCCGGTGCCGCGGCACGAAGTTGAGCTGG
>NZ_JBFXIO010000233.1:0-8274 GCF_050175855.1 Piscinibacter sp.
AATGCGCAGCCGGCCTACGTGCCCACGCCGGCCGGCCAGCTTCCTGCACCCCCCACCGCCTGAGGAGACGAGCCCATGCCCATCTACAACCTGACCGTCAACAACCCGCCGGTGAGCGTCGACGCGCCGGCGAACCTGGCGCTGCTGTGGGTGCTGCGCGACAGGCTCGGCATCACCGGCCCGAAGTACGGCTGCGGCCTGGACGTGTGCAAGGCCTGCACCTGCCTCGTCAACGGCAAGGCGGTGTCGACCTGCGCAGTGAAGATCTCCGAGGTGGCGAACAAGAAGGTCACCACCATCGAGGGCCTGGCCAACGGCAGCACGCTGCACCCGGTCCAGCAGGCCTGGCTGGACCGCGACGTGCCGCAGTGCGGCTTCTGCCAGCCGGGCCAGATCATGGCCGCGGTCGATCTGCTCAGCCGCACGAAGACGCCGACCGACGCCGACATCGATGCGATCGAGAACATGTGCCGCTGCGGCACCTACGGGCGCATCCGGGAGGCGATCCGCGCGGCGGCGGCGATGATGCCCTGAAGCCGTCGGCCCGGCGCGGCGGGCAGAATGCGGCGCGTGCCGTCCGCCACCCGCCCGCCGCTTCCACGCCGAATCACCACCGCCGCAGCCACCGTCGCAGCCGCGCTGCTGCTCGCCGGCTGCGCCATCCCCGGCCGCATGGCCGAGCCGCAGGGCCTGGGGCCGACCGAGGCGCGCGAGGCCATCCTGCGCGTGCTCCCCGAGCGGCTCGACGACCGCGCCGGCTGGGCCGCCGACATCCATGCCGCACTGGCCGCGCAAGAGTTGCCTTCGACGCCGGAGAACCTGTGCGCGGTGATGGCCGTGACCGAGCAGGAGTCGGGCTACCGGGCCGACCCGGCCGTGCCCGGCCTCGCCTCGATCGCCCGGAAGGAGATCGAGCGCCGCGCCGGCGACGCCGGTGTGCCGATGCTCGCCGTGCGTGCCGCACTGGCGCTGCCGTCGACCGGCGGGCGCAGCTACGCCGAGCGCATCGACGCGGTGAAGACCGAGCGCCAGCTCAGCGAGGTGTTCGAGGACTTCATCGCCATGGTGCCGCTGGGCCGCACCTTCCTGGCCGACCGCAATCCGGTGCGCACCGGCGGGCCGATGCAGGTGAGCATCGCCTTCGCGGAGGAGCACGCGAAGGAGCGGCCGTATCCGTACGCGGTCAAGGAGTCGATCCGCCGCGAGGTGTTCACGCGCCGCGGCGGTTTGTACTTCGGCGCGGCGCACCTGCTGGCCTACGAGGCGCCGTACGACCAGCCGATCCACCGCTTCGCCGACTTCAACGCCGGCCGCTGGGCGAGCCGCAACGCGGCCTTCCAGAACGCGCTGGCGGTGGCCTCGGGCCTGCCGGTCACGCTCGACGGAGACCTGCTTCCGCGCACCGCCGCTGCGCCGCGCGGCGAGACCGAGCGCGCCGCACTGACGCTGGCCGCGCGCCTCGGCCTCGGTGAATCGGCGATCCGCCGCGACCTGCAGCGCGGCGAGCAGGCCGGCTTCGAGAAGACGTCGCTGTACGAGCGGGTGTTCGCCTACGCCGAGCAGCTCGATCGCCGCACGCTGCCACGGGCCGTGCTGCCGAGGATCGACCTGCACAGCCCCAAGTTCACGCGCAAGCTGACCACCGAATGGTTCGCGAAGCGCGTCGACGAGCGCCACCGGCGCTGCCTGGCGCGCATGCCGCCGCCGCGCGACGATTGAGCCGCGGCCGGCGCACTGCGGGCTTTCCAGCACGACAGCGGCGAGTGGCTCACGCACACTCGCCCGACCCTCACTCGCCACCGGCACGCACCATGAGACTGTCGTTTCCCCGCCTGGGCACCGCCCTCGTCCGCCCGCTGCTCGCCCTGTCGGTCCTGGCCGGCGCGCTGGCCGCGCCTGCCGTGCAGGCCCAGGCCTGGCCTGGCAAGCAGCCGATCAAGCTGGTGGCGGTGTTCCCGCCCGGCGGTTCGGTCGACCAGGTGGCGCGCCTGCTGGCGCCGGTGCTGCAGCAGCGGCTGGGGCAGAACGTCATCGTCGAGAACAAGGGCGGCGCCTCCGGCGCCATCGGCACCGCCGCCGTGGCGCAGGCGCCGGCCGACGGCTACACCTTCGCCGTGGTGTTCGACACCCACGGCGTCAACCCGGCGCTGCAGCCCAACCTGCCGTTCGACACGAAGCGCGACCTGACGGCGGTGTCGTTGATCGGCACCGGCGCGATGGTCATCGCCACCGTCGCCTCGTCGCCCTACAAGTCCTTCGGCGACGTCGTGAAGGCGGCGCAATCCGGCAGCTCGATCAGCTACGGCAGCATCGGCAATGGCAGCCTCGGGCACCTCGCGGTCACCATGCTGGCCAAGTCCGGCAAGATGGAATTGATCCACGTGCCCTACCGCGGCGGCGGCCCGCTGATGAGCGACGCCATCGCCGGCCATGTGCCGGTGTCCGTGGGCTCGGTGTTCCTGACCAAGCCGCACATCGACAGCGGCAAGCTGCGCGCGCTGGCCGTCACCACCAGCCAGCGCAGCGCCAACCTGCCGGGCGTGCCGACCATCGCCGAGAGCGGCTTCGCCGGGTTCGACGCGCCGGCATGGTGGGCGGTGCTCGCGCCGGCGAAGACGCCGCCGGAGATCGTCCAGCGCATGAACGCGGAGATCAACGCCGCGCTGAAGCTGCCCGAGGTGGCCGACAAGCTGGCCGCCCAGGGCATCGTCACGCGCAGCGACACCCCGGCGGCCGCCCAGTCCTTCATCGAGCAGCAGCTCGACACCTGGGCCCAGGTCGTCAAGGCCAACGGGATCAAGTCGGAGTGATCACGGCCGACGCGCTGCGTGCGATGCCCGGCCCTGACCGGTGGCGGCCGGCGTGCCCGTGCGCGCGGCTGCAGTGCGCCGGCTGGGAGTCGATCGGCGCGCCGCTGGCCGAACCGGGCTTCCGCCGCGTCGGCACGCTGCGGGAACCGGACGTCGACGAGCCGACGGTCGAGGAATGGCCGGGCAGCCGCTTCTGGTCTGCCGACGCGCCGATCTCGCCGCGGCACTTCCCGTACAACCGCTGCGAGGTGTGGGCCTGCGCCGCCTGCGGGCGCGGCTTCCTGCAGTACACCGAGGTCGGCGGCTACTACGTCGACCATCGCGTGCGCCAGCTCGACCCGGCGCTCGTCGTCTGAGGCATCACGATGGCCCGCATTCCCTACGCCAACCTGTCCGCGCCCGAGGCGCAGCCGCTGGTGCAGCGCATCGTCGCCGAGCGCGGCAGCGTGCTGCACCTGTACCAGATGCTGATGCACAGCCCGCCGCTGGCCGAGGGCTGGCTGGGCTTCATGACGAAGGTCCGTCAGCAGCTCTCCTTGCCGGGCGATCTTCGCGAGCTCGTGATCATGCGCATCGCCCATCTCAACGGTGCGCCCTACGAGGCCGACCAGCACGCGCCGATCGCGCTGAAGGAGGGCCTCGCACAGGCGCAGCTCGAAGCGCTGGCCGACTGGCGTGCGGCCGGCGAGCGCTTCACGCCGCTGCAGCGCGAGGTGCTGGCGCTGTGTGACGCGATGACGCGCGAGGTGCACGTCGATGCGGCCGTCGTGCAGGCGGTGCGCGCGCGGCTCGGCGAGCGCCAGCTGGTCGAGCTGGTGGGCACCATCGCCTCGTACAACATGGTGTCGCGCTTCCTCGAGGCGCTGCAGATCCACTCCGACGATCCGCGCTGAACCTCGCTTCGGCCTGCGCCGAAGCGTGGCAGCCACGGGCCGAGGCACACTGGCGGCATGACGGCAAGGGCCACCCTGCGCGACCACGAACCACGCCTCGCCCGCGCGGCCGCGATGGTGGCCGACCCGGCGCGCTCGCGCATGCTCAGCCTGCTGCTCGCCGGCGAGGCCGCGACGGCCAGCGAGCTCGCGGCCGCGGCGGGCGTCACCGCCGCTACCGCCAGCGGCCATCTGGCCAAGCTGCTCGACGCCGGCTTCGTCGCCTGCGAGCCGCGCGGCCGGCACCGCTACTACCGGCTGGCCCATGCCGACATCGCGCATGCGCTCGAGGCGCTGGCCCTGGTGGCCGAGGCCGGCGCGCGTGACGCGGCCTGGTCACGCCCCGAGCGGGCGCGGCTGCGCGAGGCGCGCTGCTGCTACGGCCACCTGGCGGGTCGGCTCGGCGTGCGCCTGTTCGACACGCTGGTCGAGCAGCATGGCCTGCAGGCGCGCGGCGACGGCCTCGCGCTCACCGACACCGGCCAGGCCTGGCTGGCCGGGATCGGCTTCGAAGCGCCGCCGCCCTCGGCGAAGCGCCGCTACGCCTACGCCTGCATGGACTGGTCGGAGCGGCGCGACCACCTCGCCGGCGCGCTGGCCGATGCGCTGCTGGTGCACTGCATCGCGCAGGGCTGGCTGCGCCGCGAGACGGGCCGGGCGGTGAGCGTCACGCCGCGCGGCCAGCGCGAGCTGCTTCCGAAGCTGGCTCAGAGCGAAGCCAGCGCCGCGCGCACCGCATCGAGATAGCTCTCGATCTCCTGCAGGTCGTTGTGCCCGCCACCGGGCACCACGTGCAGCCGCGCGTGCGGCGCCACGGCCTGCAGCGTCCGGCTGTGCGCCAGCGGGATCAGCTCGTCGCGGTCGCCGTGCAGCAGCAGCACCGGCGTGCGCACGCGCGCCAGGTGCTCGTCGGTGCGCAGCGGGTAGCGCAGCAGCGCGGCCGGCACCCAGGGATAGTGCTGGCGCGCCAGCGCCGCCAGGCTCTCGTAGGGCGAGACCAACACCGTCAGGTCGGGTTGCAGCTCGGCGGCGAGCGAGGCCGCCAGCGCCGTACCCAGCGAACGACCGTAGAGCACCACGCGCCGTCCGGCATAGCGCGGCGCGACATCGCGCCACACCGCGCGCACGTCGGCATGCAGCTGGGCCTCGCTGTCGATGCGGCCGCTGCTTTTGCCGTAGCCGCGGTAGTCGAGCATCACCAGGTCGAAGCCGGCGCGGCGGTAGAAGTCGGCGTTGACGAACCAGCTCGCCAGGTTGCCGGCATTGCCGTGCAGGAAGAAGACGACGCCCTTCGGCTCGGGCAGGCGCAGCTCCAGCACCGACAGCCGCGCGCCGTCGACCTCGACGAAGCGTTCGTGCACGTCGGGCTCGCGCGCGAGCGCCTGGTCCGCCGACAGCGGCGTGGGCAGGAAGATCAACCGCTCCTGGCCGAACCAGAGCAGGGCCAGCAGCGCGGCGTACAGCGCGGCCGCGAGCGCGAGGGCGGTGAGCATGGGGCGCAGCAGGGTCGACATGCGGGCACGATACGCGAGGCCAGCAGCGCCGGATGCACACCGCCCTCAGGCAGTCGCCGCCTCCTGCGAGACCGCGCACAGCTGCGCCATCTCGTCCATGTCGAAGGCCTTCTGCGGCTCGAGTAGGATGACGAATCGTTCGCCGAGCTTGCCCAGGCCGCGGATGAAGTCGCGGCGCACCGAAGTGCCGAAGTTCGGCGGCGGCTCGATCGCGTCGTCGGCGAGATCCACCACCTCGCTGACGGCATCGACCATCAGGCCGAGCTCGGTGCGTTCGCCGTCGCGCAGCGAATCGAAGATCACCACGCAGGTCTTCTTGCCCACCTGCGCGGCCTCGCGGCCGAAGCGGGCGTTCAGGTCGATCACCGGCACCACCGCGCCGCGCAGGTTGATCACGCCGCGCACGAAGGACGGCATCAGCGGCACGGTGGTCATCGGGCCGTGCTGGATGATCTCGCGCACGCTGCGGATGTCCAGCGCGAAGGCTTCGTCGCCGAGCCAGAAGGTGAGGTACTGGCCGGTGTGCGCGGCGGCCGGTGCGTCGAGGGTGGCGCTCATGGCCGTGAACCTCAGTACGGGCGGAAGTTGGCCGTGCCGGTGGCCAGCGGGCGCATCGGCGTGGCGGCCAGCGGGCGCGGCATGGCGGGGCGCATCGGCGTGTTCGGCGCGCGGCGCTCGACGAAACCCTCGACGTGCCCGCCGCCGGCAGCGAAGAACGCCACCGACTGCTGCAGCTGCTCGGCCTGTCCGGAGAGCTCCTCCGAGGTGGCGGCGAGTTCCTCCGAGGCCGAGGCGTTCTGCTGCGTGGCCTTGCTCAGCTGGCCCATCGCCCCGCCGATCTGCGTGACCGACTGGCTCTGCTCGCTGCTGGCCGCGGCGATCTCCTGCACCAGCTCGCTGGTCTTCTGGATCGACGGCACGATCTCGTCGAGCAGCTTGCCGGCACGCTCGGCGGTCGAGACGCTGTTGGCCGCCAGGTCGCCGATCTCCTTGGCCGCTTCCTGGCTGCGCTCGGCGAGCTTGCGCACCTCGGCGGCCACCACCGCGAAGCCCTTGCCGTGCTCGCCGGCGCGCGCCGCCTCGATGGCCGCGTTCAGCGCCAGCAGGTTGGTCTGGTAGGCGATGTCGTCGACGATGCTGATCTTCGCGGCGATCTGCTTCATCGCCACCACGGTCTTCGTCACCGCCTCGCCGCCCTCGGCGGCTTCCTTGCTGGCCTTGGTGGCCATGCCGTCGGTGACCTTGGCGTTGTCGCTGTTCTGCGAGATCGAGGCCGACATCATGTCGATCTGCGAGGTGGTCTCCTCCACCGACGAGGCCTGCTCGCTGGCTGCCTGCGACAGCGACTGGGCGGTGGCGCTGACCTGGTTGGCCGCGCCGGTCAGCGCCTCGGCGGCGGTGCGCACCTCGTCGATGATGCCGGCCAGCTTGTCGCAGCCGGCGTTGGCGTCGTTCTTCACCTGCTCGAACACGCCCTGCACGTCGCGCGAGATGCGCTGCGTGAGGTCGCCCGACGCGAGGCCACCGAAGATGCGGCCGATGTCGTCGAACACGGCGGAGGTGGTCTCGAGCAGGTCGTTCATGCCGGCGCACATCTCGGCGATCGGGCCGGACTTGCCCTCCAGTGCGATGCGTTGCGACAGATCGCCCGCGCGGGCAGCGGCGGTCACCTTCTGCGCCTGCCCGACGGCATCCTTGAGCATCTGGTTGGCCAACTGCTCGGTCGTCACGTCGGTGGCGATCTTGACGATCTTCGCGACACGGCCCATCTCGTCCTTGACCGGTGCATAGACCGCCTGGATCCACACCTCCTTGCCGGAACGCGTGATGCGCTTGAAGACCTCGCTGTGCGCGCGGCCCGCGTTCAGGTCGGCCCAGAACTGCTGGTAGGCGTGCGAGCCTGCAGCGGCCGGGTCGACGAACATACGGTGGTGCTTGCCCTTCACCTCGTCGAGCGAGTAGCCCAGCAGGCCGAGGAAGTTCTGGTTGGCCGTCATCACGTGGCCGCCGAGGTCGAATTCGATGTAGGCGTAGGCAGCGTCGATCGCGCCGAGCACGCCGCGTGCGTTCTGGCGTTCGATCTCGGCGGCAGTGATGTCGTAGCGCACGCCGAGGTACTTCATCGGCTTGCCGTTCTGGCCGAGGATGGGCGCGATCACCGCGTCGACGTAGTAGGGCGTGCCGTCCTTGGCGCGGTTCTTGATCACGCCGCGGAAGATCTCGCCGCGGCCGATGGTCTGCCACAGCTGCTTGAATGTCTCCTTGGGCATGTCGGGGTGCCGCGTGGTGCTGTGCGGCTGGCCGATCAGCTCGTTGCGCGAGTACTTCGAAACCTCGATGAACTTTTCGTTGATGCTGAGGATGTCGCCCTTCTTGTCGGCCTCCGAGACGATGCTGGTGACGTTCATGATGTCGGTGCGGACCTTGAGCTCCGCCTCGACTTCATCGAGGCGTGCGCGGGTTTCGGCCAGCGCAGCCTCGGCGGCCAGGCGGGCCTGGCGTTCCTTGAGCTTGCCGGCGGCAAACAGGCGTTCGAACAGGGTAGAGGTGGAGGTCGCGTTCATGACAAGGGGCTTTCCGGAGTGACGACGTGCGCGGGATGCGCGTGAGGCGGGGAACAGGCCGCCGCATCCGCGGCCAGCTGGCCGAGCGAGGCGACGTCGAAGATGAGCGCGACCTCGCCGTTGCCGAGGATGGTCGAGCCCGAGATGCCGCGCAGGCTGCGGAACATGCGGCCGAGCGGCTTGATGACGGTCTGGTGGTGGCCGAGCAGCTGGTCGACGAGCACGCCGCAGCGCTGCGCGCCGGCCTGGATCACGACGACACTGCAGCGCGCCGGGGCCGGGCCTTCCAGCCCGTAGAGCTCGCGCAGGCTCACCACCGGCAGCACCCGCCCGCGCAGCTCGATCATGCTGCGCCCGCGGGCGTCGAGCGCGGCGGCGCTGGGCTGGTTCTCGATGACCTCGACCACGGCATCGAGCGGGAAGATGAACTTGCTCGCGCCCACGCCGATCAGGA
>NZ_JBFXIO010000234.1:0-8227 GCF_050175855.1 Piscinibacter sp.
CGCTGCTGTCCGGCGACATGAGCAATGCCGATTTCGAGGCCGCGCACCGCATGACGCCGCTGCGGCGCTCGTCCACGCCGGCCGACATCGCCCAGGCGGTGCGCTATCTGATCGGCGCCGAGGCGGTGACGGGCACCACACTGCTCGTCGACGGCGGCCAGCATCTGGCCGCGCAGCCGCGCGACGTCGCCTTCCTCGTCCGCCCCCACTGACCATGCAAAGCCTGCTCCACCACGCCAGCCTGCGGGACTGCCGCCGCCTCTTCCTGCGCGACTACGAGGTGCGCATGAACATCGGCGTGCACGACTTCGAGAAGCAGGGCGAGCAGCGCGTGCTGATCAACGTCGACCTGTACGTGCCTCTGGAGCTGTCGACACCGCAGCACGACGAGCTCGACGAGGTGGTCGACTACGACTTCATCCGCCGCAGCATCGTGGCGCGCATCGCCCGCGGCCACGTGCACCTGCAGGAAACGCTGTGCGACGACGTGCTCGCGCTGATGATGGCCCACCCCAAGGTGCGCGCCGCTCGCGTGTCCAGCGAGAAGCCCGATGTGTACCCCGACTGCGACGCGGTCGGCTGTGAAGTGTTTGCAATCAAGGAGCCGGCATGAGCGCGGTGCTCGACGACCCGAAGGCCGCCGCGAAGGCGGCGCACGAGACCAACAAGCTGTCCAAGCGGCTGCACCGCCTGGTCGGCCAGGCGATCGCCGACTTCAACATGATCGAGAACGGCGACAAGGTCATGGTCTGCGTCTCCGGCGGCAAGGACAGCTACGCCCTGCTGGACATCCTGATCAACCTGCGCCAGCGCGCGCCGGTGAAGTTCGACCTGGTCGCCGTCAACCTCGACCAGAAGCAGCCGGGCTTCCCGGAGCACGTGCTCCCGGAGTACCTCAGGAGCCGCGACATCCCCTTCCACATCGAGAACCAGGATACCTATTCGATCGTCAAGCGCCTGGTGCCCGAAGGGCAGACGATGTGCAGCCTGTGCTCGCGGCTGCGCCGCGGCATCCTCTACCGCGTGGCGGGTGAACTCGGCGCGACGAAGATCGCGCTCGGCCACCACCGCGACGACATGCTGCAGACCCTGTTCATGAACATGTTCTTCGGCAGCCGCCTCAAGGGCATGCCGCCCAAGCTGGTCAGCGACGACGGCAAGAACATCGTCATCCGCCCGCTGGCCTACGTGGCCGAGAGCGACCTCGAGCGCTGGGCCGAGCACCGCCAGTTCCCGATCATTCCGTGCACGCTGTGCGGCAACCAGGAGAACCTGCAGCGCGTGCAGATGAAAAAGATGCTGCGCGAATGGGAGCGCCAGTACCCCGGCCGGCTGGACAACATCTTCACCGCGATGGGCAACATCACGCTGTCGCACCTGATGGATCGCAAGCTCTATCCGTTCACTTCGCTGAAGACTACCGGTGTGGTCAACCCGGAAGGTGACCGCGCGTTCGACGAAGAGGAGGACTGCGCGACGCCCGCCGCGCAGCCGATTCGCATCCATCGCGACGATTGACATCCCCCGTCGCAGGAGGAGCCCGACATGATCCGCACCCTCTCCCTGCTGACCGCCACCGCGCTGCTGGCCGGCTGCGCCGCGCTGAACACCGTGACCAGCGAGGTCTCGAGCTACAGCGCCTGGCCGGCGGACCGCCAGCCCGGCACCTACGCCTTCGAGCGCCTGCCTTCGCAGCAGGCCCGCGCCGAGCAGCAGCAACTGCTCGAAGACAGCGCCCGCCGCGCGATCGAGGGCGCCGGCTTCAAGCCCGCGGCCGAAGGCCAGGCCAGCGAATACGTGGTGCAGCTCGGCGCGCGAGTCAGCGCCACCGAGGCCTACTACGACGATCCGTTCTGGTGGCGCGGCGGCCTGTACTACCACCGCTTCGCACGGCCCTGGCCCTACTACGGCCTTGGGCTCGGCATGGGCGCGCCCACGGTCAACTACGAGCGCGAGGTGGCCGTTCTGATCCGCGACCGCAAGAGCGGCCAGCCGCTGTACGAGACGCGCGCCAGCAGCGACGGCAGCTCGCCCGGCATGAAGTCGCTGCTGCCGGCGATGTTCGAGGCGGCGATGAAGGACTTCCCGGCCGGCAGCGTCACGCCGCGCCGCGTGACCACCGAGATCACGCCGCCCTGAGTCAGTCGGGCGAGGCCGCCAGCGCGCGGAAGTCGGCCTCCCAGCCCTTGAACCGGCTCGCCGCGGCCAGGCGCTGCGCCGGCGTGGTGGCGTTGTGCAGCGTGGCCGCGAACGCACAGTTGTAGGCCTCGAGCTTCTCCTGGTAGCGCCGGTAACCTTCGCGCGGCGAGCGCGTCATGCGTTCGCCGTAGGCGCGCATCGTGGCCACGGCCGTGTCGCGGTCGACACCGGTGCCGGCCAGCCGGCGGATCATCTGCAGCGCTTCCTGCTGCCGCTGCACACGCTCGCCGAACCAGGCCTCGGCATCGAAGGGCGAGCTCGCCACCAGCCGCGCCACCAGGGCACGCTGGCGCTCGTCGAGCGTGCCGTAGAGGAATTCGATGCGCTCGGTGGCGCGTTCGACCGAGCGCTCGAGCCGCCGCGCTGGCTCCTTGTCGAGGAAGTCGCTGCGGAACTCCTCGTTGACGCGCGCGTAGCGGCGCTCGATGTGCTGGATCTGCGCCGGCTTGAGCGTGGTGATCACCTCGGCCGCGTACGGCAGGGCCTGCTCGGCGGCCACCTCGCCGCGCTGGCGCACATCGGCGAACCAGCGGCAGGCGCGGTCGGGCGTCGTCTCGGCCAGCACCTCGACCTGCGCACGCGCCAGCAACTCGGCGTAGTCGGGCAGCTGGGTGCGCCGATGCCAGGTGAACCATTCGCCGAGGCGGCTGCGCACCTGGCGCGCCTGCACATCGTCGAATTCGGCGTAGCCGTCCAGCCACCAGAAGACCAGCTCGGGCGCCTGGTTGTAGCCAAAACGTACCGCACTGCAGCCGGCCAGCAGCCCGGCGGCGAGCAGCAGCGCCACGATAATGCGCAGTCTCGTCACCACGTTCCGCAGGAACAACAGCGTCATGGCTCTGGACATCGTGATCATGGCCGCGGGCAAGGGCACCCGCATGAAGTCAGCCCGGCCCAAGGTGATGCACCGGCTGGCCGGGCGCAGTCTACTGCAGCACGTCGTCGACACGGCTGCAGGGCTGAAGGCCGACCGTACCGTGGTGATCACCGGCCATGGCGCCGACCAGGCCGAGGCGGCCTTTGCCGGCGCCGGGCTGGCCTTCGTGCGCCAGGAGCCGCAGCTGGGCACCGGCCATGCCGTGCAACAGGCCGTGCCTCAGCTTCACGACGAGGGCACGACGCTGATCCTCAACGGCGACGTTCCCCTGATCGGGGCCGGCACGCTCGCGCGACTGGTGCAGGCCTGCGGCGGCAAGTCGCTCGCGCTGCTGACCGTGGTGCTCGACGACCCGACCGGCTACGGCCGCATCATCCGCAGTGGCGACCCGGTCGGTGGCACGGTCGAAGGCATCGTCGAGCACAAGGACGCCACGCCTGCACAGCGCCACATCCAGGAGATCTACACCGGGGTCATGGCGGCGCCCACGGCCCATCTGAAGCGCTGGCTTGCCGCACTCAAGAACGACAATGCCCAGAAGGAGTACTACCTGACCGACGTGGTGGCGATGGCCGTGGCCGACCATGTGCACGTGGTGGCCACCCATGCAAACGACGAGACCGAGGTGCTGGGGATCAACAGCGCGGCGCAGCTGGCCGAGCTCGAGCGCCGCTACCAGCGCCGCATCGCCGACGCGCTCATGGAAGCCGGCGTGCGCCTGGCAGACCCTGACCGCATCGACGTGCGCGGTGAACTGGTGTGCGGCCAGGATGTGGAGATCGACGTCAACTGCGTCTTCGAGGGCCGCGTTGAACTGGGCGACAACGTGCGCATCGCCTCGCACTGCGTGATCCGCAACTGCCGCATCGAGGACAACGCACTGGTGCGCTCTTTCACTCACGTCGACGGCGAGAAGTCCGGCGCGCGAATCGGCCGCGGCGCCGAGGTGGGACCTTTCGCGCGGCTGCGCCCCGGCGCGGACCTCGGCGAGGACGTGCACATCGGCAACTTCGTCGAGGTGAAGAACTCCACGCTGGCCAAGGGTGCCAAGGCCAACCACCTCGCCTACCTGGGCGACGCCACCGTGGGCGAGCGCGTCAACTACGGCGCCGGCAGCATCACGGCCAACTACGACGGCGCCAACAAGCACCGCACGGTGCTGGGCGACGACGTGCACGTGGGCAGCAACTGCGTGCTGGTCGCGCCGATCACGGTGGGCGCAGGCGCGACCATCGGTGCGGGCTCGACGGTCTCGAAGGACGCGCCGGCCGGCCAGCTCACCGTGGCCCGCGCCAAGGCCCAGTCGCTGGCAGGCTGGACGCGGCCGGTCAAGGCGAAGAAGTAGCCGCCGCGGCTGCGCCGCGCTCCTCGGCGCGTCGTTCGCGCACCCAGGCCTCGAAGGCCGCCGCCGGCATCGGCGCGCCCACGAGCAGGCCCTGGATCTGCTCGCAGCCCTGGCGTGCCAGGAAGGACCGCTGCGCCTCGGTCTCCACGCCTTCGGCGGTGACCGTCATGCCCAGGTTCAGGCCGAGCTGCACGATGGCGCGCGTGATGGCCGCCGAGTCGCGGTTGTCGGGCAGGTCGTGCACGAAGGAGCGATCGATCTTGATCTTGTCGATCGGCAGTTCCTTGAGGTGGCCGAGCGAGGAATAGCCGGTGCCGAAGTCGTCGACCGCGATGCCCAGCCCCATGGCCTTCAGCCGCAGCAGGCGATGCTTCACCTCGCCGAGGTCGTCCATCAGCATGCGCTCGGTGAGCTCCAGCTCGATCAGGCCGGCGGCCCGCAGCGCGTCGCCGTCGTCGGCCAGCACCTGCGCCACGGCCTCGACGAAGCCGACCGACTGGAACTGCACCGTCGACAGGTTCACCGCCACCGGCGCGATGGCCAGGCCCTCGGCATGCCAGCGCGAGGCGCAGCGCGCCGCTTCGGACAGCGCCCACTGGCCGATGGCCAGCATCAGCCGCTGGCGCTCGGCCACCGGGATGAACTGGTCGGGCATCAGCAGCCCGCGCTCGGGGTGGTTCCAGCGCAGCAGCGCCTCGCAGCTGACCAGCACGCCGTCGCGCACCCTCACCTGCGGCTGGAAGTAGAGCTCGAACTCGCCGCGCTGCAGCGCGTGGGCGAGCTGGCCCTCGAGCACCAGCGCGGCGTAGGCGCTGTCGGCCATGCCACGGTCGAAGAACTGGTGGTTGGCGCGCCCCTTCGACTTGGCCAGGTACATCGCGCTGTCGGCGTTCTTGATCAGCTCGTCGGGCGTGCTCGCATCGCCGGGGAAGAAGGCCACGCCGATCGACGGCGTGACCGAGATCGGCCGGCCCTCGGCCGTCACCGGCACCTCGATGGCCGCCAGCAGCTTGCGCGCCACTTCATCGACGTCTTCGTGGTGCGCCTCGCGCGAGGAGCGGCCGTGCAGCAGCACCATGAACTCGTCGCCGCCGAAGCGCGCCACCAGATCGGTGGCGCGCAGGCTGGCGAGGATGCGCGCCGACACCGTGCGAAGCAGCGTGTCGCCGACCAGGTGGCCGAGCGAGTCGTTG
The DNA here is from genome assembly GCF_050175855.1 of Piscinibacter sp. Taxonomy (GTDB): domain Bacteria; phylum Pseudomonadota; class Gammaproteobacteria; order Burkholderiales; family Burkholderiaceae_C; genus Piscinibacter. The sequence goes on from NZ_JBFXIO010000234.1 coordinate 5,615, forward strand.
ACGCGCTTGAAGTGGTCGAGGTCGATGAACAGCAGCGCCAGCCGCGTGCCCTCGGCCTGCGCTGCCGCCATGTGGGTCTGCAGCTGCTCCATGAACGACATGCGGTTGGGCAGGCCGGTCAGCGCATCGTGATGGGCCAGGTGGTGGATGCGCGCCTGCGCCGCCTGGCGGTCACGGATGTCGCGCACGATGGTCATGCGCATGCGCTCGTCGTTGCGCACCATGGTGCGCACGATGAATTCCACCGGCACGCGCCGCCCCGACTTGTGGATCACCGCGCTCTCGTAGGCGGTCTCCTGGCCGGCGTGCATCACCGCGGCGACGCGGGCGGCCTGGTCGGGCGCGATGAACTCCAGCACCGAGCGGCCACGCAGCTCGTCGAGGGTGTAGCCGATCAGCGCGCACAGCGGCGGGTTGGCGTCGGTGATGAAGCCGTCCTTGTGGAAGACGATGCCCTCGGCGCTGGCCTGCATGAACTTGGCCAGCCGCTCCTCGCTCTCGCGCACGGCGCGCTCGGCCAGCCGGTGCTTGGTGATGTCGGTGATCAGCACGAAGCAGCCGACGGTGCCGCCGTGTTCGCCCACGTGGGGCAGCAGGTTGACCTCGATGTAGCGCAGGCTGCCGTCAAGCTGCGGGAGCTGCCGCTCGTAGGATGCGGCCTGCTGGTGGCGCAACACCTGCTCGACGCGCGACTGGATCTGCGTCGCCGCGTCGTCGCCGATCACCTCGGCGAAGGTCTTGCCGACGATGTCGCGTTCGTCGCTGCCGAAGGTGCGCGCGTAGGCCTTGTTGGCGAACTGGCATCTGAAATCGCTCGCCCGGTAGTAGGCGATCAGCACCGGCACGTTGTCGGCCAGCAGACGGAACAGGCCGGCCTGCGCGCGCGCCTCGGCCTCGGATCGCTTGGCATCGCTGGCATCGTGCAGCAGGCACAGCCACTGGCGGCGCCGGGGATTCCAGCGCGCCTTCCATTCCACCCAGGCCGCCCCCTGGCCCGCGGCGCTGCCGGAGACGAACAGCGCCAGCGAGAAGTCTTCGCCCTGCACCAGCCGGTCCAGCAGTTCGCGGCGGCTGCCGGCATCCAGCAGTTCCTGCCAGGCCCGGCCGAGCAGGCGCTCCGGCGCGCGCCGGGCGAACGCCGCGAACCCTGCATTGATGTGCAGGGCGTTGCCGTCTGCCTCGAGCAGCAGCACCATGCCCGGCAGGGCGTCCCAGGCCGCCGTATCGGCGTTGGCTGAGACGCGCCGGGCCTTCACGCCGGCACCGACCTCAGTGTCTGCACGGCCAGGCAGAGGTCGTCCCAGGCCTTGGCCTTGTCCTCGAGGTTGCGCAGCAGGTAGGCGGGGTGGTAGGTCACGATCAGCGGCACGCCCTGGTAGTGGTGGACGCGCCCGCGCAGCTTGCCGATCGGCTCGTGGCTGCGCAAGAGGCTTTGCACCGCGAAACGTCCCATGGCCAGGATGATGCGCGGGCGCACCAGCTCGACCTGGCGGATCAGGAAGGGCTCGCACTGGGCGAGCTCCTCGGGTTCGGGATTGCGGTTCCCCGGCGGGCGGCACTTCAGCGTGTTGGCGATGTAGACCTGCCGCGCCGCATCGGCCTCGCCGCGCGTCAGGCCGACGGCGCGCAGCATGTTGTCGAGCAGTTGGCCCGACTTGCCGACGAAGGGCTCGCCCTGGCGGTCTTCCTGCTCGCCCGGTGCCTCGCCGACGATCATCCAGTGCGCGCGGGCGTGGCCGACGCCGAAGACGGTCTGCCGCCGGCCTTCGCACAGCTTGCAGGCACGGCACGCGGCGACGGCCTCGCGCAAGGCGTCCCAGTCCATGGCCCCGACCCCGACAGGCCGATCACGAACGACTGCAGGAGAACTGACTGGCGCCGCAGGCTCCGGCGCGGCCGCCGCCGTGCCCTCCCCCCGCCCGGCGGGGGGCTGGGGAGTGCCCTCGGGGCTCCACAACCTGATCCCCATGGCATCGAGCATCGCTCTTTGGCGCTCAGTCCAGGCCACCACCCGCCCCTTCGATCGCCAGGCTCATCACCACCGCATCCTCGCGCCGGCCATGCGCTGCCGGGTAGTAGCCCTTGCGCTTGCCGACCTCGGCAAAGCCGTGGCGGCGGTAGATGGCACGCGCGCGATCGTTGCTCTCGCGCACTTCCAGCCAGAGCTGACGCGCGCCGCGCCGTCGGCACAGGTCGGCCAGCGCGCCGAGCATGAACAGCGCGTGGCCCTGGTGCCAGGCGGACGGCGCCACGGTGATGTTGAGCAGATGCATCTCGTCGACGCCGGCCATGGCGACGAAGTAGCCCAGGATCCCGCCCTGCTCGTCGTAGAGCACGCGCGCGTCGTAACCGGCCGCCAGCGAATCGACGAAGTTGCCGCGGCTCCACGGGAAGGCGTAGGCGCCGACTTCGATGGCCATCACCGCATCGAGGTGCGCGGCGTGCATCGGCAGCAGCGTGCGCTGCCGCGGCTGCGGCACGGCACTCATGCCTCGGCCTGGGCGCGCCGGGCCGCCACCCGCACGGCGGTGGTCTGGGCGACCTTGTCGCGCAGGTAGACCGGCAAGGCGATTTCGGCATCGATGGCGGTGCCAGCGTGGCAGGCTGCTTCGG
>NZ_JBFXIO010000235.1:0-8215 GCF_050175855.1 Piscinibacter sp.
CAGCGGCACATCCGGGTAGTCGGAGAGGATCTCGGCCACCGCGCTGACACCCTCGGCCGAGCCGAGGAAGCCGACCTTCCAGCCGGAGATCGTCACGTCTTCCAGGATGCTGCGCGCCTGCTCGGCCACCACGTCGGCATCGATCACGTGCTGGTCGAAGATCTCAGCCGTGTCGCGCATCACGATGGTGGTCACCACCGGCAGGGCGTGGGCGCCCATGGCGGCGATGGTCGACACATCGCCGGCCAGGCCGCCGGCGCCGCTCGGGTCGCTGGCGTTGAAGCTCATCACGCAGGCGGGCGCGGGCTGCTCCTGCAGCGCTTCGCCGCCGGCGGGGTCGGGGTGGGTGTCTGGGGTCATGGCAGCGGGCCGGGGCCGTCGGAATCGGGTGTCGGAGGGGTTCCGCGGACTTACAGCCGAACGTGAAGAAAGTTGCGTATGTGCCTACGCGGCCTTGATTTTTTGATAAATCGCGTGGCTACAATCCGGTTCCGTTGCATTGTAGTGAAGGCGAAGACGCGTCGTGAGCGAACCCCGAACCTGGATGTGCCTCATCTGCGGATGGATCTACGACGAGGCTGCCGGGGATCCCGAGCACGGCATTGCGCCGGGCACCCCGTGGGAGCAGGTGCCCATGAACTGGACTTGTCCGGAGTGCGGCGCCCGCAAGGAAGACTTCGAGATGGTCCAGATCTGACGCTGCCGGCCTGAGGGCCGTGCCGACGTCGGACTTGTCGACGAGGAGAATGCTCCGTGAGCAATGAAGTCCCCGCCGGTGGCGCAGGCATCAAGGTGCTGGTCATCGACGACAGCAACACCATTCGCCGCAGCGCGGAAATCTTCCTGAAGCAGGGCGGCCACGACGTGCTGCTCGCCGAAGACGGTTTCGACGCGCTGTCCAAGGTCAACGATCACGACCCCGACCTGATCTTCTGCGACATCCTGATGCCGCGGCTCGACGGCTACCAGACCTGCGCCATCATCAAGCGCAACGCGCGTTTCGCGAAGGTGCCGGTGATCATGCTGTCGTCCAAGGATGGCCTGTTCGACAAGGCGCGCGGCCGGATGGTCGGTTCGGAAGACTATCTCACCAAACCTTTCACGAAAGATCAGCTTCTGCAGGCAGTGGCGCAGCATCGACGTGCCGCATGATCCACGCCTGTACCGAACCCCGCTCGCGCGCAAGCGCTGACTTCGACGGTGCCGGCCAGGAAGCCGGCGCTCACTGAGGAACTGCCATGCCGATCCAGAAGATCCTGCTGGTCGACGACTCCAAGACCGAACTGCACCACCTGTCCGAGCTGCTGAGCAAGCGCGGCTACGCCATCCGCACCGCCGAGAACGGCGAGGAGGCGATGAAGCGCCTGGGCGAGGAGAAGCCCGACCTGATCCTGATGGACGTGGTCATGCCCGGCCAGAACGGCTTCCAGCTGACCCGCGCGATCACGCGCGACCCGCGCTTCACCGACGTGCCGGTGATCATGTGCACCAGCAAGAACCAGGAAACCGACAAGGTCTGGGGCATGCGCCAGGGCGCACGCGACTACATCGTCAAGCCGGTCGACCCGGAAGAGCTGGTCTCCAAGATCCGCGCCTTCGACTGACGGACACACCACCTCCATGGCCAAGAAGGAAGCACTGCGCGAACTGCAGAGCCGGCTTGCCGAGCGGCTGCAGGCCGCCCGCACCCAGCAGCGCGGCAGTTCCTGGCTGGCGGTGGAAGTGGCCGGCCGGGGCATCCTGTTTCCGCTGAAGGAAGCAGGCGAGATCTTCGCGCTGGCACCGCTGGTGCCGGTGCCGCACACCCACCGCTGGTTCATGGGCGTGGCCAACCTGCGCGGACACCTGCACGGCGTGGTCGACCTGGCCGGCTTTCTCGGCGTGAAGTCCGGCGAGGCGATGCCGCAGCAGGCGCAGCTGGTCGGCTTCAACCAGTCGCTCGACCTGAACTGCGTGCTGCTGGTCGATCGCCTGGCTGGCCTGCGCGGCGACGACCAGCTCACCCGCGAGCCCGATGACGGCTCGCCCCGGCCCTCCTTCGTCGGCGCGCGCTATCGCGACGCCGGCGGCCGCCTGTGGCAGGAACTGAGCCTTGCCGCGCTGGCCGGCGACGAGGCATTTCTGAAGATCGTCGGCTGACGAGGCCCAACGAGAGCACAAGAGGAAACCATGAGCTTCCTGAACAAGATCAAGGGATTGGGGCGCAAGGACAGCGCCGACATGGACACGCTCGAGCAGGACCGCTTCGACGAGCCCGGCCGCGACGACATGCCGATGCCCGGGGCGGGCGGCACGGTGGCGCTCGACGTCGGCGGCATGCAGGCCACGGCGCAGATGGACTCGTCGATCATCACCGAGGCGGCGCCCTCCGAGCTGGCCGAGTTCTCGGAGGCGCGCAATGCCGGTCCCGAGACGCAGACGGCCGGAGCCGGCGCGCTGCCGATGATCGGCGCGCGTCCGCTGGGCGAGCAGCAGCGCATCCTCGGCGGCCTGGTGCTGCTGGGCGTGATCGGCGTGGTCGCCACGACGATCATCTCCCTGAACGCCGCGAATCGCGGCTCGGCCCAGGTGGGCGCGACCGGTCAGGCGCTGATGCAGTCACAACGGCTGGCCAAGTCGGTGTCGCAGGCGCTGATCGGCAGCCCGCAGGCCTTCCCGGAGGTGCGCGAGAGCTCCGACGTGCTGGCCCGCACGGTGCGTGAACTGAAGACCGGCGAAGGCGCGCTGGCCGCCGCCCCGGCCGCGGTGCAGGAACTGCTGGATCCGATGATTCCGCTGGTCGACCGCGCCGAGAAGAATGCCAACACCGTGATCGCGCAGCAGAAGATCCTGACCCAGGTGGGCCAGGCGCTGCGCACCATCAACCGCCAGTCGTCCGACCTGCTGGAAATCGCCGAGACGGTGTCGTCGCTGAAGCTGCAGCAGGAGGCCTCGCCGGCCGAGCTCTCCGCGGTCGGCCAGCTGGTGATGCTGACGCAGCGCATCGGCAAGTCGGCCAACGAGTTCCTGACCATGGAAGGCGTGTCGCCGGAAGCGGTGTTCCTGCTCGGCAAGGACCTGAACTCGTTCCGCGAGATCGCCCAGGGCCTGGCTGACGGCAACCAGGAACTGCGCCTGCCCGGCACGAAGGACCCGCAGACCAAGGAACGCCTCGTCGCGCTGCTCAAGCAGTACGAGGAGACCCGCACGCAGGCCAGCGCCATTCTGGGCAACCTGCAGGGCCTGGTGTCGGCGCGTGAAGCGCAGGCGCAGATCGTCACCGACAGCGAGCCGCTGCGAACCGGCCTGGAGGCCGTGCAGACGGCGCTGGCCAAGCAGACCGGCTTCGGTTTCGGCAGCTTCCTGGCACTGCTCGCGTTCGCGGCGATGATCATCGCCGGCGGCGTCGGCTTCCTGCGCCTGTACGTGCGTGACCAGGCCCAGCGTGCCCAGCTCGCCGAGGCCCAGCGGCTCGAGGCGGAGCGGCAGGAGCAGGAAGCCAAGCGCGTCAACGACGCCAACCAGGCGGCGATTCTGCGGCTGATGAACGAACTGCAGACGGTTGCGGAAGGCGACCTGACGCAGCAGGCCACGGTGACGGAAGACATCACGGGCGCCATCGCCGACTCGGTGAACTACACGGTGGAGGAGCTGCGCTCGCTGGTGTCGCAGGTGCAAGGCACGGTGGGACGGGTGACCGAGACCACCCAGCAGGTGGAAGCCACCTCGACCGAACTGCTGGCCGCCTCGACCGAGCAGCTGCGCGAGATCCGCGACACCGGCGAGTCGGTGCTGCAGATGGCCGGCCGAATCAACGAGGTGTCGGGTCGAGCGCAGGAGACCGCCCAGGTGGCGCGCCAGTCGCTGGACGCCGCCGAGCAGGGCCTGCGCGCGGTGCAGAACACCATCGGCGGCATGAACCTGCTGCGAGACCAGATCCAGGAGACCTCCAAGCGGATCAAGCGGCTGGGCGAGTCGTCGCAGGAGATCGGTGAAATCACCGAGCTGATCTCGGACATTACCGAGCAGACCAACGTGCTGGCGCTGAACGCCGCCATCCAGGCCGCCTCCGCCGGTGAAGCCGGACGAGGCTTCTCGGTGGTGGCGGAAGAAGTGCAGCGGCTGGCCGAACGCTCCGCCGACGCGACGCGCCAGATTGCGGCGCTGGTCAAGACCATTCAGACCGACACGCAGGACGCGGTGGGCGCCATGGAGCGCAGCACGCAGGGCGTGGTCGAGAATGCACGGCTGTCCGACGCCGCCGGTGCGGCGCTGAACGACATCGACCGCGTGTCGCGCCAGCTCGCCGACCTGATCTCGCAGATCTCCACGCAGGCGCAGCAGGAAGCCCAGTCGGCCAACGTGGTGGCCTCGAACATCCAGCACATCTTCGCGGTGACCGAGCAGACCGGAGAAGGTACCCGCTCGACCGCGGCGATGGTGCGCGAGCTGTCGCGGACTGCGGAAGAACTCAAGCAGTCGGTGGCGCGATTCAAGATCGAGTGACCCTCCTGGCCTGAGAGCACTGCATGGATACGCGAACCGCCCCGAATGCCACGTCGCGGGGCGAACCCGCCGATGACCTCAGCGCCCTGGCGTGGGTGCAGGACGAACTGCGCCGCACCCTCGAGGCGGCGCACAAGTCGCTGCGCCGCTGCCTCAAGGAAGCCGAGGCGGTCGGCAGCTCCGATGTCGACACCGTCGACCCCGCCGTACTGCGCAGCGCGCGCTCGTCGCTCCACCAGGGCGCCGGCGCGCTCGAGCTCGTCGGGCTGCCCGAGGCCGCGCTGGTGCTGCGCGCCAGCGAATCGCTGGTGCAGAAGTTCGTCGCCAAGCCGCACAAGCTGACGCCGCTGGTCGTCGAGGCGATCGAGCACGCCTCGTTCGCGCTGCTGGACTACCTGGGCCGCAGGCTGGCCGGCAAGCCGGTCTCGGCGCTGGCCATGTTCCCGCAGTACCGTGCCGTGCAGGAAGCGGCCGGTGCGGAGCGCATCCACCCGGCCGACCTGTGGAGCGTCGATTGGCGCTGGCGCGAGATCGCCTCCGACACCAGCGTTCCGCCGCGTGCGCTCGACGCCGCCACGCGCACAGCGATGGAAGGGCACCTGCTGGGCATCATGCGCACGCCGCAGCCCACGCTGGCCGCAGCGCGCATGAGCGAAGGCTGCGCCGGCCTCGGCGCGGCGTCCGCCGATCCGCAGGTGGCCACGCTGTGGAAGCTCGCCTCGGCGGTGTTCGAGGCGCAGGCGCAGGGTCTGCTCGGCTTCGACGTGTTCAGCAAGCGCGTCGCTTCGCGCCTGCTGGCGCAGTACCGCGTGCTCGAACGCGGCCAGAACGAAGTGTCCGAGCGCCTGGCGCAAGACCTGCTCTTCTTCTGCGCGCAGGCCGAGTCCCCGGGTGACGGCCGGCGCGCGCCGCGGCTGGCGGCCGTGCGGCAGGTCTACGGCCTGGTCCACCACGTGCCCGCCGACTACAACATGGCCACGCTGGGCCGCTTCGACCCGGCCGTCGTGGTGCAGGCGCGCAAGCGCGTGGCCGCGGCCAAGGAGTCTTGGCAGGGCGTGGCCGGGGGCGAACTGCATCGCCTGTCGGGCCTGAACGAGCAGTTCTCGCTGGTCGGCGATTCGCTCAAGCGGCTGTTCCCGCTCGGCGAGGCCTTCGCGGCCGAGCTGCAGATGGCGATCGCGCAGACCATCAACAGCGGCGCGGCGCCCGAGCCGCAGCTGGCGATGGAGGTGGCCACCAGCCTGCTGTACGTCGAGGCGGCGCTGGAAGACTCGGACTTCGACAGCCCCGAGCAGGCCGAGCGTGTGCGCCGCCTGGCCGACCGGCTCGGCTCGGTGCGCGAAGGCAAGGCGCCGGAGCCGCTCGAGCCGTGGATGGAGGAGCTGTACCGCCGCGTCTCCGACCGCCAGACCATGGGCAGCGTGGTTCAGGAACTGCGGGCCTCGCTGGCCGAGGCCGAGAAGTCCATCGACCAGTTCTTCCGCAAACCCGACGATCGGCAGGTGCTGATCCCGGTGCCCAACCAGCTCTCGTCGATGCGCGGCGTGCTCTCGGTGCTCGGCATCGACCAGGCCACCGCGGCGCTGATGCGCATGCGCGACGAGATCGAGGGCCTGATCCAGACCGAGGTCGATCCAGCGCGCGTTTCGCAGACCGGCCTGTTCGACCGCATCGCCGGCAACCTGGGCGCACTCGGCTTCCTGATCGACATGCTCAGCGTCCAGCCGCAGATGGCCAAGTCGCTGTTCGTGTTCGACCCGCGCACCGGCACCCTCGACCCGGTCATGGGCCGCGGCGCGAGCACGCGCCACGCTGGTACGGTGCCGCCTGTCGAGCCGCGCCTAATCGAGCAGGCCCAGCAGCTCGCATTCGCGGCGTCCCAGCCCGATGTGCCGGTGGCCGAGGTCACCCGCGATCTCGAGCGGCTGTCGCACGAGGCGCACCTGGCCGATCAGGACACGCTGGCCGAGACCGTCGATCGCACCCGCGAGGCGCTGTCGCGTGCCGAAGAGGCCGACGATCGCGAGGGCGTGGCGTCGGTGCGCGGCGAGCTCAGCGATCTGCTGGTCGACTTCGTGCACAGCAGCTCCGAGCCCATGCCGCTGGAGCCGGAGATCGCCGAGTTCCGCGCCGCCCCGGTGCCGGTGACGGCACCGGCCGTGGCCGCCGAGCCGGAACTGGCCGAAGACGACGAGATGCGCGAGGTCTTCCTCGAGGAGGCCCGCGAAGTCCTGCAGGAGGCCGCCTCGGCCACCGACGGCCTGGCTGCGGCGCCGTCCGACGTGGCCCTGCTGACCACCGTGCGGCGCGCCTTCCATACCCTGAAGGGCAGCTCGCGCATGGTCGGGCTGAAGGAGTTCGGCGAAGCGGCCTGGGCCTGCGAGCAGATCTACAACACCCAGCTGGCCGAGAGCCGGCCGGCCGAGCCGGCGCTGGTCGAGTTCACTCGCTGGGTGCTCGGCGACCTCGGCTCGTGGGTCGAGGACATCGCCCAGCGCCGCGACGCTGCCCGCAGTGCCGCCGCCGTCAAGGCCGCCGCGCAGCGACTGGCCGCTGGTGAATCGCCGGTGCCCGAGGTGCCGGTGGTGCCCATCACGCTGGCGGTGCCCGAACTGCCGGCCGCCGAGGCCCTCGAGTTGCCAGCGCTCTCGCCCGAGCCGGTGGCCGCGCCTGCCGCGCCGCTGCCCGAAGTCTCGTTCGAGATCGACCTGTCCACGCTCGACGCGCCGGCTGCACCCGCGGCCGAGAGTTTCGAGCCGCTGGCCACGCAGCCGCTGCCACTGGCCGAGCTGCCCGAGCCGGCACCCGCACCGGTCGATCTCTCGCTCGAGCTCATCGACCTCGACCTCGGCGGCGAGCCTGTCGAGTCCGCGACCGAAACGCCGGCACCGGCGGCGGCTGCGCCCGAGGACGAGAACGTCAAGGTCGTCGGCCCGCTGCGCATCGGCATCCCGCTGTTCAACATCTACCTCAACGAGGCCGACGAGCTCTCGCGCCGCCTGACCACCGAGGTGGCGGAATGGGCGATGGAACTGCATCGTCCGATCGGAGAAACGCCGATCGCGCTGGCCCACTCGCTGGCCGGCAGCTCGGCCACCGTCGGCTTCCAGGATCTCTCGCAGCTGGCCCGCGCGCTGGAGCACGCGCAGACCCGCTCGCAGGCGATCGGCTACGGCACCGCTGAAGAGGCGAAGCTCTTCGTCGACACCGCCGAGGAGATTCGCCGCCTGCTGCACCAGTTCGCTGCCGGCTTCCTCAAGGAGCCCGCCCCCGAGCTGCTGGCCCGTCTGGCCGAGCACGAACTCGAGTCGGCGCGCCGCCTCGAGGCGGCCACGGCTGCCGCCGACCTGCCGCCGGTCACGGGCATGGGCGCGCTCGACGAGGTGTCGCCGATCGAGCGCATCGAGCTGGCCCCGGCGCCGGCCGAACCGCCGAGTGCCGCGCTGCCCACCAGCCGCCCGATGGCCTTCGAGTCCAGCGGCATGGGCACGACCGGCTTCGGTACGCTGGATCCCCGCGTCGACGCGCTGGGCGTGGCGGAGCTCAAGCCGCTGGCCGAACTTCCCACGGCGGCCGCGAAGCATGCGACACCGGTCGAACGCGAAGTGGCGATCGAGGGCACCGAGGACATCGATGCCGTCGACGCGGTCGATGCCGAGCTGTTCCCGATCTTCGAGGAAGAGGGACAGGACCTGCTGCCCCAGCTGGCCGCGCAGTTGCGCGACTGGGC
>NZ_JBFXIO010000236.1:0-8210 GCF_050175855.1 Piscinibacter sp.
GCCTGCCGCTTGAGGTCGTCGAGAAATCCCACAGTCTTCTGATCTTTCCGTGATGACGGGCAAAAGCATAGCGCAGCCCATGCAGGCCACTTTCATCAAGCTCGGGGGTGGCATCTGACAAGATCGAACCATGATTGAGATCGAGTTGAAGTTCCAGGTGCCAACGGACCGACGTGCGCGTGTCGAGGCGGCGGTGGCGGGGCGCTCGACAGGGCGGCCGCTGCGCCTGCAGGCCGCGTACTTCGACACCGGCGACGGCCTGCTGGCGCGTGCCGGCGTCGCCCTGCGCCTGCGACGCGAAGGCACGCGCTGGGTGCAGACGCTCAAGGCCAGCGGCGCCGACGCGATGACAAGGCTCGAGCACAACGCGCCGCGCCGCGAGCGCAGCGCGGCGCTGCCGGAGCTCGACCTCACCCTGCACCAGGGAACGCCCGCCGGAGAGCGGCTGGCCGCGCTGCTGGCCGCGCGGCCCGGCGCCGAGCTGTCCTGTCGCTACCGCACCGACATCCGCCGCACGGCGCGCACGCTGCGCCGCCACGGCGCCGTGCTGGAGCTGGCCTTCGACCAGGGGCTGATCGCCGCCGGCGAAGCCTCGCTGCCGGTGTGCGAGCTCGAGATCGAGCTGCTCGAGGGCTCTCCCACGGCCTTGCTCGCCGTGGTCGGCGAGTGGGTGCAGCGCCACGGGCTGTGGCTGGACATGCGGAGCAAAGCCGAGCGCGGCACGCTGCTGGCCGAGGGCACGCCGCGCGCAGCGGCGCGCAAGTCGGCACGCGTGTCGCTCGACGACGGCATCGCGGTGCCCGCCGCACGCCGGCAGGTGCTGGGCGAATGCCTGCAGCAGGTGGCGATCAACGCCAGCCAGCTGGCCAGCGGCGACTTCGGCGACGAGCACCTGCACCAGCTGCGCGTCGGCCTGCGGCGGCTGCGCACGGCGCTGCGTCTGTTCGCCCCGGCAGGCGCGGCCGATCCGCTGGAAGACGGCGCGGCCGGCCTGTTCCGCGCGCTCGGAGCGTCGCGCGACCAGGCTGCCGTGGGCGCGCCGCTGCGCGCGCAGCTCGCCGCGGCGATGGCGGCCTGCGGCTCGCCGCTGGTGCCGCCGGAGCTGCCATTGGAGGCCGCGTCCGATCCGGTGCAGATCGTGCGCGACAGCGCTGCGCAGCGCCTGCTGCTCGACCTGATGGCCGCCACGCTGGAGCCGAGCGCGGAGCCGCCCACGGAGCCGGCCGGCGACCTGCTCGTGCCGCGCCTGGACCGTTGGCATCGCCAGGTGCGGCGCGATGCCGAGCGCTTCGCTGCGCTCGACGACGCCTCGCGGCACCGGCTGCGCAAGCGCGTCAAGCAGTTGCGCTACGGCGTCGAGTTCGCGCGCGGCCTGCTCGGCGCGAAGAAGACGACGCGCTACCTGCAGGCGCTGGCTGCGCTGCAGGAGCGGCTGGGCGAGCTCAACGACGCGGTCGTGGCCTGGGCGGACTTGACGGCCGCGCCGGCTGCCGACCCGGCTGCGGCCTTCGCGCTCGGCTGGTTGTCGGCGCGGCGCGAAGCGCTCGCGGCGGCGTGCGCGCCTGCACTGGCCGGCTTTCTCGCGGCGAAGAGGCCCTGGCGGCACTGAGCCGCTGCGCGCTCAGCCGCGGCAGCGCTGCAGGGCCTCGGCCAATGTCGGCGCGAAGGACTGCTCGCCCAGGTGCGCCTCGAACCCGGCGCGCCGCATCAGCGAGCGCGGCTGTTCGTTCACCTCGGCCAGCAGCATCGTGATGCCCCGTTTGGCCAGCGTGCGCTGCAGCTGCTCGAGGGCATCGAGCCCGGAGGTGTCCATCGCGATCAGGCGGTGCATGTCGAGCACCAGGGCGTGCGTGCCCTCGGGCAGCTGCGCCGGCAGGGCCTCGAGCTTGCCGACCGCGCCGAAGAAGAGGGCGCCGTAGACCTCGCGCACCTGCACGCCCGCCGGCGCCTCGGCCAGCTCGCGCGGCTCGATGCGGAACAGCGTGCTCATGCGGTAGATGAAGAACACGCAGGCCAGCACCAGACCGACCTGCACCGCCACGGTAAGGTCGAACACCACCGTCAGCAGGAAGGTGCCGACGAGGATGGTGCGGTACTGCACGCTGAACTGGCGCAGCCGCGCGAACTCGCGCCACTCGCCCATGTTCCAGGCGACGAAGAGCAGGATGCCGGCCAGCGCCGCCAGCGGCACGTTCAGCGCCAGCGGTGCCGCCACCAGCACCACGGCCAGCAGCGTCAGCGCGTGCACGATGCCGGCGATCGGGCTGGTGGCGCCGGAGCGCACGTTGGTGACCGTGCGCGCGATCGTGCCGGTGGCCGGAATGCCGCCGAAGGCCGGCGTGACCATGTTGGCCACGCCCTGCGCCATGAGCTCCTGGTTGGGGTCGTGGCGGGGTGCGTCGATCAGGTTGTCGGCCACGCGCGCGCACAGCAGCGATTCGATGGCGCCGAGCATCGCCAGCGTCAGCGTCGGGATCAGCAACTGCTTGGCGCTGTCCCAGCTGAAGGGCGGCAGGTGCAGGTCGGGCAGGCTCTGCGGAATGCCGCCGAAACGGCTGCCGATGGTCTCCACCGGCAGGTTCAGCATCGCCGTGGCCACGGTGGCCAGCACCAGCGCGACGATGGTGCCGGGCACATGCGCCGCGAGGCGGTACAGGCGGTGCCGCCAGCCGATGTTGTCCAGCGGCATGGTGTAGGACTTCGGCCAGACGACCACCAGCGCGAGGCAGGACAGGCCGATTGCCAGCGCCACCGGGTTGAGCGTGTGCACCTGGCGCGCCAGCACGCCGATCTGGGTGAAGAAGTCGGCCGGGAGCTTGTCGATGCTCAGGCCGAGCAGGTCCTTCACCTGCGACAGCCCGATCAGCACCGCGATGCCGTTGGTGAAGCCGATGATGATGGTCACCGGGATGTAGCGCACCAGCGCGCCGAGCTTGAACAGCCCCATCACGAACAGCAGCACGCCCGACAGCGAGGTGGCGATCAGCAGGTTGGTCAGCCCGTAGCGCTCGACGATGCCGTAGACGATGACGATGAAGGCGCCGGCTGGCCCGCCGATCTGCACCTGCGAGCCGCCCAGCGCGGAGATCAGGAAGCCCGCCACGATGGCGGTGACGACGCCCTGCTCGGGCTTGACGCCCGAGGCGATCGCGAAGGCCATCGCCAGCGGCAGCGCCACCACGCCGACGGTCAGGCCTGCGGCGACGTCGGCGCGCAGTCGCGCGGCATCGTAGCCGCGCACGGCGTCGACCAATCGCGGGCGGAATGGGTGAAGCTGCATGCGGCCTTCAGTATGCCTTTCCCATCGAACATGCAGATGATTAACATATGATGTGAATCAGATGCGCTGCCGGGAATCGCCATGGAATCCAAGACCGCCCGCCTCACCCTGCTGATCGACCCGGCCAAGAAGGCGGCCTTCGAGGCGTTGTGCGCGGCGCAGGACCTCACGCCCTCGCAGGTGGTGCGCCAGCTCATCCGCGACTACCTCGACCGGCACGGCGTGGCCTATCCGACGCGCAGCAAGGTCGTCGCGCGCAAGCCCGCGGCGCGCCGCTAGAGCGGCGCCACGCGATGCCCGCGGAGTTCCTGCATGGCCTGACGCGCCGCACGCGCACACGGCGCAGCAACCGGCAGCTCGGCGCCGTGCTGGCGTTCGTGGCCGGTGCCATCAATGCCGGCGGCTTCCTCGCGGTGCAGCGCTACACCTCGCACATGACCGGCGTGGTCTCCGGCATTGCCGACGACATCGTGCTGGGCCAGTTCGCGCTGGCCATGGCGGGCGTGTCGGCGCTGCTGGCCTTCGTCACCGGGGCCGCGGTCACGGCGGTGCTGATCAACTGGGCGCGACGCCGCGCGCTGCAGGGCGAGTTCGCACTGTCGCTGATGCTCGAGGCCGTGCTGCTGCTGGTGTTCGGGCTGCTCGGTGCCAACCTCGAGCTGTTCGTCGACGTGTTCCTGCCGTCGACCGTGCTGCTACTGTGCTTCATCATGGGCCTGCAGAACGCCATCGTCACCAAGATCTCCCAGGCGGAGATCCGCACCACCCACATGACTGGCGTGATCACCGACCTGGGGCTGGAACTCGGACGGCTGCTCTACTGGAATCGTTCGCGCGCCGGCAACGACCGTCACCGGGTGCTGGCCAACCGCGACAAGCTCGGCATCCACGCCACCATCCTGGGCCTGTTCTTCGTCGGCGGCATCGCCGGGGCCCTGGCGTTCAAGCACGTCGGCTTCAGCGCCACCGTGCCGATCGCCGCGCTGCTGATGGCCATGGCTGCGCCGCCGCTGTGGGTGGACCTGCGTGCTCACCGGCTTGGCCGCAGCAGCGAAGAAGATGACGTGAGGTGATGCGGGTGACTCGACAGGCTTGAGCGCGCCGCGCGACGAGGGATGCACGCCGCGAGGATCGTCGTTACGATCTCTCGCAGGAGTCGCTCCCATGCTCGACCGCATCCTGCTCATCGACGACAGCGAGCCCGATCTCATCTACACCCGCATCGTGCTCGAGCGGGCGAAGGTGGTGCGCGAGATCGTCGACTTCGAGTCGGCGCGCGACGCGCTGGCCTGGCTCGAACGGCCCGACTGCCCCGGCGTCGACCTGATCCTGCTGGACATCAACATGCCCGGGATGAACGGCTTCGACTTCCTGCGCGCCTACGAAGCCGCCACGGTGCGGCGCCGCACGCCGTCGGTGGTGATGCTGAGTTCCTCGGCCGATCCGGCGGACCGTCGCTGCGCGGAGGGCTTCGGCAGCGTGCGCGGCTTCGTGACCAAGCCGCTGGCTTCCGGGCAGGCCCAGGGGCTGGTCGACCTGATCGGTTCGTGAGCCCGTTTCGCGCGTGGCTCGTCGCGGCTGCCCTGTCGGGTGCGGCCACCTGTGCAGCGGCCGGATGGGCCGGTCCGTCGCAGCCGGTGCGCTTCGCGCCGGAGCGCGACTACGGTCCATTCGTGTTCCAGCGCGAGGACGGCCGCATCGACGGCCTGTCGGTCGAGATGCTCGGGCTGCTGCAGGAGCGGGCCAGCCTGAACGTCCACACCCTGCCGGCCCGGCCCTTGAAAGAGCAGCTCGAGGCGCTGCGCCGGCGCGAGGCGGACCTGGTCTCGTCGCTGCGAGCCACGCCCGAGCGTGGCGAGTACGCGCTGTTCACGCTGCCCTACGTGTCCGTGCCGGCGGTGGTGGTGATGCGCGCCGATCGTCCCGAGCGCCGCCTGGCCGCCCTGACCGGCGAGCCGGTCGCGGTGGGGCTGGGCTACGCGGTCGAGCCGGTGATGCGCCGGCGCTATCCGACAGTGGCCTGGCAGGGCGTCAGCGACGACGCCGTGGCGTTGCGCGGCGTGCTGCACAGGCGCTTCGAGGCGGCTGTGGTCGATGCAGCCAGCTTCGCCCACGTGGTCGCCACGCAGCGGCTCGACGGGCTGCGCGTGGTGGCGCCGGCGGACTTCGAGTACGCGCTGTCCTTTGCCGTTCGCAAGGACTGGCCGGAACTGCGCGAGGCGCTCGACGACGCCATCCGCTCGCTGCCTGGCGCGCAGCGCCAGGCCGTGCTGCGCCGCTGGCTCGCCGAGCCGCCGCCGCTGCAGCGCACGCCGTGGGCCACCTGGCTGGGCGTTGCGCTGCTGCTGGCAGGCCTGTTGATGGCGCTGGCGGCGGCTGGCCGCGGGCTGCGGCGGCGGTCGGGGCAGGGTGACTAGGATGGCGCCCCGCACGCCGCCGCATCCGGCCGCCGAGGCGGCACTGCTCGGGCTGCTGTACGCGGCGACCGCGGCGGCGTCGATCGCGCTGTCGCGTCAGCCTGGCTCGGTGGCCAACCTGTGGTTCGCAAACGCGCTGGCGATGGGCTTTCTCGCCACGGCCTCGCGGCGGCGCTGGCCCGGTCTGGTGGCGGCGGTGGTCACCGGCAACCTGCTGGGCAACCTGGTTCACGGCACGCCCTTGGCCATGGCGCTGGCCTTCCTACCGGCCAATGTCGTCGAGACGCTGCTGGCCGCCTGGGGCCTGCGCCGCCTCGGCGTCGCGCGCAACGGCCTGCGCACGCCGGCGGCGATGCTGCGGCTGCTGGCCGTGGGAGCGGTCGGTGCGCAGCTGGTCGGCGCCACGCTGGGCGCGTTCACGCTGCGCGCGCTCGGCGCGGGCGATTTCATGCCGATGTGGCAACGCTGGTTCGAGGGCTCGGCGATCGGCTCGATCTCGTTGCTGGCGCTGGTGATCTGCCTGCGGCTGGACGATCGCGCCCTGATCCGGCGCGACCTGCTCGACTGGCGCGTGCTCGCCCTCGGCGCCGCCGCCGCCGGCGTGACGCTGCTCAGCCTCGCCCACGTACCGTTCCCGTTCGTCTACCTCGCCATCCCGCTGCTGCTCGCGGCCATCGTGCTGGAGCTGAGCGCCACGCTGGCGCTGGTGCTGCTGGTCTCGCTGGTGGTGGCGGTGAGCCTGGCCGTGGGCGTGTTCGTGCCGCCACCCTTCACCGCGCAGTGGCAGGAGCTGTTCGTCTACACCGCCTACGCCGCCGCGCTGATCCCGGCCCAGCTGCTGGCGGCGACCATGGCCGACCTGCGTGACAGCCAGGCGCGCCTGGCCGCGGCCGGTGCTGAGCTGCGGCGCGCCAACGAGGGGCTGGAGCAGTTCGTGCACATCGCGTCGCACGACCTGCGCGAGCCGCTGAACACCATCGTGCAGTTCACCGGCCTGATCGAGAGCGATCATGGCGAGCAGCTGGCTCCCGAGGCCCGCGCCTGGCTGGGTCTGGTCGGCCGCGCCGGCGCGCGCATGCGCCGCCTGCTCGACGACGTGCTGCACTACGTGCGTGTGCAGCGGTCGGGCGGCGATCCCGGCCACGCGGTGGAACTCGACCGCGTGATGCAGGAGGTGCTGCAGTCGCTGGCCGCGCGCATCCGCGAGACCGGCGCGCTGGTGGCCATCGACAACCTGCCGGTGGTGCGCGGCCACGAGAGCCTGTTGGCGCTCGCACTGCAGAACCTGCTGTCCAACGCGCTGAAGTTCGTGCCGCCGGGCCAGCGGCCCGAGGTGCGCGTGCATGCCGCCGTCGAGGGCGGCGAGGCGGTGGTGAGCGTCACCGACAACGGCATCGGCGTGGCGGCCGAGGACATTCCCCGGCTGTTCCAGCCCTTCCAGCGCCTGCACCTGCGCAAGCACTACGACGGCAACGGTCTCGGTCTGGCGCTGGTGCGGCAGATCGCCGCGGCGCACGGCGGTGACGTGCAGATGCATTCGCAGCCGGGCGTGGGCACCCGGGTGAGCCTGCGCCTGCCGCTGGAAGCGGCGGCCGCACGGGCCGCGCCGGTGCCGACGCGCTTCTGAACGCTCAGCGCACGCGCAGGCCCGGCGTGGCACCCGGCCAGGGTTCCAGCACGTACAGGCCCGGGTTCGCCTTCTCGTCGGCGTGGCTGGCGGCGAGCACCATGCCTTCGCTGACGCCGAACTTCATCTTGCGCGGCGCGAGGTTCGCCACCATCACGGTGAACTTGCCGACCAGGTCTTCCGGCTTGTAGGCCGACTTGATGCCGGAGAAGACGTTGCGCGTGCGTCCCTCGCCCACGTCCAGCGTCAGGCGCAGCAGCTTGTCGCTGCCCTCGACGTGCTCGCAGGCGACGATCTTCGCGATGCGCAGGTCGATCTTGGCGAAGTCGTCGATGCCGATGGTCGGCGCGATGTCCTCGCCGCCGGGCTTGGGCGCCTCCACCTTCGGGGGCTCGAACAGCTTGTCCAGCAGCACCGGGTCGACGCGCTGCATCAGGTGCCTGTATTCGCCGATCTGGTGCCGACCGAGCGCGCGCGAGGCGTCGGCGAAGCTCATCGGGGCCACCTTCAAGAAGGCCTCCACCTGTGCGGCCAGGGCCGGCAGCACCGGCTTGAGGTAGATGGTCAGCACGCGGAAGGCCTCGATGCACACTGTGCAGACGTCGTGCAGCACCGCATCCTGCCCGGCCTGCTTGGCCAGTTCCCAGGGCTTGTGGGTGTCGACGTACTCGTTGACGCGGTCGGCCAGCAGCATGATCTCGCGCAGCGCCTTGCCGTACTCGCGCTCCTCGTAGAGGCGCTCGACCTCGCCGCGGTGCGCGCGCAGGCCGTCGAGCAGCGTGCGGCCCTCGACGCCGATGTCGGCGCTGAGGTGCCCGCCGAAGCGCTTGGTCAGGAAGCCCGCGGCGCGGCTGGCGATGTTGATGTACTTGCCGACCAGGTCGCT
>NZ_JBFXIO010000237.1:0-8150 GCF_050175855.1 Piscinibacter sp.
TCGAGCCATTCCTTCAGCATGGTCTCGCCGACCTTCTGCAGGTCGGTCTTGAGCTGCGCCGAGGGCGGCAGCACCTGCATGCCGTTGGCCTTGAGCTTCTCGAGCGTGTCGGTGTTGACCTTCTGGCTGGCGGCCCAGCCGCGCGCCTCGGCGTCGGCGGCGGCCTTCAGCACGGCGGCCTGGGTCGGCTTGTCGAGCGCGTCGAAGGCGGCCTTGTTGACGATCACCGCATTCTTCGGCAGCCAGGCCTGGGTGTCGTAGTAGTACTTCAGGTGCTCGTAGAGCTTGCTGTCGACGCCGGTGGCGCCCGAGGTCATCGTGCTTTCGACGACGCCGGTGGCCAGCGCCTGCGCGAACTCGGCGGCCTGCACCGTCACCGGTTGCGCGCTGACCAGCTCGGCGATGCGCGCGGTGGCCGGGCTGTAGGCGCGCCACTTGATGCCCTTGAGGTCGGCCGCGCTGGCCACCGGCTTCTTGGTGTAGATGCCCTGCGGCGGCCAGGCCACCGAGTACAGCAGCATCATGCCCTGCTCGCCGAGCTTCTTCTCGAGCAGCGGCTTCTGCGCCTTGTACAGCTTCATCGAGGCGTCGTAGCTGACCGCCAGGAAGGGCAGGCCGTCGGCGCCGAAGATCGGCCACTCGTTGGCGAAGTTCACCAGCAGGATCTCGCCGATCTGCGCCTGGCCACCCTGGACGGCGCGCTTGATCTCGGGCGCCTTGAACAGCGAGGCGTTCGGGTGCACGGTGATCTTCAGCTTGCCGCCGCTGGCCTTGTCGACGTCGGCAGCGAACTGCACCAGGTTCTCGGAGTGGAAGTTCGTGGCCGGGTAGGCAGCCGGCAGGTCCCACTTGGTCTGGGCCAGGGCGGGGCCCGCGGCGACGAGCGCGGCGGCGGCGAGGAGGGTTCGCAAGGACATGGGGTCTCCCGGTGAGAAGAAGGCTGGAGAATACGCGCGGCAGGCTGGCGACCGTCTGCGTGACTTCCCGGCACCAGCAATGCCCGTGCCGGGCCGATGCACCAAGGGAGACACCGAGTGAACCTGCGCTTCGTCGAGGCCTTCTACTGGGTGGCCTCGCTCAAGAGCATGTCGCGCGCGGCAGAGAAGCTGTTCATCACCCAGTCGGCGATGTCCAGCCGCATCGCCGCGCTGGAGGAGGAACTGGGCGCGCTGCTGCTCGACCGCCGCGACCGCCAGATCCGCCTGACCGTGGCCGGCTCGCGCTTCCTCGTCTACGCTGAACGGCTGCTGGCGATGCAGCGCGAGATCAAGTCGGAGATGGGCTCCGCCACGGCGCGTGCGCTGTCGCTGCGCCTGGGCGCGATCGAGTCGGTGCTGCACTCGTGGCTGATCGAGTGGGTGCAGCACATGCGCCAGACCCAGCCGGGCTTCGAGCTCGAGCTGACGGTGGAAACCACGCCGGTGCTCGTCGAGCAGGTGCGGCGCGGCACGCTGGACCTGGCCTTCGCGGCGCTGCCGGCGGCCGGCGACGGCCTGCGCAGCCGGGCGCTGCCGCCGATGGAGATGGTCTTCGTCGGTCATCGCGAACTGCACCGCAGGCGCCGCTATGCGCTGGCCGACCTGGCCGCGCTGGAGCTGCTGACCTTCCAGCGCGGCTCGCAGCCGCACGTGGCCCTGCTCGACCTGTTCCGCCGTGCCGGCCTGGAGCCGCCGCGCGTGCACACCATCTCGTCGATCTCGGCGATGGTTCAGCTCGTCGAGGGCGGTTTCGGCGTGGCCACACTGCCGCGCGCCGCGGCGCAGCGGCTGGCCGAACGGCTGCCGCTCAAGCCGCTGGCCTGCGAGGCGGCGCTGACCCCGCTGCCGGTGCACCTGAGCTACCGGCACGACCCGAGCAGCGGCGTGCCGGCCGAGGTCATCGAAGCCGTGCTGGCCTTCTCCGGCGCCGCACCGGCTGCGCCCAGGGCTGCATGGCGCGCCCGCCGTGCCGATAACCGACAGGGGGGCGCGCCGCGCCGGCGGGCCCCGTCCGAGCCATGAGCACCGCATCCGAGTCCCCCGACCTCCTGAACGAGCGCGCGCTGGCGACCCTGATCGCCGACGGCGCCGGCGCGGCGGCCCTGGCCGCCCGCGTGCTGGGCCTGCCCGACGCCGATGCCGTCCAGCAGGCGTTCGCCCAGGCCGTGCTGGCCCTGTTCGAGTTCCGGGAAGGGACCGTCGAACAGGGCCTGCGGCGCCTGGAGGCGGCGCAGGGGCTGCTCGGCGTCTCCGACGGCGACGCGCGCGTGGCCGACCTGCTGCAGCACGCCCGCGCGCTTGGGCACCGGCGCGAGGAGCGACTCGCCGATGCCGAGGCGCTGCTGCGTCCGTTGCACGAGCGCTCGGACCAGCGTGCGCCGGTCGATGCCTACCTGACGGCCGCTGCGCTGGGCATCGTGGTGTCGATGCGCGGCGACGACGACGGCGCGCTCGACCTGTTCTACCAGGCGCTGGCGCTGGCTCGCCGCAGCGGCCACGACAGCCTGCTCGTGAATGCGCTGAACAACCTCGGTTCCTACCAGTCCGACCTGCACAACCTCGAGGACGCGGCGCCGCTGCTGGAGGAGTGCCTGGCCGGGGCGCTGCGGCTCGGATCGCGCCGGCAGATCATCTATGCGGCGGGCAACCTGGTGCAGTGCCTGTGCCTGATGGGTCGGCCCGAGCAGGCGCTGGCGGTGGCCCGCGATCAATTGATCGGGCGGATCCGGCCCGACGACCTGCCCGCGCTGCACCGGGATGAGGAGATCGCGCAGGCCCTGCTCGACAACGGGCTGGTCGACGAGGCGGAAGCGGCGCTCGGCGGCGAGGCGCACGTCGATCCGCTGAGCAACGAGCTGGACACGGCACGCGTCTGGCTCGGCGCCCGCATCCTGCTGGCGCGCGGTCGGGCCCGGGAGGCGCTGGAGATCTGCGTCGCCCGGCGCGCCATGCTCGAGCAGGATGGCGAAGCCGGGACCGTGGCCGTCGATCGTGTCAACCTGCTGCGCGTGGCGGCGCAGGCCGCCGGCGAGGTCGGCCGCTACGAACTGGCCTTCGAGCTGCTCGGCGAGGCCTTTGCCAAGCACGAGCTGCTGCTCGGCCGCGCGGCGCGCTCGCGCCAGCTCAGCCTGCAGATCTCGCACCGATTGCGCCAGGCCGAGTGGGAGCGCGACAGTGCCCAGCAGCTGGCCGCCCGGCTGGAGGCGCTCAACGCCTCGCTGCAGGCCCAGGTGGCGGAGAACGAGCGGCTGCAGCGACAGCTTCGCGCGCAGGCGCTGGAAGACCCGCTGACCGGGCTGCACAATCGCCGCCACCTGTTCGAGGCCGGCGCGGCGCTGCTGTCCCTGCTGCGCCGCCGTGGCGAGCCGCTGGCGGTGGCTCTCGTCGACCTCGACCACTTCAAGCAGGTCAACGACCGCCATGGCCACGAGGCCGGCGACCGCGTGCTGCGCGCCTTCGCCGAGCTGGCGCGGCGCGAGACGCGCGCCGAGGACATCGTCTGCCGCTACGGCGGCGAGGAGTTCGTGCTGCTGATGCCCGGCGCCGACGCCGCGCAGGCGGCGGCACGCATCGAGCAGCTGCTGCCGCGCTTCGTGGCGCTGCGCTTCGGCGATGCGCACGGCAACAGCTTCTCGGTCAGCTTCTCGGCGGGCGTGAGCTCCGCGGCCGACGCTGCCGAGGGGCTCGAGCTGCTGCTCGAGCGGGCCGACGCCGCGCTGTACGAAGCCAAGGGTGCCGGCCGGGCCTGCGTCCGGGTGGACCCCGGTTCATCGATGAAATCGATCAGGACTTAGAAAAAAATCTCGTTTGTCCGGTGTCCATCGCGGCAACAGAATGCGCCGCATGCAAGCGCCGAACGACATCCACGACGCCACCCCGGCCCAGGCCCGCGCGCTGATCCGGTCCGGACGCTGGACCTCGCACACCAGCGGGGTGGCCGAGCGTCACGTGCAGGGCAACGTGGTGATCCTGCCCAAGCGCTGGGCCGACGACTTCCTCCTGTACTGCCAGCGCAATCCCAAGCCCTGCCCGCTGCTGGCGGTGGCCGGACCCGGCGAGCACGCGCTGCCGAAGCTCGGCGCGGACATCGACATCCGCAGCGACGTGCCTCGTTACCGCGTGTGGCGCCACGGCGAGCTGGTCGACGAGCCGACCGACGTCGCCGCGTTGTGGCGCGACGATCTCGTCACCTTCGTGCTCGGCTGCTCCTTCTCGTTCGAGCAGGCCTTGCGCGACGAGGGCATCCGGCTGCGCCATGTCGACCAGGGGCTCAACGTGGCGATGTTCCGCACCTCGATCGCCACCGAGCCGGCCGGCCCCTTCGCCGGGCCGCTGGTGGTGACGATGCGCCCGCTGGCGCCGGCCGCGGCGATCCGCGCGGTGCAGATCACCTCGCGATTCCCCGACGTGCACGGCGCGCCGGTGCACCTGGGCGAGCCGGCACAGATCGGCATCCGCGATCTGATGCGGCCCGACTACGGCGATGCGGTCGAGGTGCTGCCGGGGGAACTGCCGGTGTTCTGGGCCTGCGGCGTGACGCCGCAGGCGGCCATCGCGCAGGCCCGCCCCGACTTCTGCATCACCCACGCGCCCGGCGCGATGCTGATCACCGACCTGCTGAACCATCAGCTGGCCAGCTTCTGAAGCCCATTCCCTCCGCTCCATCCACCACGGGAGAGTCCTCGATGAAACGTCTCGCCTTCGCCTTCGCTTGCGCGCTCTCCGGCGCCCTGTTCGCCGCCGGCGCCCACGCCCAGACCCAGTGGGATCTGCCCACCGGCTATGCCGCAAGCAGCTTCCAGACCGAGAACGTGCAGCAGTTCGCCACCGAGGTGGCGCAGGCCACCGGCGGCAAGCTGAAGATCGTGCTGCACCCGAACGGCTCGCTGTACAAGGCCAACGAGATCAAGCGCGCGGTGCAGAGCGGCCAGACGCAGGCCGGCGAGTTCATCCTCTCCGGCGCGGCCAACGAGAACCCGCTGTTCGGCGTCGATTCGATTCCCTTCCTGGCCGACAGCTACCCGGCCGCGAAGCGCCTGTCCGAGGCGTCGCGCCCGGCCATCGACAAGCTGCTCGCCGCGCAGGGCATGAAGCTGCTGTTCGTCTCCCCCTGGCCAGGCCAGAGCCTGTACAGCAGCAAGCCGGTCGACACCGTCGCAGACCTCAAGGGCACCAAGATGCGCGCCTACAACCCGGCCACCTCGCGCATCGCGCAGCTGGCTGGCGCGCAGCCCACCACCATCCAGCTGGCCGAGCTGTCGCAGGCGCTGGCCACCGGCACGGTGGAAAACTTCCTGACCTCCAGCGCCAGCGGCGTCGAGATGAAGCTGTACGAGAGCGTCAAGCACTTCTACAGCGTCAATGCGTGGCTGCCGAAGAACGCCGTGGTGGTCAACCGCAAGGCCTTCGACGCGCTGGACAAGCCGACCCAGGATGCCCTGCTCAAGGCCGCCGCCGCCGCCGAGGCGCGTGGCTGGGCCACCAGCGAGCGCAAGAACGACGAGTACCTGAAGGAACTCGCTGCCAGGGGCATGAAGGTGGCCGCGCCGAGCGAAGCGCTGTCGCGCGAGCTGCGCAAGATCGGCGCGACGATGACCGCCGAGTGGCTCAAGCAGGCCGGTGCCGAAGGCCAGGCGATCATCGACGCGTACTCCAAGTGAGCCTCGCCGTGAGCGCCGCCGTCGACCGCATCCTGGCCGGGCTCGCCGCGTTCGCGATGGTCGCCGCCTTCGTCTGCGTCGGGCTGGGCGTGCTTGCCCGCCTGGCCGGCTGGGACATCCCCGGCCTCGATGCCTACGCCGGCTATGCGATCGCCGCCGCACTGTTTCTCGCGCTGCCGCAGACGCTGCGCCGCCAGGAGCACATCCGCGTGACGCTGCTGCTCGAGAAGCTCGGGCCGCGCGGCCGCGCGGTGCTGGAGTGGTGGTCGCTGGCGGCCGGCCTGGCGCTGGCCCTGTACATGGCGGTCTATGCGGTGCGGCTGGTGTGGCTGTCGCACGAGATGCACGACGTGTCGTCGTCGGCCGATGCGACGCCGCTGTGGATCCCGCAGCTCGCGATGGCGCTGGGCTGCGCCGGCTTCGCGTTGTCGCTGGCCGAGGCGATGTGGGCGCGCTGGACGGCGCAGCCGTACTTCGCCGAGCGGCCGGCCGACGAAGCGGCCCACATCGAGTGACACCCGGAGCACGCGCGTGGACCTGCTGATCACCGTCTTCCTGATCGTGCTGCTGCTGGCCGTGCTGGGCTCGGGGCTGTGGATCGGGCTCGCGCTGCTCGGCGTGGCCGTGGTGGCGATGGAGCTGTTCACCCAGCGCCCGGTGGGCGACAGCATGATGCTGACGATCTGGGGCTCCACCTCGAGCTGGACGCTGACCGCGCTGCCGCTGTTCCTGTGGATGGGCGAGATCCTGTTCCGCACGCGGCTGTCGGAGAGCATGTTCCGCGGCCTCGCGCCGTGGATCGACCGGCTGCCCGGGCGGCTGCTGCACACCAACGTCATCGGCTGCGCCGTCTTCGCGGCGGTGTCGGGCTCGAGTGCGGCCACCTGCGCGACCATCGGCAAGATCACCCTGCCCGAGCTGAAGCGGCGCGGCTACCCGGACGGCATGGCGGTGGGCACGCTGGCCGGCGCCGGCACGCTGGGCCTGCTGATCCCGCCCTCGATCATCATGATCGTCTACGGCGTGGCGGCCAATGTCTCGATCGCCAAGCTGTTCATCGCCGGCGTGCTGCCGGGCATCCTGCTGGCGCTGCTGTTCATGGGCTACATCGTGGTCTGGGCGCTTCGCCACCCGCAGCAGGTGCCGCCAGCCGATGCGCCGCTGCCGCTGGCAGCGCGGCTGCGCGAGTCGCGCCACCTGATTCCGGTGGTCACGCTGATCGCGCTGGTGCTCGGCTCCATCTACACCGGCGTGGCCACGGCCACCGAAGCCGCCGCGCTGGGCGTGGCCGGCTCGCTGGGCCTGGCGGCCGTGGAGGGCTCGCTGAGCTGGAAGGCACTGCGCGAGGGGCTGGCGGCGGCCACGCGCGTGTACTGCATGATCGGGTTGATCCTGGCCGGTGCCGCCTTCCTGACGCTGGCGATGGGCTTCATCGGCCTGCCGCGCCACCTGGCCGAGTTCATCGGCAGCCTGAACCTCAGCCCTTTCGCGCTGATGCTGATGCTGGTGGTGTTCTTCATCGTGCTGGGCTGCTTCCTCGACGGCATCTCGATGGTGGTGCTGACGATGGCGGTGCTGATGCCGACGGTGCAGAAGGCCGGCTTCGACCTGATCTGGTTCGGCATCTTCGTCGTGCTCGTCGTCGAGCTGGCGCAGATCACGCCGCCGGTGGGCTTCAACCTCTTCGTGCTGCAGGGCCTGACACGGCGCGACATCACCTGGATTGCGCGGCGCTCGACGCCGCTGTTCCTGCTGATGCTCGGTTTCGTGCTGCTGCTGTGGTTCGTGCCCGGCATCGCCACCTGGATGCCGTCGCGCATGTAGCGCCGCGGCCGGAGGAAACACCATGCTCAGACGAACCATGCTGCAGGGCGCGGCAGGCGTGCTGCTGACCACCGGCGCCCGGGCCGCGCCTGCCTGGCGGCTGGCCACCGGCTACCGCGCCGAGTCCTTCCACGCCCAGAACCTGCAGGCCTGGGCGCGGCAGCTCGAGCAGTCCACCGGCGGTGCGCTGCGCATCGAGCTGCAGGCCAACGGCAGCCTGGCGCCGCTGGCGCAGATCCCAGCCGCCGTACGCGAGGGCCGGGCCGAGCTGGGCGAGGTGATCATGACCGGCCTGGCGAAGGAAATGCCGATCGCCGGCGCCGATGCCGTGCCCTTCGTCACCCGCCACTACGACGACGCGCAGCGCCTGTGGCAATACCAGCGGCCACTGGTGGCGCCGGCCTTCGCGGCGCGCGGGCTGCAATTGCTGTTCGCCGTGCCCTGGCCGCCGCAGGGGCTGTACTGCGTCCGGCCGGTCGCCTCGGTGCAGGACCTGCGAGGCCTGCGCATGCGCACCTACAACGCCACCACCGTGCGCATCGCCGAACTGCTGGGCGCCGTGCCGGTGGACGTGGCGATGGTCGATGTCGGCCGCGCGGTGGCAGAAGGGCGCATCGACGCGATGATCACCTCGGCCGTCACCGGCGTCGAGAACCGTGTCTGGGACGCCCTGAAGTTCTTCTACGAG
>NZ_JBFXIO010000238.1:0-8132 GCF_050175855.1 Piscinibacter sp.
CCGCCGAGGGCGTGCAGTTCTGCCTCAGCGAGGCGAAGCTGGGCCTGCTGCCGGCGACCATCGGCCCGTATGTCGTGAAATCGATGGGCGAGCAGGCGGCGCGACGCTGGTTCGTCACCGCCGAGCGTTTCAGCGCGGCGCAGGCCCACGCGATGGGCTTCGTGCACGAATGTGTGGCGCCCGAGGCACTCGACGCCAAGGTCGACGAACTGATCGCGGCGCTGGTGGCCAACGGGCCGATGGCCGTGCGCGCCTGCAAGAAGCTCGTGCAGGATGTGGCCGGCCGCCCTATCGATTCGGAGCTGCGTGCCGAGACCGCACGCCGCATCGCCGACATCCGCGCCAGCGACGAAGGCCGCGAGGGCATCCAGTCCTTCCTCGGCAAGCGCGCGCCGAACTGGCTCGCCTGAAGGCCATGCAGGCGCTCGACACTGCACAGCTGATCGCCATCGCAGCCGCGCTCGGCTGGGCGAGCGGCATGCGCCTGTACCTCGTCGTGTTTCTCACCGGCATCGCGGGCTGGTTCGGCTGGGTCGAGCTGCCGCAGGGCCTGAAGGTGTTGCAGCATCCGGCGATGCTGGGTGCGAGCGGCTTCATGCTGTTCGTCGAGTTCTTCGCCGACAAGATCCCGGGCGTCGACACGCTGTGGGACCTGGTGCACACCGTCGTGCGCATCCCGGCCGGCGCTGCGCTGGCCGCCTCGGTGTTCGGTGCCGATCAAGGCACCTGGGCCATGGCCGCCGCGCTGATGGGTGGCACGCTGGCGGCCACCAGCCACGTCGCCAAGGCCACCACGCGCGCGGCGGCCAACACCTCGCCCGAGCCCTTGTCCAACATCGGCCTGTCGCTGCTCGGCGATGCCTTCGTGCCGGCGGCGCTGTGGCTGTCGTGGACGCATCCCGTCGTGCTGGCGATCGTGCTGGCGATCGCGCTGATCGTCGCCATCGTTCTCATCGTTATGTTCGCCAAGTTCCTGCGCGCGCTCGCGCGCCGCGCGGCCACATTGCTGCGCGGCAGCCCGTCTTCCGTCTGAGGTCGTTCATGTTCCAGAAGATCCTGATTGCCAACCGCGGCGAGATCGCCTGCCGCGTTGCCGCCACCGCGCGCCGGCTCGGCATCCGCACCGTGGCCGTCTACTCCGACGCCGACGCGAGCGCCAAGCACGTTGCCGCCTGCGACGAAGCGGTGCACATCGGAGGCAACGCGCCGCGCGACAGCTACCTGCGCAGCGAGCGCATCCTCGAGGCGGCGCGGGCCACCGGCGCGCAGGCCATCCACCCCGGCTACGGCTTCCTCAGCGAGAACGAGGACTTCGCGCAAGCCTGCGCCGATGCCGGCCTGGTCTTCATCGGCCCGCCGGCCAGCGCGATCAAGGCGATGGGCCTGAAGGCGGAGTCGAAGCAGCTGATGGAGAAGGCCGGCGTGCCGCTGGTGCCGGGCTACCACGGGGCCGACCAGGATCCGGCCTTGCTTCGGCGCGAGGCCGACCGCATCGGCTACCCGGTGCTGATCAAGGCCAGCGCCGGCGGCGGCGGCAAGGGCATGCGCATCGTCACGAAGGCCGACGAGTTCGACGCTGCGCTCGCCTCCTGCCAGCGCGAGGCGCGCAACAGCTTCGGCGACGACGCGGTGCTGATCGAGCGCTACGTCACGCGGCCGCGGCACGTCGAGATCCAGGTGTTCGGCGACACGCACGGCAACTGCATCTACCTCTTCGAGCGCGACTGCTCGGTGCAGCGGCGCCACCAGAAGGTGCTGGAAGAAGCGCCTGCGCCCGGCCTGAGCGAAGCGCGCCGTCGCGAGATGGGCGCAGCGGCCGTCGCCGCCGCGAAGGCGGTGGGCTACGTGGGCGCGGGCACGGTGGAGTTCATCGCCGAGCCCACCGCCGATGGAGACCTGCGCTTCTTCTTCATGGAGATGAACACCCGGCTGCAGGTGGAGCACCCCGTCACCGAGGCGATCACCGGGCTCGACCTGGTCGAGTGGCAGCTGCGCGTGGCCGCCGGCGAGCCGCTGCCGCTGAAGCAGGAAGACCTGCGCATCCACGGCCACGCGATCGAGGCGCGCATCTGCGCCGAGAACCCGGAGGCCAACTTCCTGCCGGCCACGGGCTCGCTCGACGTCTACCGCACGCCCGAGGCGGCGCAGTTCGAGCGGGCGGAGGTGCGTGTCGATGCCGGCGTGCGCGAGGGCGACGCGATCTCGCCGCACTACGACTCGATGATCGCCAAGCTGATCGTCTGGGGCGCCGACCGTGCGCAGGCGCTGGCGCGGCTCGATGCGGCGCTGGCACAGACACACATCGTCGGTCTGCAGACCAACGTGGCCTTCCTGCGCCGCGTGGCCGCGAGCCGCTCGTTCGCTCGGGCCGACCTCGACACCGCGCTGATCGAGCGCGAGCGCGCCGCGCTGTTCGGGCAGCCGCCGCTGGCGCTGGAGGTGGCGGCGGCCGGCGCGATCGCCCATGTGCTCGCGCACGAGGCGGCCGGCGAGAACGCCGACCCCTGGTCGAAGCGCGACGGCTGGCGGCTGCACGGCGCGGCGGTGCGCCGCTTCGACCTGGAGGCGGACGGTGCACACCACGTCGTTCGCCTGGTGCGCAGCCACCGCGGCGAGGTCACGCTGGTGATCGGTGAGCGGCAGTGGGCCTTCGCCGCTCGCTCACGCCGCAGCACGCAGCACGACGTGACGCTGGCCGGGCGGCGCTGGACGCTCTCGGTCTACGCCGTGGGCGAGCGCATTGCCGTATTCGCGCCGGAAGGCGCCGCGCTGCTGCACACCATCGACCCGATCGCCCATGCCGCCGATGCGGCCGGCGAAGCCGGGCGGCTCACCGCGCCCATGCCGGGCAAGGTGATCGCGCTGCTGGCCCAGGTCGGCGAGGCGGTGAAGAAGGGGCAGGCGCTGGCGGTGATGGAGGCGATGAAGATGGAGCACACCATCACCGCGCCGCGCGACGGCACGGTGACCGAACTGCTCTACGCCGTCGGCGACCAGGTGCTGGAAGGCGAGGAACTGCTGCGGCTCGAGGCCGCGGCCTGAGGGGCTTCAGCCGTGGCGCGGCGTGCCGCTGCTGCGGCGCATCCAGGTGGACGGCTTGAGCCAGCGGCTCTGCGCGGCGGGCTCGGCCTTCACGTCCAGCTCGGGCGGGCGCGAGACGCCGAATCCCGAGGTGTCGCCCGACCAGGCAGCGGTGTCCTGCGGCACGTTGCCCGTGGTGGGCGCCTCGTTGGCCAAGCGCAGTTGGCGGGCCATGGTCGCGAGCTCGCGGTCGCCCGAGGCTTCGCAGACCCAGATCGCCTCGCGCACTTCACCCTCGGCCTTCATCAGGTCGCTGATCTCCACCTTGTGCCCGTAATGGCGCAGCAGCGCAAAATGGATGCGGGTGGCGAGGCGAAGGCGGGTGGCGGTGTCCACGAGGGTTCCTGTTCGAATGGTTGTATCTTCCTGTATCAGGTTGGTTACCGCCATCCCTAGCCGCGGGGAAACAACGTGACCCTGCCCATTTGCACGAGACTTTTTTCATGATTCCATCGACTGTCCGCATCGTCGACGTGGGGCCGCGTGACGGATTGCAGAACGAGAAGCAGCCGGTGGCCACGGCGCACAAGGTCGAGCTCGTGCACCGACTGCAGGCGGCGGGGCTGCGCGAGATCGAGGTGACCAGCTTCGTCAGCCCGAAGTGGGTGCCGCAGATGGCCGACAACGCCGAGGTGATGGCCGCCATCACACGTCATCAGGGCGTGCGCTACTCAGTGCTCACTCCCAATCTGAAAGGCCTGGAAGCGGCACTGCCCACCCGGCCCGACGAGGTGGTGGTATTCGGCGCGGCCAGCGAGGCCTTCAGCCAGCGCAACATCAACTGCTCGATCGCCGAATCGGTCGAGCGTTTTGCGCCGGTGGTGGCCATGGCCCATGAGCACGGCCTGAAGGTGCGCGCGGCGGTGTCCTGCGCGCTGGGCTGCCCTTACCAGGGCGAGGTCTCGCCCGACGAGGTGGAGCACGTGGTCCGGCTGATGAAGGCCATCGGCGTCGACCACTGCGGCATCGCCGACACCATCGGCGTGGGCACGCCCCGGCGCGTGCAGGCGGCGATGGAGCGTGCGCTGAAGCACTTCCCGCTGGGCGAAGTGAGCGGCCATTTCCACGACACCTACGGCCAGGCGCTGGCCAACATCTACGCCTGCCTGGAGATGGGCATTCACCACTTCGACGCCAGCGTGGCCGGCCTCGGCGGCTGCCCCTATGCGAAGGGCGCCACCGGCAACGTGGCCACCGAGGACGTGGTGTTCATGCTGAACGGCCTGGGCATCGAGACCGGCGTCGATCTTGATGCGCTGGTCGATGCCGGCGCCTTCATTTCGGAAGTGCTCGGGCGGCCGCCAGTGTCGCGCGCCGGCAAGGCGCTGCTCGCCAGGCGCGAGAAGGCTGCTGCGTGAGCGCCGTTCTGAACGATCGCCCGGAGGGCTTCCAGCGCGTGGCGCGCGCGCTCGCCGAACGCGGCCATCCGCACGAGCCGCTGTGGTTGGAGGTGTCGGCACGCACCTCGCAGGAGGCGGCCGATGCGCTCGGCGTGCAGGTCGGCCAGATCGCCAAGAGCGTGATCTTCCGGCGCAAGGCCGACGAGGCGGCGGTGCTGGTGGTGACCTCGGGCGACAAGCGTGTCGACGAGAAGAAGGTGGCGGCGATCGTCGGCGCGCTCGGCCGGGCCGATGCCGACTTCGTCAAGGCGCGCACCGGCTTCACCATCGGCGGCGTCTCGCCGGTGGCGCATGCCACGCCGCCGGTCACGCTGATCGACCGCGAGCTGTTCCGCTTCGGCGAGATCTGGGCTGCGGCCGGGCATCCGAACGGCGTGTTCCGGCTGAGCCCGGCGCAGCTCGAGTCCCTGACCGGCGCGCCGGTGGCCGACGTGGTGCAGGCATGAGCCGGCCGATGATGTCTTCGGTGCCGTCCCCGTGCATCAGTGTGTGCAAGATGGACACCCGCAGCGGTTGGTGCGAAGGCTGCATGCGCACGATCGACGAGATCGCCGGCTGGTCGGTGATGGACGACGAGCACAAGCGCCGGGTCTGGCAGCTGCTGCCGCAGCGGCGCGAGGCCTTCGACGCGATGAAGGGCTCGGCGCGATGAAGCACCTCGTCTTCTGGTTCGACCCGGTCTCGCCCTACGCCTACCTCGCGTTCGAGCGGCTGCCGCAGGCGCTCGAAGGCCTGTCGTACCGGGTCGACTACCAGCCCATCCTGTTCGCCGGGCTGCTCAAGCAGTGGGGGCAGAAGGGGCCGGCGGAGATCGAGCCCAAGCGCGTCTGGACCTTTCGCCAGGTGGCGTGGGCCGCGCACCGCCTCGGCATCCCGATCGCCACGCCAGCGCAGCACCCCTTCAACCCGCTCGCGCTGCTGCGCCTGCTGCATGCCTGTCCGCCGGAAGGCCTGACGCCGAACCGCTGGCAATGCGAGCGCGTGTTCCATCACGTGTGGCGCAGCGGCGGGGCCGATGCCGGCGAACCACAACGCCTCTCTGCCCTGCGCGAGGCGCTCGCACCCGCGCGCGACCCCGAGGGCGATGCCGTCAAGAAGCAACTGAAGGACCGCACCGCCGAGGCGCTCGCCAAGGGGGTCTTCGGCGTGCCGACTGTCGAGGTCGACGGCCGGCTGTTCTGGGGCCTCGACGCGCTGGAGATGCTCGCCGCGTACCTCAAGGGCGACGCCTGGTTCGATGGTCCCGCCTGGGACGAGGCCGCCCGCGCGCGGCCCGGCGTCGTGCGCGGCTGACCCGCCGCCCCCGTCAGCTTCACATCAGTTCCGCGTCAGCCAGCGTTGGATCCGCGTCATCGCGGGGTCAGTCCCTGCGTGGAATATGCACGCCGGGCTCCGCCGGAGCCACGACCGTGTGAGGAGACACCATGGATGACGATCTGGTTCGAAAGATCTCGACCCACCCCAAGTACCTGGAGCTGAAGGCCAAGCGTTCCGCGTTCGGCTGGTGGCTGACGCTGGCGATGATGGTCGTGTACTACGGCTTCATCCTGCTGGTGGCTTTCAACAAGCCGTTCCTGTCGCAGCGCCTCGGCGAAGGCGTGATGACGGTGGGCATCCCCATCGGCTTCGGCGTGATCGTGTTCACCGTGGTGATCACCGCCTTCTATGTGCTGCGCGCCAACAGCCAATACGACGAACTGACCGAGGCCGTGCGCCAGGGAGTGCTGAAATGAGCCGCCGGATCCGATTCAGCGACACCGCCCGCCGCGTGCTGACGCTGGCCGCGCTGATGGGCGCCGCCGGCGCCGCGCTGGCCGCCGGTGCCGACCTCGGCCAGGCGCAGAAGCAGGCCACCAACTGGACGGCCATCGGCATGTTCGGCGTGTTCGTGATCTTCACGCTGTTCATCACCAAGTGGGCGGCCTCGCGCACCAAGAGCGCGGCCGACTTCTACACCGCCGGCGGTGGCATCACCGGCTTCCAGAACGGCCTGGCGATCGCCGGCGACTACATGTCGGCGGCCTCGTTCCTGGGCATCTCGGCCGCGGTGATGGCCTCTGGCTTCGACGGCCTGATCTACTCGATCGGCTTCCTGGTCGGCTGGCCGGTCATCACCTTCCTGATGGCCGAACGCCTGCGCAACCTCGGCAAGTTCACCTTCGCCGATGTGGCCGCCTTCCGCTTCGAGCAGAAGCCGGTGCGCATCTTCGCCGCCTCGGGCACGCTGGTTGTCGTCGCGTTCTACCTGATCGCGCAGATGGTCGGCGCGGGTCAGCTCATCAAGCTGCTGTTCGGTCTGGAGTACTGGATCGCGGTGGTCATCGTCGGCGCGCTGATGATGGTCTACGTGCTGTTCGGCGGCATGACGGCCACCACCTGGGTGCAGATCATCAAGGCCTGCCTGCTGCTCGGCGGCGCGACCTTCATGGCCTTCATGGTGATGTGGAACTTCGGCTTCAGTCCCGAGGCGATGTTCGCCAAGGCGGTGCAGATCAAGGCCGACCTGGCCGTCAACGGCGGCAAGACCGCGGAAGAGGCCGCCAAGGTCGGCCAGTCGATCATGGGCCCGGGCAACTTCGTGAAGGACCCGATCTCGGCGATCAGCTTCGGCATGGCGCTGATGTTCGGCACCGCCGGCCTGCCGCACATCCTGATGCGCTTCTTCACCGTGCCCTCGGCCAAGGAAGCGCGCAAGAGCGTGATGTGGGCCACCGGCTGGATCGGCTACTTCTACCTGCTGACCTTCATCATCGGCTTCGGCGCGATCACCTTCGTGCTGACCAACCCGCAGTTCCTCGACGCCAAGGGCGGCCTGCTCGGCGGCGGCAACATGGCGGCCATCCACCTGGCCAACGCGGTGGGCGGCAACGTGTTCCTCGGCTTCATCTCGGCGGTGGCCTTCGCGACCATCCTCGCGGTGGTGGCCGGCCTGACGCTGTCGGGCGCCTCGGCGGTGTCGCACGACATCTACGCCACGGTGATCAAGCAGGGCAAGGCGGACAGCGCCTCCGAGCTGCGTGTGTCGAAGATGACCACCATCGCACTGGGCCTCGTCGCCGTGGTGCTGGGCATTGCCTTCGAGAAGCAGAACATCGCCTTCATGGTCTCGCTGGCCTTCGCGATCGCGGCCTCGGCCAACTTCCCGGTGCTCTTCATGAGCGTGCTGTGGAAGGACTGCACCACCAAGGGCGCGGTGATCGGCGGCTTCCTCGGCCTGATCTCGTCGGTGGTGCTGACGGTGGTGTCGCCGTCGGTGTGGGAAGCCACGCTGGGCAACCCCAAGGGCTCGGCGCTGTTCCCGTACACCTCGCCGGCGCTGTTCTCGATGACCATCGGCTTCGTGGGCATCTGGCTGTTCTCGGTGCTCGACCGCGGCGCGCGTGCCAAGGCCGACCGCGAGGGCTTCCTGGCCCAGCAGGTGCGCTCGGAGACGGGCATCGGCGCTGCTGCCGCGTCGAACCACTGAGACGTCGCTCGCGCTGGATCCATCGCAAGCGCCCTCGCGGGACTGCAGGCACACTGCCTGCGGTCCCGTTCTCCATTCCGCCATGGCCGGTCCCCGAGCTCCCGAATCGCAGCGCGAGATGCTCTCGCTCGTCAGCGCACGCGTGCGCGACGCCTACGATCGCAAGCCCTTCTTCGTCGAGGGCG
>NZ_JBFXIO010000239.1:0-8115 GCF_050175855.1 Piscinibacter sp.
CTCGATCGCGAGCGCGTGGCCCGGGCGCTGGGCATGGTGGATGACGATGGCAAGCCCAGCGTCTGCCAGAACAGCCTCGACGCCGTGAGCGACCGCGACTTCGCCATCGAGTTCACCGCCGCGGCCTCACTGTGCATGGTGCACGTCAGCCGCTTCAGCGAGGAGCTGGTGCTGTGGATGAGCCAGAACTTCGGCTTCATCGACCTGGCCGACCGCTTCTGCACCGGCTCATCGATCATGCCGCAGAAGAAGAACCCCGACGTGCCCGAACTCGCGCGAGGCAAGACCGGGCGCGTGGTCGGCCACTTGATGGGCCTGCTGACCCTGATGAAGGGCCAGCCGCTGGCCTACAACAAGGACAACCAGGAAGACAAGGAACCGCTGTTCGACACCGTCGACACGCTGCGCGACACGCTGCGCATCTTCTGCGAGATGGTCGGCGGCATCGTCGTCAAGCCCGAGGCGATGGAACGCGCCGCGCGGCGCGGCTACGCCACCGCGACGGATCTCGCCGACTACCTGGTGAAGAAGGGCCTGCCCTTCCGCGACGCGCACGAAGCCGTGGCGCACGCGGTGAAGGTGGCGATCCAGCAGGGCGTGGACCTGTCGGAGCTGCCGCTGGCCACCCTGCAGGGCTTCCACCCGGCGATCGGCGAAGACGTGTTCGCGGTGCTCACGCTGCGCGGCTCGCTGGACGCGCGCAAGGTGCTCGGCGGCACCGCGCCCGAGCAGGTGCGCGCCCAGGTGGCGCGGCACCGCGCGCGGCTCGCCTGAGCCGCTCCTCGGCTCAGTTGAAGGTGATGCGGCGCGCCGTGATGCGCGTGCCGCCGGCCGTCGGGTTGCCACGCACCGTCACGGCGCGGCCGTTGGCGAGATCGTCCTCGTCGCCGCCGTCGAACTGCACGCCGTTGCCGCCGTACTCGACGGTGGAACCGCGCAGCACGAAGGTCTGCGCTGACGTGTCCAGCGTCCCGATCGCACCCTGCAAGGTCACGCTGCCCTGCGAACCGCCGCGCTCGTCCAGGCGAACCTTGCTGGCGACGAGCACGCCGCCGGCCGAAGCGCCGTCGACCACCACCACCTTGCCGAGGGCGAGGTCGCCGGGCCGGCCGATGAAGCTGGCCGTGCGCGCGTCGACGCGCTGGCCGTTGAGGTCGAAGTCGGCATCGCTCGCGTAGCGCGTGATCGCGCCGCGCAGCTTGATGCGGTCGAGGTCGGGCAGCGGGCGCACGCCGGCGTCGACGCTGCTCACTGGCCAGCGGCCGGCCACCGCCTGGGTCTGCGTCTGCACGCGCAGGTAGGCGCCTTCGGCCAGCAGCGGCGGGGCGCCGTCGTACGAGAACAGCGCCGTGCCGATGCGGAAGGTGCGCGCCGTGGTGTCCAGTTCGTTCACCGGGCCGCGCACCTTGTAGGCGGCCAGCGTGCCGGCGCGCGGCGCGATGCGGGTGGCCAGGAAGCGCGAGGCGGCCGCGTCGAAGCTGCCGAACACTTCGACATTCGAGCCGACGGGCACGCCCGCCAGGCCGTTGGCGAACGACGCGTCGAACACCGTGAAGGCATCGACGACGACGGTCTGGTCGAACACGACCAGCGTGCCGGCGGGCGCATCGACGGCGGAAGCCGGGCCGACGATCTCGCTGACCGTGCGGATGCGGTTGGCCACGGCGGTGGGCTCGGCCTCGGTGCCGCCGATCGCGCCGCCTTCGACCTCGACCGTCATGCCCAGGCCCAGCGCGCCGCGCGAGCTCGGCGCGCCATCCTCGTCGACCACGCTGGCGGTGCTGTCGTCGTACTTGATGCCGCCGACGTAGATCGAGCCGAAGCCCTCGATCGGCGCCGAGGCATACGAGCCCGTGCCGCCGACACCGACGCTGCCGCCGCAGCCGGCCACCACGGCCGCCAATGCAAGCATCAGCGCACCGCCCCAGCGCAGCCAGGTCGATCGGATCACGTCGGTCGGGTTCATTCGGTGTCTCCCTCGCGGCGGCGCGCTCTCGGGGCGGCCTTGCGTGCCACGGGCTCCCTGGCCGGCGGCGCCGGCGGCTCGACCGGCACCTGGTAGCTGAACAGGCCGATGCGCATGCGGTTGCCGGCGCCGGCAGTGCTGCCGATGCCGGCCGCGTCGTCGTCGGCGATCATCTTCTCGATGCGCGGCACGAGGTCGTTGGTCATCGCCTGCCAGTGCTGCGTGACGAGTTGGCGAAGTTGCGCCAGCGACGGTTCGGACAGGCCATCGGCGTAGATGGCCTGCTCGAAGTGCTCGTGGCCGACGGCCAGCACGTTGTCGACCGCGGCATTGAAGTGGTCGCCGAGATTGGCGCCCATGAAACCGACCATGCGCGCCTCGTCGCCCTTGGGCACGAAGGCGGCCCGGTTCAGCGACACGGTGTCGGTGCCCTCGTCGTGCTCGGCCAGGCCGAGGCGGATCAGTTCCTCCAGCAGGCTGCGCGGATGCATGTCGCGCGTGACCGACTGGGCCAGCGTCTCGAAGCTCGGCGCTGCGCCGAGTCGCTTCAGCGCCTTCGGTCGGCCGTCGTGGTCGAGGTACTCGGAATGGGTGGACCAGCGCGCGAAGATCTCGCTCGGGTAGGAGCGGGCCGGTTCGGGCTGCCTCTGGCGCGCCTCGACCAGCCGCGTCACCTCGCGCCGGTTGATGCCGGTGGCAGCGCTGATGCGGCTGACACGGCGGTGCTCGAGCAGTTGCGGATAGGCCGCATGCGCCACCTCGACGAAGGCGGCACGCAGCATCTCGTCGACGGTGGCGTGGGTGAGACCGCGCGCCACGGCCAGCCGTGCCAGGGGCTGGAGAAGCGCTCGCACGGCGTCGAGCAGGGCGGGCTGTTCGCCGGGGGGCGTGGCGATGTCGGGCGTGGTGTCGGTCACAGGCTCGTCATGTTAGCGGGGCGGCGCGCCACGCCGGTGTGACGCATTGCATCCAGATGGCCTGCGCAGCGCGGCGCGTCCCCCGGAACGCGGGGCGATGACGCCTCAGCGCAACGGCGCGCGGTACAGCCAGACCGTCTTGCGGCCGTCACCGCGCATCACTGCGGTCGGCCGCAAGCCCGGCGCCTCGAACTCGAGGCTGGCCAGCCACGTGCCGGGCCTCAGCTCGCGGCGCGCCTTCTCCAGGGCGCGCGGCATGCTCTCGGGGCGCTGGAACAGATAGACCAGGTCCTGCCGCGACCAGTCCGATGCCCACAGGTCGCCGCGCGAAACGCGCGCAAAGCGGCAGCGCAGCGCGCAGGCCAGCCGCAGCGGCCAGCTCCACTCCACGCCGGAGATCTGCGCGAGCGGGTACTCGCGTCGCAGTTCGCGCAGGCCGTCGCCCAGGCCGCAGCCGGCATCGAGCACGCGCGCGCCGGCCGGCAGCGGCGCGATCCCGGCGAGGCCCTTCAAGGCCTGCGGCGGCGTCGGGAACATCGGCGCGTCGCGCCAGGTGTTGATCGGGTAGATCAGCGCGAGTGCGCCCAGCGCGAGCAGCCAGGCCCAGGCCGGCAGCCCGGCCGCCATGCCGGAAGCGGCCAGCGAGAGCGGGAAGCCCGCCGCCACGAACACGCGCCGCCAGCGCGTGGCCAGCGGTAGCGCGAGCACGAGACCGAGCGCGATTGCCAGCGTGAGCGCCACCGGCAGCGGCGCGGCCAGGCGCGACAGCGCGATGAACAGCACCCAGCAAGCCCCCCAGGCCAGCAGGGCCGGCAGCGGCCAGGCCAGGCGGGACATGGCGGAAGGCGTCAGAACTGGAAGGCCAGCCGCAGGCCGCCCCAGTGGCGGCCGGCCACGACGATCGGCGCCGCGGCTTCCTTCATCAGCACGAAGTTGCCACCGCCCATGTCGCGCCGGTAGGTCTGCAGCAGGAACGGCCGCTGGTTGCGCGCCGAGGCGAGGCCGGTGCGGTCGTTGAAGATGCGCCGCCAGCGGCTGTTGGCGGTGTTCCACACCACGTCGCCGGCGCGCTGCGGCTGGCAGTACTTCTGGTTGTGGGTGGCCACGTAGCCGTTGCGGTCGACCGCGATGCAATAGACCACCTTGGAGCTGAGCGTGAGCGCCTGCTCCTGCACCTGAGGAAACAGGCGGTCGGCCAGCGCCACGAAGCGGGTGGTGTGCTGCGGCGGGTTGCTGCCGGGCATGGGCTGGTAGGCCTCGTCGAACAGGTCGGCCATCGTCGCCGCGCCGGTGCGCAGCGCGCCCTCGAGCAGCTGCGAGATCTGCGCCGCGGCCTGCTGGGCGGCCTGGATGTAGGGCGTGTCCTCGGTCTCGATGCCGCACTGCGACACTGTCTCGATCAATTGCTCCGACAGGCGCAGGAAGGACTCGCTGCGTGTCATCGCGCTGTCCAGCGCGGCGCCGGTGCCGCGCATCTCGGTCTCGATCGCGTTCATGCGGTCGCCGAGGTCGGCGCAGATCGTGCGACTGCCGTCGGCGGCCTCGGCGATGCGCGCCACACCGCCCTGCACGTCGGCCAGCGCGCGGTGGAAGGCGCCCTGCTCGGCCGCGCCGGGCTCGCTGCGGATCTCGGAAGCCAGCGACTCGATGCGGGCGTTGAGCTCCGCCACCGTGCTCATGATCTGCTTGGAGCTGGCCTCGACCTTGCCGGCCAGGTCCTTCACGGCGTCAGCCACCACGCCGAAGCCTCGGCCGGCCTCGCCGGCGCGCTTGGCCTCGACCGAGGCGTTGAAGGCCACCAGCCGCGTCTGCAGCGCGATCTGGGTGATGCC
The DNA here is from genome assembly GCF_050175855.1 of Piscinibacter sp. Classification (GTDB taxonomy): domain Bacteria; phylum Pseudomonadota; class Gammaproteobacteria; order Burkholderiales; family Burkholderiaceae_C; genus Piscinibacter. Next base: position 4,716 of record NZ_JBFXIO010000239.1, read on the forward strand.
GCTGGCCGCATCGGCCACCTGGCGCAGCGTCGAGACGATGGCCGAGACTTCCTGGCCCACGCCCTCGACGGTGGCACGCGCCCGGTCGACGGCCGCCAGGCTTTCGCGCGTGGTGCCGCCGATGGCATTCTGGGCGCTGGTGATCTCCTGCACCCGCTGCGCCAGCGCCGATACCGCCTGCGCACTGCGCTGGGCGGCCTTCGTCGTGTCGTCGATCACGCCGCGCACCTCGGCGGCCTCGCGGCCCATCGAGCTGGCGCGCTCGGCGATGGAGGCCACCGCGGCGTGCAGCGTCGCGGCGTCGGCGCCGGCGGCGGCCGGCGCAGCGTCGGTCGGTTCGTCGGCGCCGTCGCGGCGGCGCAGCAGGCTCAGCATGGCGGTCTCTCCGATGGGGGATCAGTATTCGCGCAGCTTCACGCGCAGGCGCGCGATCGACTGGCTGTGCAGCTGGCAGACGCGCGACTCGGTAACCTTGAGCACCGCCGCGATCTCCTTGAGGTTCATGTCGTGCTCGTAGTACATCGACATCACGTACTGCTCGCGCTCGGGCAGGAGCTTGATCGCCTCCACCAGCGCCTCGCGCATGCGGTGGTCCTGCAGCTGCGCGAGCGGGTTGGCCTGCTCGTCGGCCACGTGGCGGTCGAGGTAGTCGTTGTCACCCTCGTCGCCGCTCATGTCCTCCAGGTACACCAGCTGGGTGCCGCGCACCTTGCCGAGCAGCTCCTGGTATTCGGTCAGACTCATGCCCATCTCGCGGGCGATCTCGCTCTCGGCCGGCGCGCGGCCGAGCTTCTGCTCCAACTTGTGCACCGCGCCCTCGATCGAGCGCTGCTGCTTGCGCGTGCCGCGCGAGAGGTAGTCGTTGCCGCGCAGTTCGTCGAGCATCGCGCCGCGAATGCGCTGGGTGGCAAAGGTCTCGAACTGCACGCCCTGCGCCTCGTCGAAGCGGCTGAGGGCATCGGCCAGGCCGATCATGCCGACCTGGATCAGGTCGTCGAGTTCCACGTTGGCGGGCAGCTTGGCGATCATCTGGTGGGCGAGGCGCCGCACCAGCGGGCTGTACTGCTTGAGCATCGAGTCGAGGTCGAGGCGGCCCTTGGCGGTGTACATCGATCAGCTCCCGGAAGTCAGTTCATCACCCGGCGCGCCTGCTCGGCGTGCTGCGGGCGGTCGACGTAGTACGGCGCGGCCAGCGAGGCCGGTGCGCTGCTCGCGGCATCGAGGCGCAGCGTCTCGCGCACCCAGCGGCGCAGGCCCTCGCTCGGCGGCTCGCTGGCATCGGTGGCAGGATCGAGGCGCACCCAGTCGCGCAGCACGGCGCCGAGGAAGTCGTCCGCGCAGGTGGCCAGCTGGATGGCGATGCGCTCGGCGCGCGGCGAGCTCGGCGCGGCGCCGAGCAGCAGGTCGTGCACCACCAGGCCGGCACGCTGCGTCAGCAGCTTCAGCGCGGCGTAGGCGTGGGTCACGCTGGCTGGCCGGTCGTCGGCCAGCAGCAGCGGACGCACCAGCGCCGACTCGTCGCCGCTGCGGCGCGCCAGCTCGGCGCTGCGCGCGAACAGGCGGCAGAGTTCGTTGGCCGGTGCGTGCACCAGGATCACCTCGGCACGCGGCGCGGCGTCGGTCAGCGCGGTGAGGAAGGGTGCGGTCGAACCGGTGGCGTCCACGTGGCGGATCGGCAGACCGCGCGCGGCGAGGTACGACACGCCCGGTGCCAGCGGCTCGATGGCGTCGGCCAGGTCCATCACCGCCAGCTCGGAGGGCGCACTGGCGCGCTCCGAGGCGTCGACCACCAGCACGTGCAGGCCCAGCTCGGTGAAGCCGGCGCACAGGCGCTCGAGCATCACGCCGCCAAAGGCCACGTGCGGGTTGGACACCACGGGAACCATCTTCACGCGGTTCCTGGCGAACAGCCGGCGCAGGCCGTCGGCCTGGTCCAGCGGCAGGGGTCGGGAATCGAAGTCGCGCATCGTCGGGCGGGAGCGGAGGTTGTCTTGTGTTGTTCGTTCTGGCGGAGTCGATCGGCGCCGATCAGTGCGCAGCCATGCCGTGCAGCAGGCCGCTCCTCGGCGCGGCGAAGATCAGGTTGACGTCGCCGGCATCCAGCTTGTAGGCCGAGCTGCCGCCGCCGCGCAGCGCGCGGTGCACCAGCGCATTGGCCGACAGGCGGTGCCAGTCCTCCGGCACGCGCTGGCCGTTGGCCACGCCCACCACCTTGAGCTTGTGGCGGATCAGCGCATCGAGCGCCGGACCCAGCTTGACGGCCTCGTCGAGCTTGGACAGCACCACACCCGAGCAGCTGGCGGCGCGATAGGAAATCATCACGTCCTCGATGGTCTCGCCCTGCGAGGCGGCGTTGACCACCAGCAGCCGCTTGATCGCGCGGTGCTGCAACATGTCGAGCAGCTCGCGGGTGCGGCTGTCGCGCTGCGCCATGCCGGCGGTGTCGATCAGCACCATCTTCTTGCCCGCCAGCAGCTCCAGCAGGTCTTCCAGCGAGGCGCGGTCGTGCGCGGTGTGCACCGGCACGCCGAGGATGCGGCCGTAGGCGCGCAGCTGCTCGTGCGCGCCCATCCGGTAGGCGTCGAGCGTGATCAGGCCGAGGTTGTTGGCGCCATACTTGGCCGCAAACGCCGCGGCGATCTTGGCGGTGGAGGTGGTCTTGCCGACGCCGGTGGCGCCGATCATCGCGTAGACGCCGCCCTGGTCTTCGAGCGCGCCATCGGCCTCGCCGGTGAGGATGTTGCGCTCCAGCACCGAGCCGGCCCAGCTCATCTCGTCGGTCACCTCGTGCGGCATCGCCTCGGCCAGCTTGCGGATCAGCGCCGGCGAGAAGCCGCAGTCGAGCAGGCGCTGGGTCAGCCGCGCCTGCGCAGGCTGGCGCTGCAGCTTCTCCATGAAGGCCAGCGCGCCGAAGCGCTCCTCGATCAGGCCCTTGACCTGGCGAAGCTCCTTGATCATCTCTTCCTGCTCGCGGCGCGTGGCCACCGGCGCGGCGGGCTCGGCGGCCGGCGTGTCGTGCAGCACCGGCACGGCGGGCACGGGCCGGGCGGCGGGCATCACGGCGCTGCCGCTCATGCGCGCCTGCAGCGGGCTGGTGCGCTCCACCACCGGCTCGGCCGTGCGGGCCGGAGACGGAGGCATGGCGGCGCGGACGGGCGCGACGGAGGCGGCCTGCACCGGCGGCGTCGGTGGCACCTCGGTGTACGAACCGATGATCGGCATGTCGACCGCATCGTCGGGGAAGCGCGAGGCCTCGCTCATCGCCTCCTGGCGACGCTTGAGCATGCGCTCGCGCACGAAGTCCTGGAACGACAGCGTGCTCATCGAGAGCTTGCGCACGTCTTCCTCGACCGGCGTGGCCTCTGGTTCGATGCGCTCGGCGAGAGACTTGCCCTTGCGC
>NZ_JBFXIO010000240.1:0-8110 GCF_050175855.1 Piscinibacter sp.
CGGCTCGGCCACGAACGACTCGATCGCCGCCAGCATGGCCGCGCGCGCCGCGGACGGGTCGGCGCCCGGCGGCAACTGTGCGCCGAGCAGCAGCAGGGAAGGCTCGGCCAGCCCGAAGGACTCGCCGAAGGTGGCCGCGGCGAGCTGCTTCTCGGTCAGGCGCTTGTGCAGGCGGCCCGAGGGCGAGTCACCGAGGATCAGCGCCAGCAGGTCGGCCGCAGCGGAGTCCGGGTGAGCCGCAGCCGGCACGTGGTAGCCGGCGAAGACGAGAGGCGCACCGCCGACGCGTCGCAGCGTGACGCTGCGTTCGCCGTCCTGCGCCGGATCGAGCGTGTAGTCTGGCGCGAGCGTGCGCTTCGGGCGCGGCACCGCGCCGAAGGTGGCTGCCACGCGGCGCAGCACGCGCTGGGTGTCGAAGCTGCCGGAGACGATCAGCGTGGCGTTGTCGGGCTGATAGTAGCGGCGGTAGAAGGCCTGCAGACGGGCGATGTCGACGTTCTCCACGTCGCTGCGCGCACCGATCACGTCCTTGCCGTAGTTGTGCCAGTCGTACATCAGCGCCAGGGTGCGCTGGTAGAGCATGCGCTGCGGGCTGTTCTCGCCCATCTCCATCTCGTTGCGCACCACCGTCATCTCGGTGTCGAGGTCGCGCCGCGCGATGAAGCTGTTGACCATCGAGTCGGCCAGCCAGCCGACGTACCAGTCGAGGTTGTCGGCGTCGGCCGAGAAGCTCGCGGTGTAGTTGGTGCGGTCGAAGCTGGTGGTGCCGTTGGCACTCAGCCCGCGCTTCTCGAACTCGGCCCAGACGTTGCGGTGCTTCGGCGTGCCCTTGAAGATCAGGTGCTCGAGCAGGTGCGCCATGCCCGTCTCGCCGTAGTTCTCGTGGCGCGAGCCGACGCGGTAGGTCAGGTTGACGGTGGCGGTGGGCTTGGAGTCGTCGGGCACCAGCAGCAGCTGCAGGCCGTTGCCCAGCCGGTACTCCTCGATGCCCTCGACCGAGGTGACGGCGCGCACGCCGCCGGGCAGGCGTTGCGCCTGCGCGAGGCCCAGTTGCAGGCCCAGGAAGAGGAGGACGAAACCGCGGAGGAATCGGAGCATGGTCGGCACGGGGGCTTCGGGAGACGGCAGTGTAGGAGCACGCCGTCGCCGGAAAGATCCCCTGGTCGCGCCGACCAGGCTCGGCGGCCGATCAGGCGGCCTGCTTGGCCTTCGCGTAGGCGGCCACGCCGCCGGCCACCTCGGCCTTGGCGGCCTCGGGGCCCTCCCAGCCCTTGACCTTCACCCACTTGCCGGCCTCGAGGTCCTTGTAGTGCTCGAAGAAGTGCTGGATCGCCTTCAGACGCATCTGGTTGATGTCTTCCGGGTTGTGCCAGTGACTGTAGATCGGGCAGACCTTGGTGATCGGCACCGCCAGCAGCTTGGCGTCGCCGCCGGCCTCGTCATCCATCTTCAGCACGCCCAGCGGACGGCAGGTGACGACCACGCCGGGCGTCAGCGCATACGGGGTGATCACCAGCACGTCGACCGGGTCGCCGTCGTCGGCAAGCGTCATCGGGATGTAGCCGTAGTTGCACGGATAGTGCATCGCCGTCGTCATGAAGCGGTCGACGAACATGGCGCCCGTTTCCTTGTCGACCTCGTACTTGATCGGGTCGGCGTTCATCGGGATCTCGATGATCACGTTGAACTCGTCAGGGGCCTTCGGACCGGGGGTGACGTTGTGCAGGCTCATGGACTTCTCGGTGGCATACGGAAAAACCCGGATTCTACGCAGAGCACTGTCGGCGACCTGACACATTGATCCCGGGCACGGAACGGTGGAAAACACCGGGCAGGCCACGTTGCCTGCCCTGCGCGCATCCCGTAGCATCCCGCGGGCTCGGGGGCGGGGCGCGGTGGGCTCGTGCGCGCATCAGCCCGGCTGAAGTCGAACCAATCCAACGAAGAGCCAACAACGAGGAAGGAGATTCCCTGATGTCCACCACCGTGGCGATCTACGTCGCGCTGGCCTGTGGTCTGGCCGCCGTCGTCTACGGCTTCGTACAACGAAGCTGGATCCTCGGCCAGAGCGCCGGAAACGCCCGAATGCAGGAGATCGCCGCGGCGATCCAGCAAGGGGCCGCAGCCTACCTCGCACGCCAGTACAAGACCATCGCGATCGTCGGCGTGCTGCTGGCCATCCTGATCGGCGTCTTCCTCGACGGCACCACCGCCGTGGGCTTCGTCATCGGCGCGGTGCTCTCTGGCGCCTGCGGCTTCATCGGCATGAACGTCTCGGTGCGCGCCAACGTGCGCACCGCGCAGGCCGCGACGCAAGGCATCGGCCCCGCGCTCGACGTCGCGTTCAAGGGCGGCGCGATCACCGGCATGCTGGTGGTCGGCCTCGGCCTGCTGGGCGTGGGCATCTTCTTCCTGTTCCTCACCGGCAACGGCAACCTCACGCCCGACAAGAGCCTGTCGTCGGTGCTCAAGCCGCTGCTGGGCCTGGCCTTCGGCTCCTCGCTGATCTCGATCTTCGCGCGGCTGGGCGGCGGCATCTTCACCAAGGGCGCCGACGTCGGCGCCGACCTGGTCGGCAAGGTCGAAGCCGGCATCCCGGAAGACGACCCGCGCAACCCGGCGGTGATCGCCGACAACGTGGGTGACAACGTCGGCGACTGCGCCGGCATGGCGGCCGACCTGTTCGAGACCTACGCGGTGACGCTGATCGCCACGATGGCGCTGGGCGCGCTGATGGTTGCTGCGGCGCCGATGGCCGCCGTGGTCTATCCGCTGCTGCTCGGCGGCGTGTCGATCATCGCCTCGATCATCGGCTGCAGCTTCGTCAAGGCCTCGCCGGGCATGAAGAACGTGATGCCCGCGCTGTACAAGGGCCTGATCGTCGCCGGCGTGCTGTCGTTCATCGCCTTTGCCGGCGTGACGATGCTGGTGATGCCCGACACCGCCCTCGGTGCCGGCACCCAGATGCGCATGATCGGCGCCTGCGCCGTCGGCCTGCTGCTGACCGCCGGCCTGGTGTGGATCACCGAGTACTACACCGGCACGCAGTTCAAGCCGGTGCAGCACGTGGCACAGGCCTCCACCACCGGCCACGGCACCAACATCATTGCCGGCCTGGGCGTGAGCATGAAGTCGACCGCGTGGCCTGTCATCATGGTGTGCATCGCCATCGTCGCCGCCTACTGGCTCGGTGGCCTGTACGGCATCGCCATCGCCGCCACCTCGATGCTGAGCATGGCCGGCATCGTCGTCGCGCTCGACGCCTACGGCCCGATCACCGACAACGCCGGCGGCATCGCCGAGATGTCGGAACTGCCGCCCTCGGTGCGCGACATCACCGACCCTCTGGATGCCGTGGGCAACACCACCAAGGCGGTGACCAAGGGCTACGCGATCGGCTCGGCCGGCCTGGCCGCGCTCGTGTTGTTCGCCGACTACACCCATGCGCTGGAAGCGCGTGGCATGCACATCAGCTTCGACCTGTCGGACCACATGGTGATCGTCGGCCTGTTCATCGGCGGCCTGATCCCCTACCTGTTCGGCGCGATGGCGATGGAAGCCGTCGGCCGCGCCGCCGGCTCGGTGGTGGTCGAGGTGCGCCGCCAGTTCCGCGACATCAAGGGCATCATGGAAGGCACGGCCAAGCCGGAGTACGGCAAGGCGGTCGACATGCTGACCACCGCGGCGATCAAGGAGATGATCATCCCGTCGCTGCTCCCGGTGGTCGTGCCGGTGCTCGTCGGCCTGTTCCTCGGCCCGGCCGCGCTCGGCGGCCTGCTGATGGGCACCATCATCACCGGCCTGTTCGTCGCCATCTCGATGTGCACTGGCGGCGGAGCCTGGGACAACGCCAAGAAGCTCATCGAAGAGGGCTTCAAGGACGACGCCGGCGTCACCCACAAGAAGGGCGGCGAGGCGCACAAGGCCGCGGTGACCGGCGACACGGTGGGCGATCCCTACAAGGACACCGCCGGCCCGGCCGTCAACCCGCTGATCAAGATCATCAACATCGTCGCACTGCTGATCGTGCCGCTGCTGCCGATGAGCGGCGCCGTGAGCAAGTCGGCCAGCCACGCCGCAGCACCGGCCGCGGTGTCGGCGCCGGCAGCACCGGCGGCGAGCAAGTAGCGCCGGCAGTTCGATGCGTCCACGGGCCGGCACTTGCCGGCCCGTCTTCTTTCCGGCGCGCTCAGCGCGACAGCCAGTGCTCGGTGAAGGCCGGCAAGTCCTGGTGCGTGCTGCTGGCCAGTTCCATCTCGGGCCCGGTGTTCGGGCTGCCGTTGGGCGCGCGCAGGATCAGCGCGGTGTGAATGTGCGACGCCACGCCGCGGAAGTACGGCAGGAAATCGTCGACGAAGACCTCGGCGCCGATCGCTTCCACCGCGTCCGCCTTCGGACTGCGGGCGGCCTCGTGGTGCCCGGTGGCGATCACGCGCTCGATGGGGAACTCCAGCGCGCGCAGGTTGTGCAGCCGGGCTCCCTCGAACCGCTTCTCCAGCGCCGAGACGCACACCAGGTGGTAGCCGGCTTCGCGCAGCCGGTGACAGGCCTGCAAGGCACCGGGCAGTGCCGGTACCGTGGACCAGAAGTGCTCGCCGAACTCCCGGCGGAAGCGCGAGCGGCGCCACAGCCTGAGCTTGGGCACCTTCCAGCGGTCCATCGGCCAGTAGGCCTGGGGGTCGCGCTCCTCGGGGTGAGCGCCGAACGCGCGCTGCCACGCCGCCGCATAGGCGCGGTGGTAGTCGAGCAGCACGCCGTCGGCGTCAAGGGCGATCACGGGTCTGGACATGCGCCGACTCTAGCGGCGCCCGGTCGCCCTTCGTTGAGCACGGGCACTGGCTTGTGCAACCGTTTACGAGGGTGTTGCGGAAAGCTGGGACAATAGCGGATTGATCGGGCCGCAGAGCCCTCTCCTCTCAGCCTTTCGTTCCTCGGACTGACTGCGCCATGACCACACGCCGCTCCTCGCCCTCCACGCCGCCCGAGACGCCCGCCATGAAGCTGCGCCAGACCCAGGCGGAGTACACCGCGGCGCGCCCGAGCGCCGAGCCGGGCATCCGTCCGCTGATGTCGAGCTCGAAGATGTACGTCTGCCGCCGTTGCCAGGCCAATTTCAAGACCGGCGACGGCAAGCCCGATCCGCGCCTGCCCGGGCTGGGCAAGTGCAACGCCTGCCTGTCGGCCGCGGCGCCCACCGCGGCCTGAGGGCTGCGCGCTAGAGGTCGAGCACCAGCAAGGGCGACTTCGACCTCGAACAGCACGGCAGGAACTGGTCTCCCGCCGCCTGCTCTTCCGGCGTGAGGTACATGTCGCGGTGGTCGGGCACGCCCTCGATCACCCGTGTCAGGCAGGTACCGCACACGCCTTGCTCGCACGACGTGGCCACGCTGACGCCGGCTTCCGCCAGCGCCTGCACCACGGTGCGATCCGCGGCGACCGGAATCACGCGCCCGGAACTGGCGAGCTTCACCTCGAAACGGCCGTCGTCGGCACGGGACGCAACCTCGGCGCCGAAAAACTCGTGGTGGACCTGCGCATCGGGCCAGCCGCTCGCCAGAGCGGCGCCCAGCACCGCGTCCATGAAGCCCTTCGGCCCGCACACGTACAGGTGACGCCCCGGCTCGGGACGCGCCAGCAGCGCCGCCAGATCGAGCCGCTGTGCGGCCGGGCCATCGTCGAAGTGGAAGGCCACGCGTGGCGCGAACCCCGAGGCCTCGATGCGCGGCATGAATGCCGTGCGCGCCCGGGAGCGCGTGCAGTAGTGCATCTCGAACTCGGCGCCGACATGCGCCAGGCGCTCGGCCATGCACAGCAGCGGCGTGACGCCGATGCCGCCGGCCAGCAGCAGGTGGCTGCGGGCATCGTGGGCGAGCGCGAAGTGGTTCTTCGGTGCGCTGATGGTCAGCACGTCGCCTTCCTTGACGCGATTGTGCATCGCCACCGAGCCGCCTCGCGAGCCGGCGTCGCGCAGCACGGCGATCAGGTAGCGGTGTGTCTCCGCCGGATCATTGCACAGGGAGTACTGGCGCGTGAAGCCGCCGGGAACCTCCACGTCCACGTGCGAGCCAGCCGCGAACGCGGGCAGCGGCTGCCCGTCGATACGCACCAGTTCGAAGCTGCAGATGCCTTCGGCCTCGGCCGTCTTGCGTGCCACCCGCACGCGGAAGCCGGCGGCGCTCATGCGGCCGGCGCCGCGGCGGCGCGCTCCTGCTCGACCAGTCGCTCGACGATGCGCCGCGCCTGCACGCCGCCCAGGTCGGTGTTCAGCGACAGCAGCTTGCGCTCGGGCCGGGCCAGCAGGTTGCGTTGCTGCGATTCGAGCATCTCGAGATCTTCCATGAACACCTTGCCTTGCGCCTCGCGGATCGAGGCGGTCAACGCCTTGTCCTCGGGGCGGAAGTTGCGCGCCAGGCCCCAGAAGTACCAGATCGAGGTTTCGGTCTCCGGGGTGATCAGGTCGACGACGATGCCCGAGGTCTTCACTTCGGCCGGCGCGTCGAAACCGCCCTGCCCGGCCAGCGCCACGCCGACGTCGATGAACACACTCGAAGGCGGCACGAAGCGGCAGCGCTGCCAGCGGTCGACGGTGGCGTCGGCGTCGAGGCCGTTGCCGCGCATCGCCGCCTGCCAGAACGGCGGAGCCTTCACGCTGGTCATCTCGCGGCGGGTGACGACGCTGTCGCCTTCGGCCGTGGTGTGCGCCGGCACCTCGTCGAGTTCCTGCTGGCCGATGCTGGTGGCATGGACGTACTTCTCGTGCGTCAGGTCCATCAGGTTGTCGATCATCAGCCGGTAGTCGCACTTCACATGGAACATGCCGCCGCCGAAGGCCCAGGCCGGATCCTCGGCCCAGGCGAGGTCGGGCAGCAACTCCGGATCGGCCTTCGCCGCATCGCCGGGCCACACCCAGACGAAGCCGAAGCGCTCGACCACCGGGTAGGTGGCCACCGGCGGGAAGCCACGCACGCGCTGACCAGGCATGGCGATGGTCTTGCCTTCGCAGCCCATCTCCAGGCCGTGGTAGCCGCACACCAGCTTGCCCTCGACCACACGGCCCAGCGACAGCGGCGCGCCGCGGTGCGGGCACCAGTCATCCAGGCCCACCGCCTGGCCCTCCGGGCCACGGAAGAAGACGATGCGCTCGCCACAGATGGTGCGGCCCAGCGGTTTCTCGTCGATCTCGGCCGGCGTACAGGCCACGTACCATGCATTCTTCGGGAACATCGGGTCTCCTGGATCCAGTCAGCTGTTAGTATTGGATCCAATTTTGCGCCATATCTGGCGTTCATCGCAAGAAACTCCTTATAATGGATCCAATAGGCGACTTCAAGCTGGACTCCATCAGCGTGATCTCCACGCTGCGCCAGCTCATCGTCAGCGGTCGGCTCCCGGCCGGCGAGCGCCTGGCCGAGATCCCGGTGGCGGCGTCGCTAGGGGTCTCGCGAACGCCTGTGCGGCTGGCCTTTCGCGCACTCGAGCAGGAAGGTCTGCTGGCCAGGGCCGGCAAGCGCGGCTACGAGGTGCGCAGCTTCTCCGAGGCCGACGTGCGCTCGGCCATCGAAGTACGAGGCACGCTCGAGGGCCTGGCCGTGCGCCATCTGGCCGAGCGAGGCCTGCCGGCGGCGATTCGCGCCGCGCTGGCGGAGTGCATTGCCGAAGGGGCAGCCATCCTGGCCAAGGGCCACCTGGTCGAGGACGACGTGAGCCGCTGGAGCCGACTCAACAAACGCTTCCACGAAACACTCGTTCGCTCGCACGAAAGTCGGGTGATCGCCGATGCGATCGCGCGCAACGATCATCTGCCCTTCGCCTCGGCCGACTCGATCGCGCTGGACCTCACCGCCCTGCCGGCGGAGTTCGAGAAGCTGCGCATCGCGCAGCTGCAGCACCAGCTGGTGCTCGATGCACTCGATCGCCGCGAGTCGGCCCGCGCTGAAATGCTGATGCGGGAGCACGCCTGGGTTGGCTTCCGCTACGGCCAGCTGTTCGGCCTGGCGCCGGGGCCGCTGGCGGGAACGCCGGGATGAAAAGCAAGAGGCCCGGTGTCTCGTGGACACCGGGCCTCGGCTGATCAATGGTCGGGGTGGCGGGATTCGAACTCGCGACCCCT
>NZ_JBFXIO010000241.1:0-8098 GCF_050175855.1 Piscinibacter sp.
ACCCGACCGGATTCCCTGAGGGGCCTCAGCGCGCCGGCAGGGTCGCTGCTGCGGCAGCTGCGGAGGTGGCTGCGGCGGTCGCACCGCCGCGCGTGGCCGCCACACGCGGGCCGGCGAGCGTCTGCGCCAGCGGGCTGTGGAGCTTCACTGCCAGCGTGGCCGGCGTGAGGTTCGGGTCGTGCGGCAGCGAGCGCCAGGGCTGCGCGCCGTGGGCCAGCAGGTAGTCGACGAGTTCGCGCTGGCGGGTGGGCTCGCCCACGAAGGCCGGCGTGATCACGCGGGCCAGCGGCACCCAGGGCAGCTGCCGGGCTTCGGCCGCGGGCACGCGGTCGACCAGCGAGGGCTCGCGCTGTACCCACCAGTCGAGCGCCGCGAAGTCGGCCGTGCGCAGTGCCTCTTCGTAGCCGCCCGGCAGGCGGCCGTTGTGCGCCGCCAGCGAGGCGCGCGCGGTGTGGCCGCGGGCCTCCAGGGTGCGCGCGAGCGTGGAGTTCAAGTGCGACGGGTGCAGGGCACCCATCACGCCGAAAGGCAGGGTGTCGGCGCGCAGCTGGTCTTGCGCCAGCCAGCCCTCGAGGACGGTGTCGAGGCCGACGGCGCGCGCGTTCGGGCAGCTGAGCATGCGCACCGTGTCGTGGTGGATGGCGCGCGCATCGGCTTCCGCGAGCCAGCGCAGCGCGGCCAGCTCGGCCGGCGCCGCAGCTGCGAAGTCCGGGCAGGGATGGGCCTGGGCGAGCGCCACCGTCGGCGGCGTGATGCAGGCCTCGGGCAATGCGCCCTTGTCGATCATCTCGGGCAGCAGCTTCCAGTTCGCCGGATCGCGCGCGGCCAGCGTCAGCGGGCACACCGGCAGGCCCGAGGCGCGCAGGTCCTCGGCCTTCAGGCTGCCAGGCTGGTAGGTGCCGCAGCGCGGCTGCAACGCGCGGTCGACGCTGTTCAGGCGGAAGCACGACGCCGGATCGCCTTCGGTGATCTTGTCGTACAGGTGGGCCACCACCAGCGAGGTGGTGCAGCCGCCGAGCAGCAGCGAGCCGGCGGCCAGGCCGAGGGCGGCGACGAGTCGGTGCAGGCGGGTCATGGCGGTCGCGGGTGGGAGCCCGTGACGTACAAGAACCATGCCCTGGCCGGAAGTGACGCGGCCTGTCGGCCGTCGGTAAGCGCGTGTTGCCGCGCGCCTTGTCTTGGCGCAAGCCAGGAGCTAGTCTGGGTGCCTGTCCAGACTGCCGGAGCCCGCCATGCGCCCGATCGTCGCCCTGCTGTTGTTGGTGCTTGCTTCGGTGGCCGGCGCGCAGCAGCGATCGATCGACAAGGAGGTGCTCGTCGCGGCACCGATCGGCGAGGTCTGGAAGGCCTGGACCACGCGCGACGGCATCGTTTCCTTCATGGCGCCCGACGCCGAGATCGAGGCGCGTGTCGGGGGTGCATTTCACGTCCACTTCGATCCACTCGCGGCACCCGGCATGAAGGGCGCCGACGACATGCGTTACATGGCGCTACAGGCGCCGACCCTGCTGAGCTTCGACTGGAACGCGCCGCCGCACCTGCCGCAGGTGCGCGCGCAGCGCACCTTCGTGGTCGTCCGGTTGAAGGAGGTGGACGCCGCCTCCACCCGCGTGACGCTGCACCACACCGGCTGGGGCGAAGGCGGCGAGTGGGACCAGGCCCACGCCTACTTCGATCGCGCCTGGGGTGCCGTGCTGACCAACCTGAAGAAGCGCTTCGACAGCGGGCCGGTGGACTGGAGCGACTGGATGGCGCGGCTGCGCAAGATGCACGAGCAGCCCGCCGCGACGCCCGCGGCCAGACCCTAGACGGCCTTCTGGTCGAGCAGGAAGTTCGCGCCCGCTACCTGGCCCAGCGCCTCCACCAGCCAGGGCAGCACGCCGGCCAGCGTGTCGTGCAGCGTGTAGGGCGGGTTGATGACGAACATGCCGCTGCCGGCCAGGCCGAAGCCCATGGCGTCGGGCCGGGCCACCGTCAGGCGCGCATGCAGCCAGCCCTTGGGCGCCAGCGCTTCGAGCCGGCGCGGCAACTCGGCCGCTTCCACCTTCTGCACCTGCGGGTACCAGACGAGGTAGACGCCCTCGGCGAAGCGCTGCACCGCATCGCGCAGCGTGGCCACCACGCGGCCGTAGTCGCCGTGGCCCTCGTAGCTGGGGTCGATCAGCACCACGCCGCGGCGCGTGCTCGGCGGCAGCTGGCTCTTCAGGCCGTCGAAGCCGTCGGCATGCTTCACCTCCACGCCGCGCTGGCTTCCGAGGTAGGACTCGAGGATGCGGTGCTCGGTGGGATGCAGCTCGAACAGGCGCATCTGGTCGGTCGGCCGCAGCAGCATGTGGGCGATGGCCGGCGAGCCGGGGTACTGCTCCAGCGCGCCGCCCGGGTTGAAGGCGCGCACCCGCTCGACGTAGTCGGCCACCGGCTCGGGCAGGTCGTCGCGGCCCCACAGCCGGCCGATGCCCTGCTCGAACTCGCCCTTCTTCTGCGCATAGCGGCCTTCCAGCGAATAGCCGCCGGCGCCGGCGTGGGTGTCGACGAAGCGGTAGGGCTTGTCCTTGCCGTTCATGTAACGCAGCACCTGCACCAGCACGATGTGCTTGAGCACGTCGGCGTGGTTGCCCGCGTGGAAGGCGTGTCGGTAGGCGAGCATGGGCGGGTGTCTGCAGGAATCCGGGCCCGACTGTATCGTCCCGCGCCATGCAGACCCTCTTCACCCCCTTTGAGGCCGGCGACATCGCCCTGGCCAACCGCATCGTGATGGCCCCGTTGACGCGCAACCGGGCTCTGCCCGGCCGCATTCCCGGCGACCTGCAGGTCGAGTACTACCGGCAGCGCGCCAGCGCCGGTCTGATCGTCACCGAGGCCTCGCAGATCTCGCCCGAGGGCCAGGGCTATCTGGATACGCCGGGCATCTACAGCGCCGAGCAGGTGGCCGGCTGGCGTCGCGTCACCGATGCCGTGCATGCAGCCGGCGGCAAGATCGTGATCCAGCTCTGGCACGTGGGCCGCATCTCGCATGTCTCGCTGCTGCCCGAGGGCATGGTTCCGGTGTCGTCGAGCGCGCGGGCCGCCAACACCAAGACCTTCACGCTCAAGGGCTTCGAGACGGTGTCGGCGCCGCGGGCGCTGCGCGCCGACGAGATCCCGCGCCTGATCGGCGAGTACCGCACCGCCGCGCGCAACGCCATCGCCGCCGGCTTCGACGGCGTGGAAGTGCACGGTGCCAACGGCTACCTGCTCGAGCAGTTCCTGCGCGACAGCCTGAACGACCGCACCGACGCCTACGGCGGCCCGATCGCCAACCGTGCGCGGCTGCTGCTGGAGGTGATGGAGGCGGTGGCCATCGAGATCGGCGCCGGCCGCACGGGCCTGCGCCTGTCGCCGGTGACCCCGGCCAACGACCTCGGGCAGGACAGCGATGCGCAGGCACTGTACGGCCACGTGGTCGAGCGCCTCGCGCCGATGAAGCTGGCCTACCTGCACCTGATCGAAGGCGCCACGGGCGGCCCGCGCGACGCCGTGCCGTTCGATTTCGAGGCGCTGCGCCGCGTCTACAAGACGGCGCACCCCGGCGGCGCGTGGATGGTCAACAACGGCTACGACCGGGCGATGGCGCTGGAGGTGGTCGAGAGCGGCCGCGCCGACCTGGTGGCCTTCGGCAAGCCCTTCATCGCCAACCCCGACCTGGTCCGCCGGCTGCGCGAAAACGCGCCGCTCAACGAGCCCCGGCGCGAGACCTTCTACGGGGGCGGAGCAGCCGGCTATACCGACTACCCTGCCCTGGCGTGACGCTCAGTTCGGAGGAATCCGCAGAAGCTGGCCCGGATAGATCTTGTCCGGGTGCGTGAGCATCGGCTTGTTGGCCTCGAAGATCTTCGGGTAGAGGTTGGCGTTGCCGTAGAACTTCTTGGCGATGGCCGACAGCGTGTCGCCCTTGACCACCGTGTGGTACTGCGACTCGTCGGCGGGCTGGGCCACGGTCATCAGGTCGGAGACCGAGGCCACGCCCTGCACGTTGCCGCAGCACAGCAGGATCTTCTCCTTGGTGGCCTGGTCGGCAGCCTGGCCGGAGACGGTCACGGCGCTGGTCGCGCCGTCGAACGCCACCGCCAGGCCGTCGGCCGAGAGGTTCTGCGAGGCGATGTATTTCTCGATCGCCTTGGCCGCGCCTTCATTGGCGGCGCGGGCGCGCTCCTGCAGTTCCGCCTGACTCGGGGCCTGCGCGGCGGCTGCTGCCGCGGCTTCGGCGTCCTTGCTGCCGAACAGCTTCTCGCCGGCTTCCTTGAAGAAACTCATGATGCCCATGCTCATTCTCCTTCCTTGGTTCTGGTGCGGTGCGCGCGGACCGGCGCCCGAAGTGCATTCTGCGCGCGTGACATGACAGAACCGGAGTGCCCTCGCCGCCCACTGCGCCATTGCGCCACGGTGCGACGGCGTCAGCGTCGCTGCGCGGCGACACGCGAGCGGAACAGTTCCGCGATGCCGACCTCGCGCGGGCCGTGTGCGAGTTCGAATGACTCGCCGGCCCGCAATGTGCCGGCCACCCGCACCGACAGGTAGAAGCCGCACCAGCCGTTGGCCGTCATCAGCTTGCTGGCCTGGTCGAAGCCCATCGCGGCGTTGAACTTGAAGCACGGAAAGCGCGGCTCGCTGACCGCCAGCTCGCAGTCGGGAAAGCGCAGCACGTCGCCGACGCAGACGTCCTGCTCCAGCAGGCCCTCGAGGGTGAGGTTCTCGCCCATCATGCCCGGCGGCAGCGGCTCGTCCCACAGCGAAACGCGCGCCTGGGCGCGCACCGTCTGCCAGAACGGGTAGTGCTCCGAGGGATAGGCGTAGAGGGCCTTGGACAGCCCGCCGTGCACCGACAGGTCGGCCTGCTCGTCGCCTTCGAGGCCGAGTGCCGCCACGCGCAGCGGGCCCTCGACGGCGCGCTTGCCGATGCCGGTCATCACGCTGCGGCCCTTGATCTGCACTGCCCGCGCGGGCGAGACGTTCAGGCTGATCAGGCGCATGGCGCGAGCCTCAGGCCGGCACGCGGTAGCCGCGCTGGCGGGCCACCACGGCGCGGCCCTTCGGTCCGGTGATCCAGGTGGCAAAGAGCTTGCCCGCCGGATGGTTGACGCGAAAGGCGCGCATCACGTGCACGGGCAATGTCATGCGCCCGTCGCCTTCCACCAGCACGGCCAGGGGTGTACCGCCGCGGGCGGCCCACACGCCGCGCTCCACCAGCGCATAGGCCGCTTGCTGGCGTGCCTGCGCGACGAGCGCGCCCGCCGTCACCTTGGCATACCAGGGCGCAGCCGGAGCCACCTGCGCGGCGCGCCACAGCGCCTGCTCGGCCAAGTGGGCTCCGGAGCCGTCGCCGGGGCTGAGGAAGACTATCGTCCCCGGCGCGGCCGCCGCGGCGTCGCGGATCTGTACCAGGGCTGCGGCGGCGTCGGTCATCTTCGCGATGCCGGCCGGGTCGGGCGCCTTCTTCTTCGGTGCCG
Source organism: Piscinibacter sp. (assembly GCF_050175855.1). Taxonomy (GTDB): domain Bacteria; phylum Pseudomonadota; class Gammaproteobacteria; order Burkholderiales; family Burkholderiaceae_C; genus Piscinibacter. Next base: position 5,487 of record NZ_JBFXIO010000241.1, read on the forward strand.
GGCCGACCAGCACCAGCGCCGAGTCGGCCACGCGGCGACGGTCGTGCGCCAGCCCCTGCGATTCGAGCCTGAGCTCGGCCTGCGGCGCGTTGGTGAGTGTGGCATCCAGTTCGCCGCGCTCCAGCGCGTCCAGCAGCGGCTGGGCGGGCCCGGCGTTCAGCTGCACGACCACGCCGGTGTCGCGGCCGAATGCCTTCAGCAGGGCTGTGGCCAGTCCGGAGTCCATCAGCGACTGGTCGGCGCCGAGCCGCAGCGGATCGGCGAGCGACGCACGTTGCTGCGCGGCGGCGAGGCGGGGAAATGACAGAGCGGCGGCAGTGCCGAGGAGCAGGCGGCGGCGGGTGGTCATCCACGGATTCTGCGAGCATTTCCAGGCCGGCTGGCCGGGCCCTCGGCGCTAGGGCACCAGAACCAGGATCCAGTTCACGAGTGCGCGCGCCTCACGCAGCGTCACCACGCCGGCATTCGGCGGCATGTTGGCCTCGCTGACCTTGCCGGCCCAGTGGCGGGCCTTCGGGTTCGAGCCGGTCATCACGGAGCGGGTGAGTCGCTCGGAGGCGGCAGGGTCGTCGCGGTAGCGCTTGGCGATGTCGATCCAGGCCGGTGCGATCGGCGGCAGGCCGTCGGCTCGCTTGGCGCCCGGCTGCAGGGCATGACAGGCCAGGCAGCCGCGTTCGGTGGCCAGGCGGAACATCGCCTCCCCGTATTCGGCCGGCGTGGCGTGGGCGGGCCGCGCGGCCAGCGTCAGCGCGGCGGCGGCAAGGGCGAAGGGCAGGTGGCGCACGGAGGGTCCTCGGTTCGATGCGCGTAGCTTACGGCGTCGCCTCCATCACCAGGCGGACGCCGACCAGGGTGTAGCGCGTATCGGTCGAGTTCCAGTTGCGGTAGGCGCAGCGCGCGTAAAGCGGCCAGGTGTGCCAGGAGCCGCCGCGACGCACCTTTACCGAGCCATCGGTCGGGCCCGGCGGGTCGTCCAGCGGCGAGCGGGCGTAGTACTGCTCGTCGTGCCAGTCGGCGGTCCACTCCCACACGTTGCCGTGCATGTCATGCAGGCCGAAGGCGTTGGGCGCAAACTGGCCGACCGGCGCCGTGAACGCGAAGCCGTCATGCGTGGGTAGGGCGAACGCCCTCCAGGCCGGCCAGTTCCCGGCGGCGTCGGCGTCGAAAACGTTGGCGACCCTGGCCAGTGACGCCGGATCGTCGCCGCCGTGGTAGTGGCTGCGCGTGCCGGCGCGGCAGGCGTATTCCCACTCGGCCTCGGTCGGCAGGCGGTAGCGGCGCTTCTCGGTGCGGCTGAGCCAGGCGGCCAGAGCCTGCGCATCGTTCCAGGTCACGTTGACGACGGGATGGTCGTCGCCCTGCGCGAAGCCGGGGTTCTGCCAGGAGTAGCGCGGGTCGCGGCCCTCGAAGGCGTCGCCGCGCCGCGTGGTGGCCGGGTCGTAGCGCGGGTTGTAGCCGTAGCCGCCAGTGCCATCGGCCACCGATTCCGGCACGTGGCCGGAGGCCTGCAGGAAGCTGCGGAACTGGCCCACCGTCACCTCATGGCGGCCCATGTAGAACGGCCGCGTCAGGCGCACGCGGTGCACCGGCGCCTCGTCGGCCAGGTCGCTCAGCCGCTTGCGCTCGTAGGCAGGGAACTGCCGCGCCAGCTCGGCCTCGCGTGCCTCGCTGCCCATCAGGAATTCGCCCGCAGGAATCCGCACCATCTGCATGCCCAACGAATTGATGGCGATTGGCGGCAATTGGCGCGAGATGCCGCCTGATCCGACACTGCAGGCGCCCAGGAGCAGGCTCGCCGCAAGCGCGGACAGGGTGGCGAGGTGGGCAGTGGGCATGGATGTCGAGTCGGTCGGGCCAGAGACTGTGGCGCGAATCATGCCGCCTCTTCGGGGTCACGCATGAAACTATTCCGCTAATGCATGACCGCCCCCGGGCTCCGGTGGTTACCGCGCCGGTACACTGATTTCACAATCCCCTCCAGCATCCGCGCCCGTGGCCTGTCGCCGCAACCCGGCCCCGCCATGAAACCCGCCGTAATTCCCGCGGCGTCGCGCGGCGGCATTGGGCAAGCCCTCCGGACCTCTCGAACCGGGCCCCGCCGGCTTGCCCAATCCCGCCTTTTTTGACTTTGAAGATCGGAAGCGACATGAACCGTCCCGTGCTCGAAGGGGTGCGCCTGAACGCGCCTGCCTATGTCCTCCACGCCCGCCTGCTGGCCTGGGTCGCCGAGATGGCGGCGCTGACCGAAGCGAAGGACGTCTACTGGTGCGATGGCTCCCAGGAAGAGTACGACCGCCTGTGCGGCCAGCTCGTCGAGGCCGGCACCATGAAGCGGCTGAACCCCGAGCTGCGCCCGAACAGCTACCTCGCCTGCAGCGATCCGAGCGACGTGGCGCGTGTGGAAGACCGCACCTTCATCTGCTGCGAGCGCAAGGAAGACGCCGGCCCGACCAACAACTGGATGGCCCCGGCCGAGATGCGCGCCTTGCTGCAGACCGGCGAGAAGGCGTTGTTCCGCGGCGCCATGCGCGGCCGCACGATGTACGTGGTGCCGTTCAGCATGGGCCCGATCGGCTCGCCGATCGCGCACATCGGCGTCGAGCTGTCCGACA
>NZ_JBFXIO010000242.1:0-8062 GCF_050175855.1 Piscinibacter sp.
GCTGACGAACATCGCCATGCGGTGGCCGGCCAGCGCCGCCCAGGCCGCGCGTACCGGGGCCGTATCCGCCGGCGGGTGGATGCCGATCAGCGGCAAGGCGGCGGCGTCGATGCCGCGCTCGCGCAGCCCCGCCACCCACTCGGCCGCCTGCGCGGCGGGACGGGTGACGAGAACCTTCATGGCACCGATCAGGATTCGGCGAGGTAGGCGGCCGAGCCCTGGGCCTGCAGGGCCTGCGCGACACGTTCGCCAAGCGCGCGCGCCTGCGCGTCGTCGGCTACCGCGCTCTCCACGTCGGCGCGCAGCAGCGGCGACATCGGCTTGCCCGGGTGGCCGAGCGCGGCGCGCAGCCAGAGCTGGCTGCCCCGCCACTGAGCATGCACCGCCAGCGGCATGCTGCAGCTGCCGCCCATCGCGCGCGACACCGCCCGCTCGGCCTGCACGGCCAGCCAGGTGGGGCGGTGCGTTAGCGTGGCCAGTTGCTGCAGCAGCGCGGCGTTGTCGGCGCGCACCTCGATGCCCAGCGCGCCCTGGCCGGCGCAAGGCAGCATCTGGTCGGTCTCGAACACGCTGCGGATGCGCTCGCCCAGGCCGAGGCGCTTCAGGCCGGCGGCGGCCAGCACGATGGCGTCGTAGTGGCCTTCGTCGAGCTTGCGCAGCCGGGTGTCGAGGTTGCCGCGCAGCGGCTCGACCACCAGATCGGGGCGCAGCGCACCGAGCTGAACCCAGCGGCGCAGGCTGGAGGTGCCGACCTTGGCGCCTTGCGGCAGGTCGGCCAGGCGTTCGTAGCGCGGCGAGACGAAGGCGTCGCGCGGGTCTTCGCGGTCGAGCACGGTGGCCAGCGCGAAGCCTTCCGGCAGATCCATCGGCACGTCCTTCAGCGAGTGCACGGCGAGGTGGGCACGGCCCTCCTCCAGCGCCGTCTCGAGTTCCTTGACGAACAGGCCCTTGCCGCCGACCTTGGAGAGGGTGCGGTCGAGGATCTGGTCACCGCGCGTGGTCATGCCCAGCAGCTCGACCTGCGCGCCGAAGCGCTGCGCGAGCAGGTCGCGCACATGTTCGGCCTGCCACAGGGCCAGTCGGCTTTCACGGGTGGCGATGACGATGGGTTCGGCCATGGGCGGCATGCTAGCAGGCGCGGCTCTTGCGTCGGACGGCCGTGCGCACGGCTGCTGTTAGCATCCGGCGAAGTAACCGAGTTACAGCATCGGAGAGCCTCCATGAACAAAGCGCCCCGCCGCCGCGCCGCGAGCGACGCCGCCGAGAAGAACCGCCCGCTGATGGAGGACATCCGGCTGCTCGGCCGCATCCTCGGCGACACCATCCGCGAGCAGGAGGGCAAGGAGGCCTTCGATCTGGTCGAGCGCGTGCGCAAGCTCTCGGTGGCCTACCGGCTCAAGCGCGACGCGCAGGCCGGCCGCGCGCTCGACCGGCTGCTGAAGAACCTGTCGGGCGACCAGACGGTGAGCGTGATCCGCGCCTTCAGCTACTTCTCGCACCTGGCCAACATCGCCGAGGACCGCCACCACGTGCGCCGCCGCGAGCACCACGAGCGCGAGGGGCACCTGCAGGAAGGCTCGCTGGCGCTGAGCTTCGAGCGCCTGGCCGCGGCCGACATCCGCGCCAGCGAGATCGCCAGGACGCTCTCACAGGCCTACATCAGCCCGGTGCTCACCGCCCACCCCACCGAGGTGCAGCGGCAGAGCATCCTCGGCGCCGAGCGCGCGATCGCCGAGCTGATCGGCGCGCGCGACGAACTGCGCACCGAGCGCGAGCGCGACGAGAACGAGGCGCTGATCCGCGCCCGCGTCACGCAGCTGTGGCAGACACGCATGCTGCGCACCGCCAAGCTCAGCGTGGCCGACGAGATCGAGAACGCGCTGAGCTACTACCACGCCACCTTCCTGCGCCAGATCCCGCGCCTGTACGGCGAGATCGAGCGCTCGCTGCCCGGCCACGAGATCGCGAGCTTCTTCCGCATGGGCCACTGGATCGGCGGCGACCGCGACGGCAACCCCTTCGTCACCGAGGCGACGCTGCAGATGGCGCTGCGCCGGCAGAGCGAGACCGTGCTGCGCCACTACCTTACCGAGGTGCACCACCTCGGCAGCGAGCTCTCGATGTCGGCGCTGCTCGCGCCGGTGACGCCGCAGATGCAGGCGCTGGCCGAGCGCTCGCCCGACCGCAACGCCCACCGCGAGGACGAGCCCTACCGCCGCGCGCTGATCGGCATGTACGCCCGCCTGGCCGCCACGCTGCACGAACTCACCGGCACCGAGGCGCTGCGCCATGCGGTGGCGCCGGAGAGCCCGTACCTGCACGCGGGCGAGTTCCTCGCCGACCTGAAGGTGATCGAGGCCTCGCTGCGCTCGCACCATGCCGATGCGTTGATCGGCCCGCGGCTCGCGCCGCTGATGCGCGCCGTGCAGGTGTTCGGCTTCCACCTCGCCACCGTCGACCTGCGGCAGAGCTCCGACAAGCACGAGGCGGTGGTGGCCGAGCTGCTGAAGACGGCGCGCATCGAGGCGGACTACTCCTCGCTGGCCGAGCCGGCGCGGCGCGAGCTGCTGGTGCGGCTGCTGAACGACGCGCGGCCGCTGCGCGTGCGCGCCGCGGCCTACAGCGAGCATGCCAGCGGCGAACTGGCGATCTTCGAGACCGCGGCGCGCATGCTGCAGCGCTTCGGCCGCGACGCGATCCGCCACTACATCATCTCGCACACCGAAGACGTGAGCGACCTGCTCGAGGTGCTGCTGCTGCTGAAGGAAACCGGCCTGATGCGCGGCGAGCTGCACGAAGGTGCGGTGGCCGAACTCATCGTCGTGCCGCTGTTCGAGACCATCGGCGACCTGCGCAATGCCGAGCCGATCATGCGCGCCTTCTACGCGCTGCCCGGCATCGCCGCGATGATGAAGGCCTCGGGCGCCGAGCAGGACATCATGCTCGGCTACAGCGACAGCAACAAGGACGGCGGCACCTTCACCAGCAACTGGGAGCTGTACCGCGCCGAGATCGCGCTGGTGTCGCTGTTCGAGGAGCTTGGCCGTGCGCACGGCATCACGCTGCGCCTGTTCCACGGCCGCGGTGGCACGGTGGGCCGTGGCGGCGGCCCGAGCTACCAGGCCATCCTGGCGCAGCCGCCGGGCACGGTGAACGGCCAGATCCGCCTGACCGAGCAGGGCGAGGTGATCGCCTCGAAGTACGCCCACCCCGAGATCGGCCTGCGTAACCTCGAGACGCTGGTGGCCGCGACGCTGGAAGCCACCCTGCTGCACCCGACCAAGAGCGCGCCCAAGGCCTTCCTCGAGGCCGCCGATGCGATCAGCGCGGCGAGCTACGCGGCCTACCGCAAGCTGGTCTACGAGACCCCGGGCTTCACCGACTATTTCTTCAGCGCCACGCCGATCCGCGAGATCGCCGAGCTGAACATCGGCTCGCGGCCGGCCTCACGCAAGGCCACCCGCGCGATCGAGGACCTGCGCGCCATTCCCTGGGGCTTCAGCTGGGGCCAGTGCCGCGTGGCGCTGCCGGGCTGGTGCGGCTTCGGCTCGGCGATCGAGGCCTTCCTCGGCAGCGAGCCCAAGGCGCGCAAGGACAAGCTCGCGCTGCTGCAGAAGATGCACCGCCAGTGGCCGTTCTTCCGCGCGCTGCTGTCCAACCTCGACATGGTGCTGGCCAAGAGCGACCTGCGCATCGCGGCGCGCTACGTGGAGCTGGTGGAGGACAAGCGCCTCGGCCGGCGCATCTTCGGCCTGATCGAGGCCGAATGGCAGCGCACGAACGAGGCGCTGACGCTCATCACCGGCGAGAAGCAGCGCCTGGCGTCGAACCCGGCGCTGGCGCGCTCGATCGAGCACCGCTTCCCCTACCTCGACCCGCTGAACCACCTGCAGGTCGAGCTGATGCGCCGCTACCGCGCGGGTCGCGACGACGACCCGGGCATGGACCGCGTCAAGCGCGGCATCCACATCTCGATCAACGGGGTGGCGGCGGGGTTGCGCAATACGGGTTGAGGGGCATCAGCGCTTGGCGGTCGTCGTGTCATGCCGCTCCGAGTTGAAAACACGGCGCGCGGCAGCGAGCTCGCCATGCTTCGACTGGTAGGCCAGGTAATCCTCGATCTTCGAAAGGCCGTCGCAGCCCTGCGCTTCATGCTGCTTCCCAGCTGCGACCTGGATGGCTTCGTGCTTCTGCCTCAGGCTGTCGAGGCGGTCCTTCGACCAGCCCAGTTGGCGACCAATGGCCCCGCCAAAGGAACTCAGCATGAAGGAGTCACTGTGTTCGGAGAGGTGCGTCGCGAAGTACTCGCATTGCGTTCGCCGCCCATCCTTGCGCAGTTCATCGTCGCTGCAGTGATCGATGACCGACACCGGCGGCATCAGGTTGATGCCCGTGAGCGTCACGGCCTGCGCGAAGATGGCGCTGCGCTCCTGCGCTGAGGCACCGGGCGCCAACGCCCTGGAGAGCGGCTCGTAAGCGTAGCCCCAGCCGGTGCGGAGCTCCTTGGTCGACATCGCGCGCTCGATCAACTGCGCGCGGCGGGCAGAGCCCTTGGCCTGGTAGTTCGAGGCAAGCAGCCAGGGGTAACCGTTGTCCGGATCGCGACGTGCCCACTCTTCGAAGCTCAATGCGGCACAGGCCGTCCTAGGAGAGAAGTCCACGAGAAAACCGCAGGCGTGCATGGCAAGACCATAGACCTGCGGATCGCCCGATCGCTGAGCCAGCCTCGCGAGTTCGTCCAGACCATCGTTGGGCACGTCGATCTTCGCCCAGGGCTTGCCCTGTTCTTCCACGGCCGGTAGCACCTTGGTGCGCCAAGTTTCGATCGCCTGGGCAAACCAGGCCACCGCCTGCACCTCCTCGTCGGGACTGGCCTTCATTTGCGCGAGCCAGATCGGCAAACGCTCGACGCGAAGAGCCTCCAGCTTGGCATGGAGTTCCTCGCTCAACGCATCGATCTGCTTCTCGTCCTCGGGATCGAAGCTCACCACGCCGAAGCCGCAGACGATTTCCGCCGACGAGGCCGCCCTTGCCGGCGCGGGCGCGGCGGCCAGTTGCGTCGACCCGGAAGTTGCGGGTGCGACGGCCGCCACGTCCAGCCCGCCGGCAGGAGCGACCTTCACCGCCACCGCGGCGGCCGGCGCCCCCTCGAACACCCCGCGCCGCTGCGCCACCCACAGCCCCACCAGCACGGTGGCAACCAGCACCGTCACGACCACCCGTCGCCAACGCACATGCGGCGGATCGAACCAGATGCGCAGCGGATCCATCAGCGCCCTGCCGCCACCAGCGCCTCGCGCACTGCGGCGAGCTGGCGGCGAGACACCGCCAGCCATTCTTCGACCGGTGCCACCCGCACCGCCCAGGATTCGCCGGCCTCGTCGTCGCCCTCGCCGGCAACCTGGCGGCGCTCCAGCGCGCGCACGGCCACGCGGGCCACCAGCGCATTGCGATGCACGCGCAGGAAGCGGTCGCCGAAGCGGGCCTCCAGCTCGGCCAGCGAATCGTCGAGCACGAAGCTGTGCGCCGCTGTGCGCAGCGTCACGTACTTCAGCTCGGCCTTGAGGTACAGCACCTCGGCCACCGGCACGCGCACCACGCGGCCGCGATCGCTGACCACCAGCACCTCGGGTTCGGCCGCCGGCACCGCGCTGCGTTCGCCCGCCTGCGGCAGGCGCTGCGTCACGCGCTGCAGCGCCGCCTGCAGTCGCTCGCGCTTGACCGGCTTGGTGAGGTAGTCCACCGCCTCCAGCTCGAAGGCCTGCAGCGCGTGCTCGGCGTGCGCGGTGACGAAGACGATGGCCGGCGGCTTCGGCTGCTGGCGCAGCCGCGCAGCGAACTGCATGCCGTCCAGGCCGGGCATGTGCACGTCGAGCAGCAGCAGGTCGCATTCGTGGGCGGCGAGGAAGTCGGCTGCCTGCACGGCGTTGGCCGCCTCGCCCACCACCACGGCCGGCACCTCGCGGCAGTCGCCGACCAGCGTGCGCAGGCGCAGGCGGGCCAGCTCCTCGTCGTCGACCAGCAGGATTCGCAGCACGTCACTCATAGAGGCACCACCAGCTGCACGCGGAACGCGCCCTCGACGCGCCGCGCCTCGAACTGCGCGGCCATGTCGTGCATCAGGTGCAGCCGCTCGCGCACGTTCTTCAGCGCCATGCCCGAACCCGGCTGCGAAGGCTCGGCCGGCACGGTGTTGGCGATCACCACCTGCGCGCGGCCCAGCTTCACGCGGGTACGGATGCGCACCGTGCCGCCCTCGGCCGAAGGCTCCACGCCGTGGCGCACCGCGTTCTCCACCAGCGGCTGCAGCAGCAGCGGCGGCACGCGCGCCTCGCCAGCTGCGTCGTCGAGCTCCCAGACGATGTTCAGCCGCGACCCGAAGCGCACCTGCTCGATGGCCAGGTAGCGGCGCGCCAGCTCCACCTCCTCGGCCAGCGACACCGATTCGCCGATATCGGTGAGCGCCACGCGGAACAGCTCGGCAAGGTCTTCCAGCACGCCCTCGGCGCGCGCCGGGTCGACGCGCACCAGCGCCAGCGCGGTGTTCAGCGTGTTGAAGAGGAAGTGCGGCCGGATGCGCGACTGCAGTTCAGCCAGCCGCGCCGTGGTGTCGGCCGGCAGCAGGGCCCGGGCGCGCAGCTGCAGCCAGCCGTAGACCGCCGCGGCGCCGGCCGCACCCGCCGCCACCGGGCCGAGCACCGGGTGCTCGCCGAGCAGGTCCAGCCCGAGTTGCTGCACCAGCAGCGCCGGCAGCAGCGCCGCCAGCGCCCCCATGGCGATCGCCACGCCCCAGCGCAGGCCCGGCACCAGCACGCCGAGCGGCCGCTTGAGCAGGCAGGCGGCGCTGAGCCAGAGCAGCACCGCGGGCACGGCCACGGCCGATGCCGAGGCCAGGCGCTGCAGCCAGGCGTCGAAGCTTCCCGAGACGAACAGCACGCCCAGGCCCACGGCCGCCTCGGCGGCCAGCAGCGTGCGCAGCACGACGCCGGCGTGGCAGACGTCGAACACCGAGCCGGGGCGGCGCGAGCGGCCGTCGGCGCCCTCGCCGGGCATGAGCGTGTCGAGCAACGTCGTGCCAAAGCCGGTGCTGCGCGCATCGGCGCGCGCGGGACTGGCGGGAAGGGCGCTGGGCTCGGTGGACATCGGGTCGGCCGGGGGCGCCGAATAGAATGACGGCGCAGCGCGCATTGTCGCCAAACGCGGCACCTCGTCGACGCGCACGACCCCCACGTTCACGCCTTGTTGCGCCTCGCGCGCCCCTGCCACCCGCCCGCCATGTCCTCCAACCAACTCGACAAGAAGTCCCAGGCCTGGTCCGCGCTGTTCTCCGAGCCGATGAGCGAGCTGGTGCAGCGCTACACCGCCAGCGTCGGCTTCGACCGGCGGCTGTGGAAGGCCGACATCGCCGGCAGCCTCGCGCACGCCGAGATGCTGGCCGCGCAGGGCATCATCGCCGCGCAGGACCTGGCCGAGATCCAGCGCGGCATGGCGCAGATCACCAGCGAGATCGAGTCCGGCGCCTTCGGGTGGAAGCTGGCGCTGGAAGACGTGCACCTGAACATCGAGGCGCGGCTGACGCAGCTCGTCGGCGACGCCGGCAAGCGTCTGCACACCGGCCGTTCGCGCAACGACCAGGTGGCCACTGACGTACGCCTGTGGCTGCGCGACGAGATCGACGGCCTCGCGGCGCTGCTCGTCGAGCTGCAGCGTGCCCTGGTCGAGCTGGCCGACAGGAACGCCGAGGTCATCCTGCCGGGCTTCACCCATCTGCAGGTGGCGCAGCCGGTGAGCTTCGGCCACCACCTGCTCGCCTACGTCGAGATGTTCTCGCGCGACGCCGAGCGCCTGGCCGACGTGCGCCGCCGCACCAACCGCCTGCCGCTGGGCAGCGCCGCGCTGGCCGGCACCAGCTATCCGCTCGATCGCGAGCGCGTGGCCCGGGCGCTGGGCATGGTGGATGACGATGGCAAGCCCAGCGTCTGCCAGAACAGCCTCGACGCCGTGAGCGACCGCGACTTCGCCATCGAGTTCACCGCCGCGGCCAGATCGGAAGAGCGTCGAG
>NZ_JBFXIO010000243.1:0-8060 GCF_050175855.1 Piscinibacter sp.
GCCAGCGCAACGCCGCGGTCCAGGCCATGCCGGAGACCAGCGAATGGTCCAGCGAGCGAGCGCTGGCCTCGTGGTCCCCGTCGCCGCGCATCGACTCAGGATCGCCGCCCCAGGCGCAGCAGCTCGACCAGGTCGCGCCCGATGTCAGCGCGACTCCAGTAGGCGCGCCTGAGCACCCAGTCCACGGCCGCCGTGCGATCACGCAGCGACAATCCGCCGGTCAGCAGCGCGACGCGCAGCCAGCCCGCGGCGAGCCGCCACGACGGCAGGCTGGCGCGCCAGGTCGGCACGGGGTAGTGGTGGCGATGCACGTCGGCCGAGCTCATCAGACGGGTCGCCGTGGCCGCATCCATGCGGCGGTAGAACAACGCCTCGTCGAGCAGTTCGATCTTGCCGAGCAGCGCCAGGTGCGCGACCAGCACCACGTCGGCTCCCGGATAGTGTTCGATCAGCCGCGTCTTCGCCAGTGCGTCGCGACGCACCACGCCGTTCATGACGTTGTTCAGCGCCAGGTGCGTGCCGACATGGATGAAGCGCTGTACCGGGCTCTCGTCGCGACAGGCGATGTCGTCACGGTAGTCGACCGCGTCGTCGACATCGGACTCGAAGAGTCTCGTGCGTGGTGCGACCAGCACCGTGCCCGGATCGGCCTCGAGCCGATCGACACAGGCCTGCAGCAGGCGCGGCGCGCACCAGTCATTCGACGAGGCCCACTTGAAGTAGCGACCTCGAGAGGCCAGGAACACGGCGCTGTAGTTGCCGTTGGCGCCGATGTTGACGCTCTGCCGGATCGGCCTGACGCGTGGATCGCGGCGTGCGTAGTCCTGCAGGATGTCCCAGGTACCGTCCGTCGAGGCGTTGTCGCTCACCACGAGTTCAAGGTCGGACAGCGCCTGCCCGAGCAGGCAGTCGATCGACTGGCGCAGCGTCTTCTCGCTGTTGTAGGCCGGCATGCCGACACTGACGATGGGCGCGCCTGCCATCCCGACCTCTTCAGCGACTCCGGCCGGCGGACGGGCCCACGGTAAGGCATGCCTTGCGAACATGGAAGGCCTCGGCATGCCCGCCTTCGGCACGGCACTCGATGCCACGCAAGCGGCTCAGGCCGAGAAAGGTGTCTTCGCTGAACCAAGCCTTCGACCGTTGCGTGCCGAAATGCCGCTGCAGATGAGCGGCCTTGCGCCGTGCCACCTGAGCCGACAGCGGCACGTACACGTTGGGCTGGCCGAGATCACCTTCGTACTTGGGGATCTCGTACTCGAGCACCATCTGGTCGCGCCAGGTGTTCCAGGTCAGCTCGGCGGCCAGGCGGTGGTCCTGGTGCCGGTCTTCCAGCCGATGAGTGAACACGAGACCTGGAGACACCTGCTGGCGAACCTGCTCGAAGAAGGCCTTGACCTGTTCGTACTGCGCCGGCAGGAAGCCGTCGCGGAACCCGCCAAAGTAGTAGCTGACGGACTCGGCACGACGAAGCAGGGCACGAGCGCTGCGAGTCGCCTCCACTCGGCGCTCGCTCTCCCCGGTCAGCACCATCCAGCTCAATTCCAGCCGGCAGCCGCTGCCCAGCCATTCGAGCAGGGTCCCGGCGCAGCCGATCTCGATGTCGTCGCTGTGGGCGCCGACGCACAGCACGTGCAGGGGCTCACCCGGCGCTGCGAGCGGTTGCAGCTTCAGCATCCACCCACCCGCAAGCCGTTGGTGACGACCGTGCTCACAACGCCGGGGTGGCCGGCGCGGGCTGCCGCCAAACCATCCAGGGGCAGTTGCCCTGTGCCTCCATCCGGTCGAGCGTGATCTTGTCCTTGAACGTGTCCATCGAGGCGAAGAAGCCCGAGTGACGATGGGTCCAGAGCTGCCGTTTGGCGATCAGACGCTGGAACGGCTGCTCGACCAGTTCCTCACCCTCGTGCAGGTGGTCGAAGATCTCGCGCCGAAGACAGAAGAAGCCACCGTTGATCCAGTAGTCGGAGTCTCGCACGCTCTCGATGGCACTGACCACGCCCTGTTCGTCGACGCGGATCGCGTGCAGGCTCTGCGAAGGACGGACCGCCAGACCACCGGCGATGACGCCGCGCTGCTTGAAGTCCTCGATGTAGCTGTCCAGTCGCAGATCGGACAGGCCGTCGGAGTAGTTCGCCAGGAACATCTCCTCGCCGTCCAGGTACTCGCGCACGCGAAGCAGGCGCTGGCCGAGATTGGAGTGCATGCCGGTGTCGACGAAGGTGATGCGCCAGTCGGCGATGTCGGTGCGCAACGGCTCGATGCGGCGCCCGCCCTCGGACATGACGAAGTCGTTCGACATGCACTCGTTGTAGTTCAGGAAGTAGTCGCGGATCAGGTCGCCGCGATAGCCCAGGCAGAGGACGAAGTCCTTGTGCCCGTAGTGGGCGTAGTAGCGCATCAGGTGCCAGATGATCGGCCGGATGCCGATGTTGACAAGCGGCTTCGGGATGGTCTCTGAATGCTCGCGAAGTCGGGTGCCGAGACCGCCGCAGAACAGGACGACTTTCATCGGGCACTCCAGAACAGGTCGTCGTCCACCTGATGCGTTCGCTGCAGGTACTTGAGCTGCTTCAGTCGGGTGAAGGCGCGATACTCGAAAGTCTCCTGGGAGAAGTCGATGCGCTCGAACAGCTTGCGCAGTTCCTCCGCACCGAGCTGCGCGGTCCAGCGGGCCTGGTAGCCCGGCAGCTTGGTGGCGATCTTCTCGAACGACACGCGGTAGCTTCGGTTGTCCTTGCTCGGCGGGCCCGCACTGACTTCGCAGCCCGGGAACGCGGCGGCGACGATCTCGGCAATCTCGCGGATCCGGTAGTTTTCGCCGTCGCGCCCGACGTTGTAGACTTGGCCGTTGACCGCGTCCGCTGGCGCCTCTGCCGCGCAACGCATCGCCTCGCAGATGTCCTCGATGTGCACGATCGGTCGCCAGGGGCTGCCATCGCTGACCATCGCGATTTTCTTCTTCGTCCACGCCAAGGCGCACAGGTCGTTCAGCACGATGTCGAAGCGCATTCTCGGCGACGGACCGTAAGCCGTGGCGTTGCGCAGGAAGACGACCGAGAACTTGTCATCGGCCATGGGCAGCAGATCGCGCTCGACCAGCACCTTGCATTGCGCGTAGGCGGTCTGCGGATTCACAGGCGCCTGCTCGTCGAGGAAGTCACCGGTGCCGACGCCATAGACGCTGCACGACGAGGCATAGACGAAGCGCTTGACCCCCGCTCGTTTCGCCGCCTCGGCGATGCGCACGGAGCCTTCGTGATTGATCTTGAAGGTGATCTCCGGACGGTTCTGACCGAGCGGGTCGTTGGACAGTTCGGCCAGGTGGATCACCGCGTCGAAACCGGCGAAGTCGTCGGGCGTGACCTCACGCAGGTCCTTGAAGACCGTGCGGGGCATGACCTGCAGACCGATCGGGTCGAGGTAGAGACAGCCGTCGCGGTAGAAGCCGGTATCGAGCCCGACAACCTCATGGCCGTGGGACTGCAGCCACGGGGCCAAGCGCGCACCGATGTAGCCCTCGGTGCCTGTGACGAGAATCTTCATGCTGGTTTTCGTTGTAGTGATTGGCGGGCACCCCAACGGCCGCCCGTGTTCGCTGCGGTCAGAGCACCCTGACTTCGGGGATGGGGACCACGAACCGGCCACCCCACTCTGAAATGTACGACGCCTCGCGGCTGATTTCATCCTTCAGGTTCCACGGCAGGATCAGCACGTAGTCAGGCCGGGCCTCGCGGATCGCTGCCGGCGCGAGAATCGGGATGCGCGTGCCCGGCGTGAACTTGCCCTGCTTGTAGGGGTTGGCGTCGGTGGTGAAGTCGAGGAAGTCGGTACGGATGCCGCAGTAGTTCAGCAGCGTATTGCCTTTGCCCGGCGCTCCGTAGCCCACGACCTTCTTGCCGCGATTCTTCGCATCGATCAGGAACGCAAGCAGTTTCCGCTTTGTCTCCATCACCTTCTCGCCGAAACCGCGATAGCGCTCCATCGTCAGGAAGCCATCGTCGATCTCGCGCTGGCGCAGCGCACCCACCCGGGGCCCCACAGGCAGCGCCTCGTTCTCGGCATGGCGTGCATAGATCCGCAGCGAGCCACCGTGCGTGGGCAGTTCCTCGACGTCGAACATCGTCAGACCATGGTGGGCGAACACCTTCTCGACCGCCACGAACGAGAAGTAGCTGAAGTGCTCGTGGTAGATGGTGTCGAACTGATTCTCGGCCATCAGACGTTGCAGATGCGGGAACTCCATCGTGATCGCACCGCTCGGCGCCAGTAGCACCTTCATGCCGGCGACGAAGTCGTTCAGGTCGGGCACGTGCGCCAGCACGTTGTTGCCCAGCAGAAGATCGGGCCGGCCGTGCTCGCGGGCAATCTCGGCAGCCGTCTCGCGGCCGAAGAACCTCACCGTGGTCGGGACACCCTTGTCGACGGCCACCTTCGCCACGTTGGCCGCCGGCTCGATGCCCAGAACCGGCACCTTGGCGGCGACGAAGTGCTGCAGCAGGTAGCCGTCGTTGCTGGCAATCTCCATCACCTTGCTGCCGGCGCCGAGGCCGAAACGATCGATCGCCATGTGCGCGTAGCGCCTGGCATGTTCGACCCAGCTGCTGGAGTACGACGAGAAATAGGCGTACTCGGAGAAGATGCTCTGCGGCGAGACGAACTCCTGCAACTGCACCAGCCGGCACTCGTCGCAGACGTAGGCATGCAACGGGTAGAACGGCTCCATCTCATGCAGTTGCTCGGGCGCGGTGTGCGTCTGGCACAAGGGCGACAGGCCGAGATCGACGAAGGTCGTCTTGAGCGGGGCGCGGCAGAAGCGACAGTGGAAGCTGCGTGCGCTGCCGGAGGTTGATTGGGCCAGGTTCAATTCGCTGTTGCTCATGAGGGACGGGCGTCGGTTGGCGCGTAGGCGCAGCTGCGACTGCATGTGTGCGGAGTGTGCAGATGATCGCATTGTTGAAGGCTGTGCAGGGCGCACGCCCCCCCCCAAAGCGCAGGGTGCCCATGCTTCCCGCGCCATGCAGGAAGACTATTTCACACGCGAGCCCGACACCGGCGGCGCGCACCTGCAACAGGGGGGCTGCCCATGTCCGGGCGACACCTACAATCCGCCGGCACCCCGCGAGGGCGCCAGTCAGGCGTCATCGCCTCACTCCCGAAGAGCGTCGCCGTGAACACCGAACAGCAAGTCATCCAGACCCTTCAGTCCGTCCTCAACCTGCCAGCCGGTGCCAGGCCGCTGGATGGTTCGTCTCTGCTGTTGGGACACGTGGCGGAATTGGATTCGATGGCAGTGGTGTCCATCCTCACGGCACTGGAAGAGCGCTTCGGATTCGCCATCGACGACGACGAGGTCGACGGACGCACGTTCGAGTCCGTGAGCAGCCTCGTGCAGTTCGTCGAGTCCAAGCTCAACGCATGACGACGGGCCGGCCGGTGGCCCAGTCGGCGCGTTTCGTGCCGGGGTCGGGCGGTCACAGATTCGTCATGATCTCCGAGCCCGCCGATGGGCAGGCCATCGGTACCGTGCTGTGGGCGCACGCCTTCGCCGAGGAAATGAACAAGTCGCGCCGAATGTGCGCCAGGCTCGCACGCGATCTCGCGCAAGCCGGCTGGCGCGTGCTGCAGCCCGACCTGGCCGGCTGCGGCGACAGTGCCGGCGACTTCCGCGCCGCTCGATGGGAAGACTGGGTATCCGACCTGCGCGACGAGGTCCGAGGCGCCGCCGCCGATCGCCCGCTGTGGCTGTGGGGAGTGCGCGCCGGCGCCCTGCTGCTGCCGCCCCTGCTGGAGACCCGCCCTGACGCGCATCTGCTGCTGTGGCAGCCTGCCGTGTCGGGTGCCGTCGTGCTGCAGCAGTTCCTACGATTGCATGCCGGCGCGCGCATCGTCGGCGCCGAGAAGGCGACACCGGCGGATCGCACGCCGGCGCAGCGCCTGGCCGATGGCGAGACGGTCGAACTCGGGGGCTACGAGCTTGCGCCCGAACTGGCCGCGTCACTGAAACAGGCCGAGTTCAAGCCGCCTCCCGGATCCGTTGGGCGCATCGCCTGGCTGGAAGTGGCTCACGCCGACAACGCCGAACCCACGGCCGCCGCGCAGCGGCTGGTCAGCGGCTGGCAAGTGGCTGGCCGGGACGTCAGCCTCGACCTCGTGCGCGGTCCTCAGTTCTGGCAGACGCAGGAGATCGAGGACTGCGACGCGTTGATCTCCCTGTCGCTGGAACGGGTGGGCGTGGCATGACCCGGGCCACCTCCGTTGCGCTGCACGACGAAGCGGTCAAGATCGACTGCGGCGGCGAGCGCCTGTGGGGGGTGCTGACCAGGCCGGCACACGACGACGACGCGCTCGACGTGGCGATGCTGGTGGTCGTCGGCGGGCCGCAGTACCGGGTCGGCAGCCACCGGCAGTTCGTCCGTCTCGCGCGTGCCGCGGCCTCGCACGGCGTGCCGTGCCTGCGCTTCGATTACCGCGGCATGGGCGACAGCGAAGGTGACTTGCGCAGCTTCGAGCAGGTGGGTGACGACGTGCAGGCGGCCCTCGATGCACTGGCCCGGCTCGTGCCGCGGGCACGTCGGCTCGTCGTCTGGGGGCTCTGCGACGCGGCGGCCGCGGCCATGATGTTCGCGACCGCAGACCCGCGCGTGGCCGGGCTCGTCCTCGCCAACCCCTGGGCGCGCAGCGATGCAACGCTGGCCGCCACGCGGGTCAAGCACTACTACGGCGCACGGCTGCTCCAGCGCGAGTTCTGGGCCAAGCTGCTGGGCGGTCGTTTCGACTGGCGTGGTTCGTGGCGCTCCCTGCGCGACAACCTCGGGCACGCCCTGAGGCGCCCCGCCGCTGCGAACCGTGGCGTGGCAGCGTCGTTCCAGTCGCGCATGGCGGCGGGACTTCGCGCCTTCACCGGCCGGACACTGCTTCTCATCAGTGAAAAGGACCTCACGGCACTGGAGTTCCTGCAGTACACATCGGCATCGCCCGAGTGGCGCGGCCTGCTGCAGCGTCCCGGCGTTCAGCGTGCCGATGTCGCCAGTGCCGACCACACCTTTTCCAGCCGGCCGTGGGCCGAGCGCGTCGAGGCCGTGACCTGCCAATGGTTGCAGGAACTGGCGGCCGACAGACCATCGATCAGCGAGGACACATGAGAGGACTATGCGGCTGGTTCGGGGGCGCGGCGGCGCCGCACGAGGCCCTGGCGGGCATGCTGGCAGGCGTGGGCGCTGGCGACGGCGCCGACCGCGCCTTGCCGCATGGGGCGGCGCTGGCAGCATACGGCGGCAACGCACGGCCGCGGCTGTCGCAGCACGAGGGCATGACCCTGATTCTGGCGGGCCACCCCCGGCTGCGCGCCGGGGCGCAGCGTCTGGCCGCAGCCGAGCAGATCGCCGACGCACTGCGTGCCCGCGGCCGCGAGGCGTTGGCCGACCTGGGGGGCGACTTCGCGCTGGCCGCATGGGACTCGACGCGGCAGCGCGGCTGGCTGGCGATCGACCGCATCGGCATCCACCCGCTGGTCTACACGAGGCTCGGCGACACCCTGCTGTTTGCCAGTTCCCTCGACGCGCTCTGCGGCCACCCGGACGTGCACCCGGCGCTGTCGTCCCAGGCGATCTACGACTATCTCTACTACCACGTCTGCCCCGGGCCGGACACGATCTACCAGGGGATGCAGCGCCTGGGCGCAGGGCAGTACATCGAGTTCGGCGATGGCGCCGCGCGCGAACCCCAACAGTTCTGGCAGATCCGGTTTGCCGAGGACGACGCGGCAGACTTCGGCAAGCTCAAGGCGCAGTTCGTCTCCCTGCTCGAGGCGGCGGTCGGCGAGTCGACCGAAGGCGCAGCGGTTGGCGCCTTTCTTTCGGGCGGCACCGACAGTTCGACCGTCAACGGCATGCTGTGCCGGGTCTCCGGCCGGCCGGCCCCGGCCTATTCGATCGGCTTCGACGTGCCCGGATTCGACGAAACCGAGTACGCGCGCATCGCGGCCCGGCACTTCGGGTGTGCGCATGGCGAGTACTACGTGACGCCGGCCGACGTGGTCGAGGCACTGCCACGCCTGG
>NZ_JBFXIO010000244.1:0-8005 GCF_050175855.1 Piscinibacter sp.
CAGCGGCAGCACCTGCCGGTCCTGCAGCACGCGCAGCAGCCGCGCCTGCAGGGGCAGCGGCATGTCGCCGATCTCGTCGAGGAACAGCGTGCCGCCATGGGCCTCGCGGATGCGGCCCGGCGCACCGTCGCGGCTGGCGCCGGTGAAGGCGCCGGCGCGGTAGCCGAACAGCTCGGCCTCGATCAGCGCCTCGGGCAGCGCGGCGCAGTTCACCGCCACGAAGGGCGACTCACGCCGCGCGCTGCAGGCGTGCACGGCGCGAGCGAACACTTCCTTGCCGACGCCCGATTCGCCCTGCAGCAGCAGCGCGATCGGCTTGTCGAGCACGCGCCGCGCGCGGTCGACCGCGGCACGCATCGCGGCGTCGCCGCTGTCCAGCGCGGCCAGCGCATCGGCCGGCGCGCTGCTGCGCGGCAGCGGCCGGCCCGGTTGCAGCGCCAGCACCGCACGGCCCGCCTCGACGCGCAACCACAGCACGCTGCCGTCGTGGCGGCGCACGCTGTGCGGCGCCGTGCCGCCCTGGCGTGCCCAGGCCCACAGCGTGTCCATGCCGAGCTGCAGCAGCTCGTCGATGCCGCGCGCGCGGCCGTCGGCGCTGGCCAGGCCGAGCATGGCGCGGGCGGTCGGGTCGGCGCCGGTGATCCAGCCTTCCTCGGTCAGCGCGAGCAGGCCCTCGGCCACCGTGCCGATGCCCTCGGGCTGGGCATGCAGCCGCACGCGCAGGCCGGCGCCGTGGCGGGTGTCGAACAGGCGGTGCTCGATCATGCGCGCCGCCGAGCGCACCAGCGCCAGCGTGTGGCGGTGGTAGCCGCGGTGGTCGCCGGAGATGTCGAGCACGCCCAGCACGCGGCCGCAGGGGTCGGCGATCGGCGCGGCGGTGCAGGTGAGGAAGCCGTTGCGCTCGAGGAAATGCTCGCCGGCGTGCACCACCGCCGGCGCGGCATCGGCCAGCGCCGTGCCGATGGCATTGGTGCCGCGCCACTGCTCGTGCCAGCTGGCGCCGGGGCGCAGCGCCACGCGCTGCGCGCGATCGACGAAGCTGGCGTCGCCCAGCGCCTGCAGCAGCATGCCCTGCGCATCGGCGAGGATCACCATGCTGTCGGTGTCGCGGGTCTGGTCGAACAGGTACTCCATCACCGGCCGCGCATGAGCCACCAGCTCGCGCTGGTGGTCGAGCGCGCGCGCCAGCTGCGGTGCGGAGGCATGCGGCGCGCCGGGCATGCGGCCGAGCGGCGCCAGGCCGAAGCCCGCGCTGCGTTGCCAGCTGCGCTGCAGCGCCGGCGTGATCAGGCCGGGGGCGACGTCGCCCTGCTCGAGCAACTGGCGGCGGGCCTCGCGCAGGCGCGCGGCGGCGGAACGGGTGGCGATGGCGTGCTGCATCGTTGTCTCCTGTGGCGGCTTCTGGCGAGCCTCGGCGTGCCTCGGGCACGTAAGCTTCGAGCCTACCCACCGGCTGCGCACGCGCAAGCACTTCGGCGGAAATCGGGCCTGGGGCTGTCCCGCTTCGTGACAGTGCCGCGCCGCGGGACAGCGACGGCACAGTCTCGCGCCGTCGCCTGACCCGGTTCTTGCGCCGGATCAGGCGATTCGTGCGCGAACCGCGCTGGCACGCCGCGTGCGATGGGGCCCGCCCGGTTCCGCGCGGCATCCGGATCGTGCGGCCATTCCAACCACCTTCCGGACGGAGACAAGCCATGACCCTCTACGCCCATCCCAACACCGCCGGCGCGCCGGTCGAGTTCAAGCGCGCATACGACAACTTCATCGGCGGCCAGTTCGTCAAGCCGGTCGATGGCCAGTACTTCGACGTCGTCACGCCGATCAGCGGCAAGGTCTACACCCAGGCCGCGCGCTCCAACGAGCGCGACATCGAGCGCGCGCTCGACGCCGCCCACGCGGCCGCCGCGAAATGGGCCGCCACCTCGCCGGCCGAGCGTGCCAACGTGCTGCTGAAGATCGCCGACCGCCTCGAGCAGAACACCGAGCGCCTGGCCTATGCCGAGACGGTGGACAACGGCAAGCCGATGCGCGAGACGCTGAACGCCGACATCCCGCTGGCGGTCGACCACTTCCGCTACTTCGCCGGCTGCCTGCGCGCGCAGGAAGGCGCGCTCAGCGAGATCGACGCCCACACCATTGCCTACCACTTCCACGAGCCGCTGGGCGTGGTCGGCCAGATCATCCCGTGGAACTTCCCGATCCTGATGGCGGCGTGGAAGCTCGCGCCGGCTCTCGGCGCGGGCAACTGCGTGGTGCTCAAGCCCGCGGAGAGCACGCCGATCAGCATCCTCGTGTTGACCGAACTGATCGCCGACCTGCTGCCGCCGGGCGTGCTCAACGTCGTCAACGGCTACGGCCGCGAGGCCGGCATGCCGCTGGCGCAGAGCAAGCGCATCGCCAAGATCGCCTTCACCGGCAGCACCGCCACCGGCCGCGTGATCGCGCAGGCCGCCGCCGGCAACCTGATCCCGGCCACGCTGGAGCTGGGCGGCAAGAGCCCGAACATCTTCTTCGAGGACATCGCCTCGGCCGACGACGCGCTGTTCGACAAGGCGATCGAGGGCCTGGTGCTGTTCGCCTTCAACCAGGGCGAGGTGTGCACCTGCCCGAGCCGCGCGCTGATCCAGGAATCGATCTACGACCGCTTCATGGCCCGCGCGCTGGATCGCGTGAAGGCCATCAAGCAGGGCAGCCCGCTGGACACCGACACCATGATGGGCGCACAGGCCTCGGCCCTGCAGATGGACAAGATCCTGTCCTACCTCGAGCTGGGCAAGCAGGAAGGCGCGCAGCTGCTGGCCGGCGGCGGCAAGGCGCAGCTCGGCGGCGACCTGGCCGGCGGCTACTACATCCAGCCGACGCTGTTCAAGGGCAACAACTCGATGCGCATCTTCCGCGAGGAGATCTTCGGCCCGGTGCTGGCGGTGACCACCTTCAAGACCGAGGACGAGGCGCTGGCGATCGCCAACGACACGCCCTACGGCCTGGGCGCCGGTGTGTGGACGCGCGACGGCAGCCGTGCCTTCCGCATGGGCCGCGCCATCCAGGCCGGCCGCGTGTGGACCAACTGCTACCACGCCTACCCGGCGCACGCGGCCTTCGGCGGCTACAAGGAATCGGGCATCGGCCGCGAGACGCACAAGGCCATGCTCGACCACTACCAGCAGACCAAGAACCTGCTGGTCAGCTACTCGCCCAACGCCCTGGGCTTCTTCTGAGCGAAGCGTCTCGAAGAGCCCGCGCCCGCGCAGGCTCTTCGTCCCGGATCCATCAGGGTGTGGCGCCCGGCGCACCGGCCTCGAAGCCGGGCGGCGCGGAGCGCCACACCTCGCCGCTGGCGGCACGCGTCCGGCCGTGGGCGAACAGGGACTGGACGTAGCGGGGGTCGTACCACTGGTCCCAGCTCGCCTCGAAGTCGTCGCCGATCCAAGCGGCCCGGAACTGCGCACCCGCCCGCTGCGCCTGCGTGTAGACGACGTACAGGTCCGCCACGCCCTGCGACTGCGACATCAGGTACATCGCGTGCTCGCCGAGCGCCGCGACGTTCGGCGGCATCACCATGTACTCCGACTTCGCACGCCCATTGCGGATGGCGTAGAACTCCGGTCGCCCGCGATGCCGGTGCGCCTGCATCACCTTGGCCCAGTCGAACGCGGGAGACCATACGAACAGCTGGCGCGTGAGGCTGCCGTCCATGTGCATCTCGTGGAAGCGGCGGCCGCCCGCCTCCACCTCGAGGTAGACCGGCGGCAGCAGGATGGGCACCGAGGCGGAGGCCAGCAGGATCTGGTGAATCAGCGCCAGGGCTTCGGGCTTGCCGGTGGACGCGATCGCCCCGAGGTCCCAGGTCACCTGCCGGCTGGCGTAGACATGCGTCGTGCCCACGAAGAGGCGGCGGCCGCGCAGGTGTTCGCGAGCCACCGCGCGCATCATGCCGGCGTCGAAGTGCTGCGCGATCAGCTCGCGCAGCGGTTGCGACGACGCGAGCGCGTCGTTGAACAGGGCCAGCAAGCGGGGCCGGGGCTTCACGATGTTCTCCGAGCTCAGGCCGGTGAAGAGCTGCGACATCTGCGCATCGAACCCCGGGCCGAGGAAGGCATAGGGCGCCGCCAGCGCACCGACGCTCACGCCGGTGACGATGTCGAACTCGGGCCGCTGGCCGGTTTCACTCCACCCCGCCAGCACCCCGGCGCCGAAGGCACCGTTCGAGCCGCCGCCCGAGATGGCGAGCACGCGCAGCGGCCCCTTGCCGGCCATGGCGTCGTGGCTCGTGAAGCCCGACGGTCCTCCGGTACCCCACAGGTCCATCTCCTTGCGGCCGGAGCCATCGCCGAACGCCCGGATGCCGCGAAAGCCCGGCACCTCGGCGACGTCGACCAGCTCGGCCGGGATGGGCGGCAAGGCAGGCGCGTTGGCACAGCCCTGCAGCATCACGACTGGCAGTGCACAGGAGGCCGCGCTCGCGACCATGAGGCGTCGTCGGCTCGGCGACATGCGCATCTCCTTTCGGGCGGGCTGCCGGTGCGGCGCATGTTATTCGCGCCGGCGCGAAGCGGCAAAGGCCCTGCGGGCGCATGGGCTCGACGTGCCCGCGCGATGCCTGCCGTCCTAGGCGGGCGGTACGCCAAGGACTGCCGACAGCCGCAAGCCCGGTCTGCCGCTCCCGGGCCTCGCGGCCCTCAGCGACAGGTCGCCGCCGAAGGCCCACACGCGTTCCTTGATGCCGGCCAGCCCGTTGCCGCGGCGCAGCGCGGCGTCGCCATCGGGCAGGCCGATGCCGTCGTCGGCCACCGACCACTCGATCGCATCGCCGCCGTCGGGCCAGCGCAAGCTCAGCCTCACCTCCGAGGCCTGGGCGTGCCGTGCCACGTTGGTGAGCGCCTCCTGGCTGATGCGGTACAGCGCCAGGGCGAGGTCGTGCGGCAGGGTACGCTGCGCCGGCGCGTCGATGTCGAGGTGCACGCGCAGCGCGCCGCTGGCGCTGCGCCGCCAGCCGTCGGCCAGGCCGCCGAGCAGCTCGGCGAGCGTGGCCACCGTGATGGCCTCTCCGGCGCCGGCCAGCGGCTGCAGCCGCGCCAGCAGGTTGCGCACGTCGCTCTGGATCGCCGCGCATTGCTCGCTCATGCCCTGCACCACCGGCTGCACGTCGGGCAGATCCTTCAGGCGCTGCGCGAGCCACGCTGCATCGACACGGATCGCGGTGAGGCGCTGGCCGAACTCGTCGTGCAGTTCGCGGGCCAGGCGCATGCGCTCCTCCTCCTGCAGCGACTGCACCTTGTGGCCGAGCAACCGCCGCTCGGCCTGCGCGGCGTCGAGCGCGGCGCCGAGCGAACGCAGCGCCGCGGCGATCTGCTCCAGCTCGCCGATCGGCATCGTCGGCATGGCGCGCGCGGCGGCGGTGTCTCCGGCCTGGATGCGGCCGATGGCCGCCAGCATGCCCTGCAGCGGGCGGAAGGCCGAACGCACGTTCCAGCCCATCACCACCATCATCACCACCAGCCCGGCCAGCAGCACGCCCAGCAGGCTGGCGAGGTAGATCGCGGCTTCGCGGCGCTCACTGTCGGGCTGCGCGGCGAGAGTGAGGATCCACGGCGGCTTGCCGGGCCGCTCCAGGGTCCAGGTGACCGGCTCGATTGCCGCGCCGGGGCGCCACCGCCGGTGCCAGTCGACCAGCCGCTCGATCATCGGCGAGGCCGACGACGGCGGCAGCCGCCCGACCAGCAGCCGCCCGGTGGCGTCGCGCAGCGACAGCGAGAGGTGGCGCAAGGGCGTCTCCTCGCCGCGCCAGGCGAGCAGTGCGACGAGCTGCGCATCGCTGAGCTCGCCGGCACGCGACAGGCGTTCCATGGTGGCGGCGAGCGACACCGCCGCGTTCACCTCGCTGTCGATGTCGGCGTTGGTGCGCGCCAGGCCCAGGGCCAGGGCCGCCAGCACGGTGATCGCCGCCACTGCCAGCGCGCGCCGCATGACGCGGCGCGGCAGGTCCAGCGGCACGCGCGGATCGCTCACCGTGCGATCAGAGGTCGTACCAGGCGATGCCCAGCACCACGCCGCTGCCGCGCACCTCGTCGCTGCGCACGCGCTGCCAGGCGACGTCGACGGCGAGGCGCTCGCGCTTGAGCCAGTGGCGCACGCCGGCGTGCTGCAGCGTGCCTTCGCGGTCGCGCGCGACTTCGGCGAACAGCGACGTGCGGCGCCACACCTCGTGCTCGCCGGCGATCACCGCGGTGAATACGCGCCGCTCCTCGCGCGGCTTGGCCACGCCGACGTTGAGGTGCACGCGGCTGGTCTCGGCCTCGCCCGGTTGCCAGGTGAAGGGCAGGCTCACCGACATTGCGGCGCGTTCCCACGGCCCGCCCTTCGGCCGCTCCATGTCGAGCGCGAGCACCACGCCCCAGCCCCAGCCTTCGCGCGCGATGCGGTTGAACAGGTGCTTGAACTCGATCTCCAGCTCGTGGCCGTTGCCGTTGTACCGGTCGACCACGCGGCGGAACTCGGCCTGCAGCGAGTTGTCGGGATCGAAGGCGTACTCGGGTGCGACAGTCAGCGACGCCTGCCGGCCGGCCTTGCGGTACCAATTCTCTACTGACCAGACCTGCTCCTCGTCTTCTTCCGCGGCGCCGCTGTTGGCGAAGACGTACGGGCGGTCGGCGGCATGAGCACTCAACGACAGGAAGGCGAACGTCAGCGCGGCGAGCAGGCGTGTCATGGCGCCGATCGTGCCACGAAAGAAGAACGCCACGCCCGCGGGTCGCGGAGCGTGGCGCCAAAGTCGACGGATGCGAATCGTGGACGGCCTCAGTGTGCCGTCGCGCGCGCCGCCTGTCCCGGGAACGGTTCCCGATCGGCGGCGCGCCTTCGTCAGGGTCTCACTTCAACAGCTTGAACACCCACACCGAGCCGCCCTGCTCGAGGTAGTTGACCTTCTTGGCCACGTCGCCGCCCCACAGCGGCACGGCACCGCCCCAGCCCGAGACCACGGCGACATACTGCTCGCCCTTGTCTTCCCAGGTCACCGGGGGCGCGACGACGCCGGAGCCCGTCTGGAACTTCCAGACGATCTTGCCCGTCTTCGCGTCGGCGGCCTGCAGGAAGCCTTCCGGCGTGCCCCACCACACGAGGTTGCCGCCGGTGGTCAGCACACCGCCCCACAGCGGCGCGTTGTTGGTGGCTTCCCAGACGATCTTGCCGCTCTTCGGGTCGATCGCGCGCAGCGCACCGATCGGGCCATCGCTGTTGGTCTTGATCGTGAAGCCGGCGCCGAGATAGGCCGCGCCCTTCTTGTAGGTGATCGGCTCGTTCCAGATCTCCATGCCCCACTCGTTGGCCGGCACGTAGAACAGCTTGGTGTCGGGCGAGTAGGCCATCGGCATCTGGTTCTTGCCGCCGAGGAACGACGGCGCCGAGTAGACGACGTTGCCCTTCTTGCCGTCGGCCCCAGCGGTCGGGTCGCCCGGGCGGTTCTCCGGCACGTAGTTCGGCCGGCCGGTCTTCAGGTCGATGCCGGTGGCCCAGGTCACCTTCTTGACGAACGGGAAGGCGTTGACCAGCTTGCCGGTCTTCGCATCGTTGACGTAGAAGAAGCCGTTGCGGTCGGCCTTGCCGCCGAGCACCTGCGCGCCGTCGTCGTAGGTCACGAACTCGTTGACGCCGTCGAAGTCCCAGCCGTCGTTCGGCGTGTTCTGGTAGTGCCAGACGATCTGGCCGGTCTTCACGTCGATGGCGACGGTCGAGCAGCTGAACAGGTTGTCGCCCTTGCGCAGGTGGCTGTTCCACGGCGCCGGGTTGCCGGTGCCGAAGTAGGCCAGGCCCGTCTTCGGGTTGTAGGTGCCCCCCAGCCAGGTGGCCGCGCCGCCGGTCTTCCACAGGTCGCCCGGCCAGCTCTTGCCGGCGGTGCCGGAGACACCGTTCTCCTTCTTGTTGCCGTCCTTGTCGAAGGTGTAGCCCATGTGGCCTTCGACCACCGGACGCGTCCAGACCAACTGGCCGGTCTTCGGGTTGCGCG
>NZ_JBFXIO010000245.1:0-7993 GCF_050175855.1 Piscinibacter sp.
CGCACGCTGCTGATCTGGCCCTACGCGGTGGCGCCGGCGGTGGCCGGCGTGCTGTGGCTGTTCATGTTCGCGCCATCGATCGGCATCGTGTCGTACGCGCTGCGCAGCTTCGGCGTCGACTGGAACCACCTGCTCAACAGCGGGCAGGCGATGACGCTGATCGTCGCCGCCGCGGTGTGGAAGCAGATCTCCTACAACTTCCTGTTCTTCCTCGCCGGGCTGCAGAGCATCCCGAAGTCGCTGATCGAGGCCGCGGCCATCGACGGCGCGCGCCCGTGGCGGCGCTTCTGGACCATCCAGTTCCCGCTGCTGTCGCCGACCACCTTCTTCCTGTTCGTGATCAACGTCGTCTACGCCTTCTTCGACACCTTCGCGATCGTCGATGCGGCCACGCAGGGCGGACCGGGCAAGGACACCGCGATCCTCGTCTACAAGGTCTACTACGACGGCTTCAAGGCCATGGACCTGGGCGGCTCGGCGGCGCAGTCGGTGGTGCTGATGGTGATCGTCATCGCGCTGACCGTCGTGCAGTTCCGATTCGTGGAAAAGAAGGTCAACTACTGATGGGCGCCGCTCATGGTTGAACGCCGCCCCACCCTCGGCATCCTCGCGCATGCCGTGCTGATCCTCGGCGTGCTGGTGGTCGCCTTCCCGCTGTACGTCACCTTCGTCGCCTCGACGCAGACGGCCGACCAGATCGTGCAGGCACCGATGTCGCTGCTGCCCGGCAGCCACCTCGTCGAGAACTACCTCGCCGCGCTGCAGGGCACGGCGATGGGCGCGGCCTCGAACGCGCCGGTGGGCCGCATGATGCTGGTCAGCCTGATCACGGCGCTGGTGATCGCGCTGGGCAAGATCGCGATCTCGCTGCTGTCGGCCTTCGCCATCGTCTACTTCCGCTTTCCGCTGCGCAACGTCTTCTTCTGGGCAATCTTCGTCACGCTGATGCTGCCGGTGGAGGTGCGCATCGGGCCGACTTACGAGGTGGTGGCTGGCCTGGGCATGCTCAACACCTATGCCGGCCTGACGGTGCCGCTGATCGCATCGGCCACCGCCACCTTCCTGTTCCGCCAGTTCTTCCTGACCGTGCCCGACGAACTGGTGGAAGCCGCGCGCATCGACGGCGCCGGCCCGATGCGCTTCTTCAAGGACGTGCTGGTGCCGCTGTCGGCCACCTCGATCGCGGCGCTGTTCGTCATCCAGTTCATCTACGGCTGGAACCAGTACCTCTGGCCGCTGCTGGTGACCACCGACGAATCGATGTACCCGGTGGTCATCGGCATCAAGCGCATGATCAGCGGCGGCGACGCCGCCACCGACTGGAACATCGTGATGGCCACTGCGATGCTGGCGATGATCCCGCCGGCGCTGGTGGTGCTGCTGATGCAGAAGTGGTTCGTCAAGGGCCTGGTCGACACCGAGAAATAGAAGAAGGCAGTCCGATGGGAGCGATCAGCATCCGCAACGTCGTCAAGCGCTACGGCAAGGGGCCGAAGGCGAACCAGGTGATCCACGGCGTCAACGCCGAGATCGACGACGGCGAGTTCATCGTCATCGTCGGGCCCTCGGGCTGCGGCAAGAGCACGCTGCTGCGCATGGTGGCGGGACTGGAGGAGATCAGCGACGGCCAGATCGCCATCGCCGGGCGCGTGGTCAACGATGTGGAGCCGAGCGACCGCGACATCGCGATGGTGTTCCAGAACTATGCGCTGTACCCGCACATGTCGGTGTTCGAGAACATGGCCTACGGCCTGAAGATCGCCAAGGTGCCGGCGGCCGAGATCGAGGCGCGCGTGGCCAAGGCGGCGGGCATTCTGCAACTCGAGCCCTACCTCAAGCGCAAGCCGCGCGAGCTCTCCGGCGGACAGCGCCAGCGCGTGGCCATGGGACGCGCGATCGTGCGCCAGCCGGAGGTCTTCCTGTTCGACGAGCCGTTGTCGAACCTCGACGCCAAGCTGCGCGCGCAGACGCGGCTGGAGATCCAGAAGCTGCATGCCGAGCTGGGCGTCACGTCGCTGTTCGTCACGCACGACCAGGTCGAGGCGATGACGCTGGCGCAGCGCATGATCGTGATGAACGCCGGCCGCATGGAGCAGATCGGCACGCCGGCGGAGGTCTACGCCGTGCCGGCCACCACCTTCGTGGCCGGCTTCATCGGCTCGCCGCCGATGAACCTGATCCGCGGCGTGGCCGACGGCTCGCGCTTCACGGTGGATGGCGCTCAACTGCCGCTGCCGGCTGCCGCGCCGCGCTCGGGCGAGCTGATCGTCGGGCTGCGGCCGGAGCATTCGTCGCTCAAGCCGGCCGGGGCGCTGGGTTGGCCGTTCAAGGTGGAGACGACCGAGATGCTCGGCGCCGAACGCCTGATCCATGGCCTGGTCGGCACCCAGGCCTTCACCGTGCGCGTGGATGCCACGCTGCCGGCCCCGCGCAACGGCGACACGCTGACGCTGCAAGGTGCGGCGGAGCAATTGCACTGGTTCGACGCTGCGTCGCAGCAGCGCATCGGCTGAGATGGCGACGAACGGCGACTGGCCCTACCCGCTGTGGATCGCCCACCGCGGCGCCGGCAAGCTGGCGCCGGAGAACACGCTCGCGGCCTTCCGTGTCGGCGCATCACATGGCTACCGGGCCTTCGAGTGCGACGTGAAGCTCAGCGCCGACGGCGTGCCCTTCCTGCTGCACGACGCCTCCCTGCAACGCACCACGCCCGAGCGCGGCACGGCCGGCGCGCGGAGCTGGGCCGAGCTGTCGCGCCTCGACGCCGGCGGCTGGCACAGCCGCGCCTTCGCCGGCGAGCCGATCCCGAGCCTGGAGGCCATCGCCGCCTACGTGCTGCGCAACGGCTTCGCCCTGAACATCGAGATCAAGCCCACGCCCGGCCAGGAGCCGGAGACCGGCCGCGTGGTGGCGCGCGAGGCGGTGCGGTTGTGGGCGGCGAGCCGCCACGCGCCGGTGGCGCCGCCGCTGCTCAGCTCGTTCCGCCCGGAGGCCCTGCAGGGTGCGCGCGAGACCGCGCCTGAATTGCCGCGCGCCCTGCTGCTCGACACGCTGTGGAGCGGCTGGTTCGACATCGCCCGCGCGCTCAAGGTACGCGCCTGCGTGACCAACTATGCCGTGATGGACGAGGCGCTGATCGCGCAGTTGCATGGCGCCGGCCTTCGCGCGCTCGTCTACACGGTGAACGACCCCGCCGAGGCGCAGCGGCTGCTGGAGCTCGGCATCGACGGGATCATCACCGACGCGGTGGATCGATTCTCGCCGGGCGAGTCACTTCGCGACTGACAGCGTCAGCCGCTCCTCGATCCCGCGCACCCGCGCATACACCCGCGTGCTGCGGATCTCGCCCGAGGGCGTCAGGCTATCGCCGCGCAGCAGCGCCTCGAGCGTGAAGCCGGCACGCTCGGCCACCTTCCAGCTCGCGCTGTTGGCATCGTCGGTGCGGATCTCCACGCGCCGCGCGGCGAGGTGGTCGAAGGCGAAGCGCGCCAGCGCCCGCGCCGCCTCGGTGACGTAGCCCTGACCGCCGCAGCCGGTACGCCGCCAGTAGCCGATCTCGAAGCTGCGCAGCGTCCAGTCGATGCGGTGCAGGCCCGTGCCGCCGAGGAAGCGGCCCTCGCGGCCCATCACGTCGCGCTCGAAGATGAACAGCACCAGATCCTCGCGCAGCAGGTAGCGCGCCTGCATACGGCGGCAATAGGCCTCCGAGTCGTCGAGGCTCTTCTCCACATGCGCCCAGGGCATCCAGGGCTTCAGCTCGGCGCGCGTCTCGCGTTCGGCTTCGTTGACCGTCGGCCCGTCGCCGGGGCGCGGGCAGCGCAGGATCAATCGCTCGGTCTCGATGCGTTCGGGCACCTCGATCAGCACGGGGTCCATGTCCTTGTTCTCCCTGTCGGTCAAGTCGTGGTCTGCGGGGCGATGCCGGCGGACTCGGCACCGATCCAGTCGTCATCGTGTTCGGGCTTCGGCAGCTCTCGCAGATCGGCGATCACGCGCACCTGCGAGGCCACGCCCGCCAGCAGCAGCGCCGTGCCGCCGGCAAAGGCCAGCGAGGCGCGCAGGCCCACGTGTTCGCCCAGCCATCCACCGAGCAAGGCACCCGGCGCGGCGGGGATGAGGATGAGCCAGCGCATCGTGCTGGTCATGCGGCCGAGCAGCGGCTCGGGCGTCACCGCCTGGCGCAGCGCCAGGAAGTTGATGAACACCAGCACGGCACCCGCCGAGAACATCAGCAGCATCAGTGCGAAAGCGGCCACGCCGAAGCGGTTGGCCGGCGCCAGCGCGAGCATCGACCAGCCGGCACCGCAGACCGCAAAGCCCAGCGTGAGGCAGCGGCCCGGCCCGAGCCGCTGGCTGATGCGGTTGCCGTACACGCTCGCGACGATCGTGCCCACGCCCATGCCCATGTAGCTCAGGCCCACGGCCTGCTCCGACAGGCCCAAGGTGCGCGTGGCGAAGAGGATCTGCACGACCAGCGCCGCGTGGTGGCACATCTGCCACACCCCCACCGCGCAGGCCAGCGCCATCAGCAGCCGATGGCCGGCGACGAAGCGCACGCCGGCGCGCAGGTCGCGCCAGAAGTGCGCATCGGCACGTGGCCGGCGCTCCTCGTTGACGACGATGCCGCGCAGGATGCCTGCAGACACGATCAGCATCAGCGCATCCACCAGCAGCGCCAGCGGCGCACCGACGACCTTGATCAGCGCGCCGGCGAAGCCCGGGCCGGCCACCTCGGCGCCCGAGGTGGCCAGGGCGTTCTTGGCATGCGCCTCCACCAGCCGGTCACGCGCCACCACCTGCGTCAGCACGATCTGCGCCGCCGAGCCCGCGGTGGTGTAGACGGTGCCGATCACGAAGCCGACCACGTACAGCCAGGGCATGCTCAGCCAGCCCATCCACCAGGCCAGCGGCACGCTGGCCACGACGAAGGCCAGCATCGTCTCGCCGATCACGTAGACCGGCAGCTTGCGCACGCGGTCGAGCCACACGCCGGAGGGCAGCGAGAACAGCACGAAGGGCACGATCTCCATCGCTGTGAGCAGGCCCATCTGCGTCGGCGTGGCGTGCAGCAGCACGGCCGCCGTGAGCGGCAACGCGAGCATCGTCACCTGGCCGCCGAAGGAGCTGATCAGGATCGAAGTCCACAGCCGGCGGTAGGTGGCCTGGCGCAGCAGGTCGTGGCGCGGCAGGGCGTCGTCCAGCCAGCGCTTGAAGCGCATCAGCGCGCTCTGTCTCAGACTCAGCAGCCATGGCGTCATGGTTGCGTCCTCCCGTTGTCTCTCGTCGGGTGCCGGTGGGCGCCCTGGTGGGCCGGTGGGCCCGGGGTGGCGAGGGAATCGAAGGCCCCGATTCATCCCGCCGGATCTCTCGGCGGGCGCCTCGGTGGAGGCAAGGGGCCGAGAGGACTAGAAGCCGGCGAACACCCGCGGAATCGGGCGGTTCGCGGCACACGCAGCTGCCGGGAGGGCGACTGGTTTGCGCGATCGGGATGCCGATGCCGACCACGGCATGCCCGACGCAGCGGCGCCGGTGCCGGCGTTGTGCGTGAGGTGGATGGCGTGGTTCATGGTGCGCTCGATGGGGTGAATGGCCAGGATGCTAGCAGTGCCGTGCGTGACTGGGCAACGTGGCAAACGTGGGGGGTGGCCCGGCGCGATACCGCGGGTGGCGGCGCATCGGCCTCGCGCCGGCGCGCTTGCCGGCGGCACGATGCCCGGCGCAGCATGCACGCCATGCACTCACCGATGACATCGCCGAAGCCGGCGGCACTCGCCCCGCATGTCGGGCCGCGGGCCTGGATTCTTCTTGCGCTCGCGGCACTGCTCGCCGCGGCGCTGTGGATCCACGGCCCGATCCCGCAGTGGGACAGCTACCACCACTTCGCCGATCGGCGCGCCTGGCTGGCGATTCCCAATGCCGCCGACGTGCTGAGCAACCTGCCGTTCGCCGTGATCGGCGCGTGGTGGCTGTGGGCGATGCGCGGGTTGCCGCGCACGCCGGCCACGCCGGCCTGGCGCGCGTTCGCCGTCGCCCTCATCGCCACGGCGGCGGGCTCGGCCTTCTACCACTGGGCGCCGGACAACGCTTCGCTGGCCTTCGACCGGCTGCCCATCGCCTGGGCCTGCGCGGCGCTGACCTGCGCCTTCCTCGCCGAACGGGTGGACGAGCGCTGGTCGCGCAGCGGCGTGCTGGCCGGGGCGCTCGTGCTGGCCAGCGCATCGGTCGCCCTGTGGTGGTGGAGCGAGGCCGCAGGCCGCAGCGACCTGCGCGCGTACCTGTTCGTGCAATTCCTGCCGATGCTGCTGGTGCCTGCCGCCTTGCTGCTGAGCCTGCCGAGGCGCTTCGCGGCCGCGGCGCCCGATCGTGCCTGGTGGGGCGTGCTGCTCGGCTACGCGCTCGCCAAGGCGCTGGAGGTGGCCGACCACGCCGTCTTCGAGCACCTGGCCTGGCTGAGCGGTCACACGCTCAAGCACCTCGCAGCCGCCGGTGCCGCGCTGTGGCTGGTGCACGGCGCGTGGCGCGCCGCTCGGGCCAATCAGCTGCGGTAGTCGGCGTTGATCTTCACGTAGTCGTAGCTGAAGTCGCAAGTCCAGACGGTGGCCTGCGCGCTGCCGCGGTTCAGGTTCACGCGCACGGTGATCTCGGCTTGCTTCATCACGCGGGCGCCGTCTTCCTCGCGGTACTCCGGCCGACGGCCGCCGCGGTGCACCACGTGCACGTCGTCGAGGAAGAGGTCGATCAGCGACTGGTCGAGGTCGCCGATGCCGGCATAGCCCACCGCCGCCAGGATGCGGCCGAGGTTGGGGTCGCTGGCGAAGAAGGCCGTCTTCACCAGCGGCGAGTGGGCGATCGCGTAGGCCGCCTGGCGGCATTCGTCTTCGCTGCGGCCGCCCTCGATGCGCACGGTGATGAACTTGGTCGCGCCTTCGCCGTCGCGCACGATCGCCTGGGCGAGCTGCTGCGACACCGCGATCAGCGCCTCGCGGAACTGCCGCGCCTCCGCCGATTCGAGCGCCGTGATCGGCGCATGGCCGGCGCGCTGCGTGGCGATCAGCACGAAGGAATCGTTGGTCGAGGTGTCGCCGTCGATGGTGATGCGGTTGAACGAGTGGTCCGCCGCCTCCTGCACCAGCGACTGCATCAGCGCCGGCGCGATCACCGCATCGGTGGCGACGAAGCCGAGCATGGTCGCCATGTTCGGACGGATCATGCCGGCGCCCTTGCTGATGCCGGTGATCGTCACGGTCTTGCCGCCGATCGTGACCTGGCGCGACGCCGCCTTGGGCAGCGTGTCGGTGGTCATGATCGCCTCGGCGGCCAGCGCCCAGTTCGCCGCCTTCGCGTCGGCCAGCGCGGCCGGCAGCCCCGCCTCGATGCGATCGTTGGGCAGCGTCTCCATGATCACGCCGGTGGAGAACGGCAGGACCTGCTCGCTCTTCACGCCCATCAGGCGGCCGAGCGCCGCGCAGGTCGAGCGCGCGCGAGCCAGGCCATCGGCGCCGGTGCCGGCATTGGCGTTGCCGGTGTTGACCACGATCGCGCGGATGCGCTGAGCGGCCGCCAGGTGCTCGCGGCACACCTGCACCGGCGCGGCGCAGAAGCGGTTGCGCGTGAACACGCCGGCCACAGCGCTGCCTTCGGCGAGCTTGACCACCAGCACGTCGCGGCGGTTGGCCTTGCGCACGCCGGCCATCGCGACGCCCAACTCGACGCCGGGCACGGCATGCAGTTCGTCGGGATTCGGGGCGCTCAGGTTGACGGGCATGCAGGCCTCCGCGCGAAGGGTCGGTCGATCAGGCCAGCTTGCCGTGGCACTGCTTGTACTTCTTGCCGCTGCCGCAGGGGCAGGGATCGTTGCGGCCGACCTTGGGCACCGCAGCCGCCACCGTGGCGAGATCGGGTTCCTCGGAAACCGAGCCGTCCTCGTTCGGATGGGTGTAGGTCACGTTGCTGATGCGCTCGGCCTGCTCCTCGATCGCCTCGGCCGCCTGCA
>NZ_JBFXIO010000246.1:0-7973 GCF_050175855.1 Piscinibacter sp.
CGACGACGGCAGCTTCGCCGCGCGCGGTATCTTCGGTCAGGGCATCTTCATCGATCCCCGGCGCAGGCTGGTGATCGCCGGCAACGCCAACTGGGGCGGCGGCGCCACCGACCCGCTGGCCACGCAGCAGCGCGAGGACTTCTATCGTGCGGTGCAGAAGGCGATCGACGACGAGCAGGCGCAGCGCCGCTGACGCGGCGTGCGTCCTGGCCGGGGCGTCGATGCGGGATTAGACTGACCGCCAGCATGAGCGCCATCTTCGTCAGCTACGCCCGCGAAGACGAAGCGCGGATCCGGCCCCTCGTCGCGGCCTTCGAGGCCGAGGGCTGGAGCGTCTTCTGGGACCGTCGCATTCCCGCCGGCAGCACCTGGCGCGGCCATATCGGCGCGGCGCTGCAGCAGGCGCGTTGCGTGGTGGTGGCCTGGTCGGCCCACTCGGTGGAATCGCAGTGGGTGCTGGAAGAAGCCGACGAGGGCAAGGCCCGCCAGGTGCTCGTGCCGGTGATGCTCGACGCCGTGACGCCGCCGCGAGGCTTCCGCGAGATCCAGGTCGCGGACCTGTCGGGCTGGGTGCCGGGGCAGGCGTCCGAGCACCTCGCGCACCTGCTCGGCGACATGCGGCGCCTGCTCGGCCGTGCGCCCGCAACCCCTGCGCCGGCTCCGGCGGCAACGCCCGTGCAGGCTGCGGCGCCGGCCGCCGCCCCCGCCGCGGAGCGAGGCTGGCGCAACGGCATTGTCGCGATCGCGGCGCTGGCGCTGGTGGCCATCGCCGGCTACGTGGCGTTTGGCCCTCACACGCCGCCCGCCGGTAAGACCCGCCCCCCGGACGAACCGGCAGTGCGCCGGCCGCCGCCCGCGGCACAGGCGCCGGCCGGCGACTGGCTGGTCGTGGCCGGTTCGTTCAGGCGCGCCGAAAAGGTCCGTGCCGAACGCCAGCTCATGGCGGTCATGGAAGCCGGCTTCGACGCGCGGCTGGTCGACTCGTCCGAGTACCCGCTGCTCGCGCCCGACCTGTGGGTGGTCGCCATCGGCCCCTTCGACAACCGCGCCGCGGCCAGCGCCGCGCTCGAGCGCCTGCAGCCGCGGGTGACGGACGCCTACGTCAAGAAGGCGCGCTGAGCGCCCGCCCGTCGCGCGGGGGGAACAATGGGTCCTCGATGGGCGATCCTCGTTCTGCCCGGAGCCGAAGGGGCCGGCGGCGTGTAGTCTGTCGTGTCTTCACGACCACCTTCCCGATGCCTTCTCGAACCGAGTTTCTTCCCGCTGCCTTCGCTGCAGCGCTGCTGTGCGGCAGCGCCTGGGCACAGCCCGTCACCGTCAAGGCCGGCCACACCGAACTGAGCCTGCCGGCCGGCATGCAGGTCTACAACGCGCCGCTGAAGCGTGCCTTCACCGGTGGTGACCCGGTGCGCATCGACCGGCAGCTCGTGCTGCTGTCGAGCGGGGGCAGCGACCCTGTCGCGGCGCTGCTGATCGAGTCCACGCGCGAGGCGGGGCGCTTCATCTGGACGGAGAGCTGCAAGCAGATGCGCAACGACGCGCACACCTACGTGCACAGCCCGTTCCATGCGATGGGCAACGAATGCGTGTTCGCCGTCGGCCGGCTCGACCTGGCGGCGGTGATCGGCCAGTCGTTCCCCGAGGTCGCCGGCACCCTGCAGGACGGCGGCCAGCCCGTGCCGCAAGGCGCGGGCTACGTCGTCAAGAGCACCTACGCGGCCTCCAGCGGCTCGATGCTGAGCGTGACGGCCTTCGTGCGCGAGGAGCATGCGCAGCTGCTCACCCCACCGGAGTCCATGCCCGACGACACCGGCGTGCCCGCGCCTGTCGTGGCCTGGGCGCGTGCCCTCAACGACCAGACCCGCGGCGCGATGCGCTCATTCTCGGGTGAGTGGCAGTTGCCCTCGCTGCGCGCGGTCGAGGCCCGCTGAGTCGGTCGCCGCCCCGCCTGCCCGTCAAGCGAGTGCGGCCTGCACGGGCCGCCACAGCCCCTGCGCGTAGCGCAGCAGCTCCGCTTCGCCGAAGCGCCACAGGTGCAGCCAGCCGTTGTCGACCAGCTGGCGCACCACGTCGTGCCGTTGCAGGATGGCTTCGATGCGCGCGGCCGGCGCGTCGATGACCACGGTCAGCCGCAGCGGCTCGTGGATCCAGCGCTGGCCGTCGTGCAGCGACTGGCGCGCCAGGCCGATGCGCAGGTCGCCGCCGTTGCCCTCGAACACGCCGATGCGCCCGCCGACGACGTTGTGCAGCAGCTTGTTGCCGCTGCCCAGCCGCTCGGGCTCGCAGGTCGAGGCGTGGTACTGCCAGTTGATCCAGTGCGTGACCAGCATCGGCGCCGTCATCAGCAGCTCCAGCACGCTGCCGTCGGCGTCGTGGTCGGCGTCGTAGTCGTGCAGGAAGGCGCGGCCGTCGAGCACCAGGCCGCGGCTGCGCTGCCGCGGCGCGATCAGGAAGCAGGCATTGCCGGCCAGCCCCCACTCGGGCCGTGTCTGCGCGCCGTCGTTGGCGCGCCGGCGCAGCTGTTCGAGCAGCGGCTGCTGGCCGGCGCGCGGATTGAGGCCGAGTCGGGCGGCGCGCTCGCGGCGCACCTGGTCTCCGGCCTGCGCGAACACGGGCTGCAGCCGCTCCCAGCGCGCGCGCACGCGCGCCGGCAGCAGGTCGAGGTCGAAGCCTTCGATCTCGTCGGTGGTGGTGTTGTGCAGCGCGGCCACGAAGACCGTCTCGGCGGGTACGGTGATGCCCTGCGCCTGCAGCCCGGCGCGCACCGCGGGCTCGTTGAGCAGCCTTGCCAGCGCGCGCGCGTTCACCTCGCCCGTCTGCCCGCAGCAGGCACCGCAATCCAGCGCCGCGGCCTGCGCGTTGTTGGCGCTCTGGCTGCCGTGGCCCACCAGCAGCACCAGGGGTGCCAGGCCACGGTCGAGCCCCATCGCGTGCAGCACGCGCGCGGCCAGCGCCACCTGGGCCGGCTTGTCGAGGCCGTGCAGCGCGGGGCGGCACAGCGGGCGGTAGCGCGCGGGCAGGCCGGCGAGGTCGTCGGACTCGCGTGCCCGTGCGGCTGGCCGCAGCCACTGCGACAGCTTGCCGAGGTAGCCCACACCGGCCGCCTCGACGAAGGAGAACGCGGTGTTCGGCCAGCGGCTGCCTGCCAGCCAGGGCGCCGTTCCCGCGAAGTGCTGCTGCCGCGCCCGGCGGGCGGCTGCCTGCAGTTCGGCGCCGGGCGTGTCGACCTGGCCGCTGGCCGGGATCACCACGTCCGTGGCCTCCACCGCCGGTGGCAGCAGCCCCGGCAGTTGCGGCCGGCGCGCCGCCGTGCCCAGCGGCGTGTAGGCCACGGGCAGGCCGAAGAAGCCCGCGAAGCCGATGGTCTGCATGCCCGGCCACACCGCTTCGAGAGCGCGGCGCAGCGGTTCGCTGCGCACGTCGATGCAGAACGCGGCCTGCACCTCGGGTGCCGGCGCCGCTTGCGGCACGGCCAGCTTCAGCCGCTGCGCCAGGCTGCGCTGGTAGCCGACCTCCAGTGCGAGCTGCCAGGCCTCGTCGATGCGCAGCGCCTGCGAGGCCTGCTGCATCAACACCGGCGCTCGGGCCCACTCGGCGCGCAGCGCCGCGAAGGCGCGGCGGGAGGCCGCATCGTCCTTGCACGCGAGAAGGATGGCGCCCCAGGCCAGGCGGATGGCCAGCAGCTCACGCAGGTGCGGGTCGCTGCGGCCTTCGAGCCCGGCCTGCCAGCCCAGGTAGGCGCACCACGACGCCCAGCCCTGCACCGTGAGCAGCACGCCTTCGAGGTAGTCGGCCCACACCGGCTCGGGCAGGCCGAGGCGCTGCAGCACCCAGCGCTCGGCCTCTTGCCGGCTGGCCGGCAGCGCACCGAGGCGGCGCTCCAGGTCGGGCAGGCCCATCAGCACGCCGATGCCGTGGTCGTGCGTCAGCGTGTCGCGCCAGAAGGCATAGAGCCCCTGGCCGCGCTCGGGCTGCCAGTCGGCCTGCTGCTCGTCGAAGTAGGCCGCGCAGGTCTGGCTGACCTGGTGCGTGATGGCCTGCCGCCACGACAGCCGGGTGTGGCGCGCCGGGTCGTCGTCGAGCACGTCGATCAGCAGGGGCAGTTGCGGCAGGCGCGCCGGCGTGTGCAGCGCCGCGATGCAGTCGGCCGGCGCGGGTGCCGCGGCGTCGTCCGCGCCGAGCTGGCCCAGCGCGCCGTCGAGGTCGTGCGCCGTGATGCGGCCCGAGTCCCACGCCCGCTGGATCTCCGGCCGCGACGGAAACACCTGCATGCCGGCCAGCACCGCCATTCGCGCGGCGACCTCGCGCACCGGCAGCCCGATGCGGGCCCAGTGCGGGTTGACGGCGATCGCGCGGTCCAGCGGCCATGCCGGTGCGATGGTTCGGCAGGCCTGCTCGCAGGCGGTATCGATGCGCGCGTCGAGCCCGTTGACCGCGGGGGTTAACGCGGGGGCGGCGGCGGGGCGGTCGAGGGTGGTCTGCATGAGGTCTCCGTGGGCGGGGTCAGCGGCTGGCGGCCACCGGCGTCGCAGCGGTCGCGCCATGGGTGCGATCGCGCGCCGCCGGCGCCCAGCGCGCGGGCCACAGCCGCAGCGCCAGGCGGGTGTAGAACTCGTCGACATAGAAGCCCGCATAGCTCCAGCGGCGCCACGCGGCCAGCTGCGCCGGGCGGAGCTGCATGGCCACCAGGCACAGGTACATCGCGGCCATGCCGAGCAGGGCGACGACGCCCGCGGCGGCAAGGGGCGTGTCGGCCACGCCGAGCGGCAGCGCATGGCCGAGCTGCATCGCGGCGGTCAGCGCGGCCACCATCGCCACGCCGGCGAGACCTCGCGTCATCGTGGTCGAGGCTTCGCCTTCGCGCCTCGCAGGCATCCAGAACAGCGGGGCCCAGGCCAGCGCCAGCACGCCGCTCCACCACCACGGCCAGGCCGCGGTGCCGGCCATGGCCTGCACCGGGGCGACGATCGCCACCGACAGCAGCGGCGCGGCGGCCAGGCTCGCGGCCGAGGGCGACGCGCTGCCGCGCATCGCCTGCAGCCGAGCCTGCTGCACCACCGACGAGGCGGACAGGAAGGCATGCGCCTTGTAGAGCGAGTGGCCGATCAGGTGCAGCGCCGCGAGGGTGTACAGGCCCAGGCCGCACTCCAGCACCATGAAGCCCATCTGCGCCACCGTCGACCAGGCCAGCCGCACCTTGATCGTCACGCGGGTGAGCATCACCAGCCCGGCCAGCAGCGCCGTGGCCAGGCCGAAGACGATGAGCAGCCAGCGCGCCGCCGGAGCGGTCTCGAGCAGCGGCGCGAAGCGGATCAGCAGGAAGCCGCCGAGGTTCACCACGCCGGCGTGCAGCAGCGCCGACACCGGCGTCGGCGCTTCCATCACCTGGATCAGCCAGCCGTGCACCGGCAGCAGCGCGGTGCGCAGGATCACCGCCAGCACCAGGCACACGGCGCTGGCGTCGAGCAGCAGCGTGGCCTCGCCCTGCGCCGCATGTCGCCACAGTTCCGACAGCGAGCCGCTGCCCACCTCGGCCCAGGCGAAGCCGGCGGCGGCCAGCAGCAGCACGTCGGCGGCCCGGTCGGCCAGGCGCTTCTTGTGGGCCGCCAGCAGGGCGAAGGCGCGCTCGGGGTAGATGCACAGCAGCCGCTGCAGCGCGGTGCCCACGGCAGCCCAGGCGGCGATGAGCACGAACCAGTGGTCGGCCAGCACCAGCACCTGCACGGCGGCCAGCACGGCGGCGAAGGCGGCGAGGTAGCGCGGCTGGTTCGGTTCGCCTTGCAGGTAGCGCGCCGAGAACACGCCGATCACCGTGCCCAGCAGCTGCACCAGTACCGCCATCCAGGCGCCCGGGGTGCTCGTGGCCAGGCCGGGCAGGGGCAGCTCGGCGCCGGCGGGTGGGCCCGCCCAGGCGGCCACCAACGTGGCCAGTGCGGCGAGCAGCGCCAGCGTGGACAGCACACCGAACGCACGCCAGCGCGGCAGGGCGATCGCCAGGGCCATCAGCGCGGCCGGCGCGAGGGCGAATGCGATCAGCAGGGCAGGCAACCAGTCCATGTCGGGCACTCCGGAATCACGGAGCGGGATGCTGCTTGTCGGCTGGCGTTCTGTAAATTACATTGATAGGAACATCTTGTTCGATAAAGCAGAACGATGCGGCTGGACCAACTGAATTTCCACCACCTCTTCTACTTCTGGCGCGTGGCCAGCACCGGGCACCTCACGCGCGCGGCGCAGGAGCTGCACCTGTCGCAGTCGGCACTGTCGTCGCAGATCCGCCAGCTCGAGGAGCGCCTGCGCGAGCCGCTGTTCGAGCGCGAAGGGCGCCGCCTCAAGCTGACCGACACCGGCCAGCTCGTGCTGGCCTATGCCGAGAACATCTTCGGCCTCAGCCAGGAGATGCTCGGGCGCCTGCAGGGGCGCAGCCAGGGCATGACCCGGCTGCGCGTGGGCAGCGTGGCCACGCTGTCGCGCAACTACCAGGAGAACTGGATCCGCCCGCTGATGGCCGACCCGACGGTGGTGCTGACGCTGGAGTCCGGCCTGCTCGAGGGGCTGCTGCAGCGCCTCGTGCAGCACCAGCTCGACGTGGTGCTGGCCAACGAGACGGTGCCCGCCGACGCCGATCGGCCGCTGCACTGCCGATTCCTCGGCAGCCAGGCGATCTCGCTGGTCGGGCCGGCGGCGGCGTGGCAGGGCCGCCGGCTGCGCATCCCAGAGGACCTCGACGGTGTCGAGCTCGCCCTGCCCGGCCCGCGCAGCGCGCTGCGCGGCCAGTTCGACGCGCTGTGCCTCACCGCCG
Organism: Piscinibacter sp.; assembly: GCF_050175855.1. GTDB lineage: Bacteria > Pseudomonadota > Gammaproteobacteria > Burkholderiales > Burkholderiaceae_C > Piscinibacter. Next base: position 6,803 of record NZ_JBFXIO010000246.1, read on the forward strand.
GCGTGACGCCGCGCTGGCGTGCCGAGGTCGACGACATGGCCATGCTGCGGCTGATCGCGCGCGACAGCGGCTGGCTGACGGTGCTGCCCGAGGTGGTGGTGCAGGACGAACTGCGCACGGGCGTGCTCGTCGTGGTCGGCCGCTCGACGCGGCTGCAGGAGAACTTCTACGCCATCACCACGCCGCACCGCCATCGCATCGAGCGGCTGGAGGCCCTGCTGGCCGGGTCGCCGATGGTCGCGCCGTCACCGGGCCTGGCGCATTCGTGAGGTCACGCGCCGGGGCCGAGCAGCAGCCAGTGGTTGTCGGGTGACATCGGCATCGGCCAGCGCAGCATGCGCGGCGCCTCGCTGGCATGCCAGCGGGCCACGCCCAGGCGCGCCGCGATGAGCACGCCGCGGCCGGCGTCCCAGCTGGCCAGCGCGCAAGGCTCGCCGAGCTCGGCCACGCGCACGAACTCCGTCGATGCGCCCGGGTGCCACCACAGACCGCGGCCGGTGCGCTGCCCGCTGAGCACGAAGCCGCCGCCGGGGCCGGCCGCGATGTCGCCGGCGTAGCCCGCACCCTGGGCGTCGCGGGTCGGCAGGCTCAGGCGGCCGTGCTCGAGCACGGCGAGCAGCGGGGCCTCGCGGCGCCGCGCTTCGTCGTCGTGCTCGGCCTGCAGCGCCACGCCCAGGCGCTCGTCGCCGCCTTCGGCCCAGGCGATGTGGCGCAGGCTCAGGCGCGGGTCGTCGAGGCGGTGCTGCGCGAGCAGGCGGCCGTCGTCCGGCACCAGCTGAACGAGCGAGGGCGCCATGCGCTCCATCGCCGTTTTGCGGCCGTCGCGCAGGCGCGGAATGCCGCCGTTGGCCACCCACAGCCGGCCTTGCCCGTCGAGCAGCATCTGGTGCGGGTCCAGCCCCTGGCTCGGGAACTCGCCGAGGCGGCGCAGCGTGTCGGGCGAGCGCACGCCGATCCAGCCTTCACCGGTGTCGGGGTTCGTCTCGCAGGTGAACAGGCGCTGGCCGTCGGCCGACAGCAGCGCGTGGCCGCCGAGGGTGTGCGGCGCGCCATCGTCGGCCAGTTCATGGCGCTGCATCACGCGGCCCTGCGCATCGCAGCGCAGCAGCCAGCGGCCCGGGCGGTTGGCCACCGCGACGAAACCGCCATCGGGCATGGCCATCAGCCCATG
>NZ_JBFXIO010000247.1:0-7887 GCF_050175855.1 Piscinibacter sp.
GAGTGGCAGTCGCGCGCCAGCGAACCGGCGGGCCGGCCGCCGCAGTGGATGCGCCGGCCGATGAGATACACGTCCCGCGCACTGCAGGCGCGGTGCACGTACAGCCCGAGCAAGTCGTTGCGGTCCAGGGCGTGGCCGGGGTCGAACTCGACGCGGTACCAGACGCCGCCGTCCTGCCGCGGGTTGGTCTCGCTCCAGTCGTCGGGCAGCGCCACCGTGATGGCGGCCGGGTCGCCCTCGGGGAAGCGCTCGGCGCTGCCGGCCACCGCCAGGGCCTGCGTGATCAGCTGGGTCGAGGGAGGCGCGGCCGACGTCGCGCCGCTCCAGGCCAGCAGCGCGACGAGAGCGCAGCGCGCCAGGGTGCGGAGCAGGGCGGTGCAAGGCATCGCCGGGCATTGTGCAGGATGGCTGCGGCGCCCGAGCGGTCGGATGCCACGCTCGCGCCCGGCTTGGCGCCACAATGCCGGCTTTGCGCCCACCCTTGCCGCCGTGATCCTTCGCCACGCCTTCATTCCGCCCGACAACGCGCGGCTGGCCCACCTGTGCGGCAGCCTCGACGAGCACCTGCGCAGCATCGAAGCCGCGCTCGACGTGACCATCTCGCGGCGCAACGAGTCGTTCCGTGTCGAGGGCGGCAAGCGCCAGGCCGAGCGGGCGGTGGCGCTGCTGCAGTCGCTGTACGACCGGGCGCGGCGGGTGATTCCCGCCGAGCAGGTGCAACTGGCGATCGTGGAAGCGATGTCCGACCTGAAGGCGCCTGCCTTGCGCACCGCGACCGCGGCCGACGCGCCGCCCACCGACGACGACGGCGAGCGCGAGATCGTGCTGCACACGCGCCGCAGCGACCTCACCGGGCGCACGCCCAACCAGGTGACCTACCTGCGCAACATCCTCTCGCACGATATCACCTTCGGCATCGGCCCGGCCGGCACCGGCAAGACCTTCCTCGCCGTGGCCTGCGCGGTCGACGCGCTGGAGCGCAGCCAGGTGCAGCGCATCATCCTCACGCGCCCGGCGGTCGAGGCAGGCGAGCGCCTCGGCTTCCTGCCCGGCGACCTGTCACAGAAGGTCGACCCCTACCTGCGGCCGCTGTACGACGCGCTGTACGACCTGATGGGCTTCGACCGCGTGACCAAGGCCTTCGAGAAGGGAACGCTGGAGATCGCGCCGCTGGCGTTCATGCGCGGCCGCACGCTCAACCATGCCTTCGTGATCCTCGACGAGGCGCAGAACACCACGCCCGAGCAGATGAAGATGTTCCTTACCCGCATCGGCTTCGGCGCCAAGGCGGTGGTCACCGGCGACGTCAGCCAGATCGATCTGCCCAAGGGCATGCCCAGCGGCCTGGTCGACGCCGAGCGCGTGCTGCGCCGCGTGCGCGGCATCGCCACCACCCGCTTCACCTCGGCCGACGTGGTGCGGCATCCGCTGGTGGCGCGCATCGTCGAAGCCTACGACGCGGCGCGTGCCGACGAGCGCTGAGATGGCCGAAGCCCGCCCCGCGCTCTCGCTGTCGCTGCAGTTCGCCGACGCCCGCCATCGCGACCGGCTGCCACGCCACAAGGTGGCGCGCTGGATGCGCGCGGCACTCGGGGCGCCGGCGGAGATTGCCGTGCGCATCGTCGACGCCGATGAAGGCCGTGCGCTGAACCGCGACTACCGCGGCAAGGACTACGCCACCAACGTGCTGACCTTCGACTATGCACGCGAGCCCGTCGTGCAGGCCGACCTGGTGCTGTGCGCGCCGGTGGTCGAGCGCGAGGCGCACGAGCAGGGCAAGGCCATCGAGGCGCACTACGCCCACCTGCTCGTGCACGGCACCTTGCACGCGCAAGGCTACGACCACGAGCGCTCGCGCGACGCCCGGGTGATGGAAGCACGCGAGCGGGAGATCCTCGCGGCGCTCGGCTTCGCCGATCCTTACGTCGACGGGCGAGCCGACTGAGCCGGCGCCGCGGCGCGCGCCGGCAGCAGCACCGAGGCGATCGCCGCCAGCATCAGCACGATCGCGGCGAAGTCCTGCCAGTGCAGCTGTTCGTTCAGCCACCAGGCGCCCGACAGCGTGCCCAGCACCGGTATCAGCATCACCGACAGCGTCGAGGCCACCGGTGGCAGTGCGCGGGCGAGGTAGAGCCACACCGGCTGCGCGAAGCCGAAGATCAGCACGGCGTTGAAGACGATCGTCGCCCACACCTCCGGCGACGGCATCTGCCAGCGCGGCTGCTCGAAGGCGGCGGCCAGCAGCGTCATCACGAGCGTGGTGACCACCGTCATCCAGAACACGATGGCCAGCGTCGGTGCCGTCATCCGTGTGCGGCGCAGCTGCTGCGTGCCCAGCGCCCACACCGCGGCCGACACCAGCATGCCGCCGGCTGCCCAGGGCTTGCCGGCCATGCGGCCGAGCTCGTGCCACAGCAGCAGCGCCACGCCGATCGCCGCGGCGGCCACGCCGGCGAGCTGCCGGCCCGACAGCCGCTGGCCGAACAGCGCCATGCCCCACAGCGCCGAGAACACCGGCATGGTGTAGCCGAGGATGGCGGCGCGGCCGGACGACAGCGCCTGCACCGAGACGATCGCCAGCACATGCCAGACGATCATGTTGGTGAAGGTCAGCCTGGCCAGCTCGGGCCACTGGCTGCGCTCGATCGCCAGCGGGATGCGCATCGCGCGCACGGCGAGGTAGAGCACCGGCAGCCCCAGCCACATCGACAGCGCGCGGAAGGACAGCGGTGGGAAGTGGGTGACGCCGAACTTCATGATCGGCCAGTTCAGGCCCCACACCAGCGTGAGCAGCGCCAGCAGCACGAGCTGCCGCGCACTGAAGTGCGCGCCGCTCAATGCCGGCTGCCCAGGTAGTTCTTGCGCCAGAAGAACAGGCTCAGCCCGATGCCCAGCACCAGCATGATGCCGGCGGCGATCCAGAAGCCGGTGGCGCTGTGGATCAGCGGCAGGGCGTCGAAATTCATCCCGAAGAAGCCGGTGACCAGGTTCAGCGGCAGGAAGATCGCCGTCAGCACGGTCAGCGTGCGCATGATCGAGTTGGTGCGGTGGCTCTGCGCCGAGAAGTGCATCTGCACCGCGGTCTCGGCGGAGTTCTCGAGCCGGCGCACGTGGGCCAGAACGCGCTCGATGTGCTCGACCACGTCACGCGAGCGCAGGCGCAGCATCTCGCGCTCGCGGCGCCCCGCCGCTTCGATCTCGTCGGGCCACTCGTCGAGCGCGTCGATCCACTCGACCAGGGCGCTGCGCTGGTCCTCGCAGGTGTCTTCCAGCAGGTGCAGCGCGTTGCGTGACTCGAGCAGCAGCTGCCAGTTGCGGAAGCCGCCGCTGGGTCGGAACAGCTCGTTCTGCAGGTGCGTGAACTGCCGCGTCAGCAGGCGGCGCAGCTCGAGGTAGCTGTCGACCATGTGGTTGACCATGCGCAGCATCAGGTCGGCCGGGCTGCTCGGCAGACGCGGGCCGCCGCGCGCCTCGCCGGGCTGCGCCTGCTGCTGCAGCCGCGCGGCGAAGTAGTCGCGCACCAGGCAGTCGGTCGGGTGCACGGTCAGCAGCACGCGGTCGAATACCGCGAAGCCCACCGGGCTGGTGTCGATGGCCTCCAGCGCCTGTCGCGCCGAGGCGATCGTGCCCTGGCTGTCGTCGATGAAGCTGCCGGTCGTGCCTGCGCCTGCGGCCAGCCGCCGGAATACCAGCAGGTCATAGCCCGAGGTGGTGTCGAAGTGCGAGGGCAGCTGGTTGTTCAGCAGGTCGGAGACGTGCAGGTCGACCAGGTTGCCGCCGGTCCAGGTGGCGAGCCGGCCCTGGATCGTCGCGATCTGCACCTCGAACTCGCGCCGCGCCGCGCCGACCCACAGGTAGCCGGCGGCCGGCAGTGCCTCGGGCAGGGCGTCGAGCTCGGTGAACTGCTCGCCGCGGACGTGGAAGACGCGCATGGGGTCTTGCGCGCCGGGCCTCAGGCGGCCTTGAGCAGCCGCGCGGCGTCGCGCGCGAAGTAGGTCAGCACGCCGTCGGCGCCTGCGCGCTTGAAGCCCAGCAGGCTTTCCATCATCACCGCGTCGTGGTCGAGCCAGCCGTTGGCGGCCGCGGCCTTGAGCATCGCGTACTCGCCGCTGACCTGGTAGGCGAAGGTCGGCACGCGAAACTCGTCTTTCACGCGGCGCACGATGTCGAGGTAGGGCATGCCGGGCTTGACCATCACCATGTCGGCGCCCTCGGCGATATCCAGCGCCACCTCGCGCAGCGCCTCGTCGGTGTTGCCGGGGTCCATCTGGTAGACCTTCTTGTTGCTCTTGCCGAGGTTCGCGGCCGAGCCCACCGCATCGCGGAACGGGCCGTAGAAGGCGCTGGCGTACTTGGCGCTGTAGGCCATGATCCTGGTGTGGATCCTGCCGCGCGATTCGAGTGCAGCTCGAATCGCCCCGATCCGGCCGTCCATCATGTCGCTGGGCGCCACGATGTCGACGCCGGCTTCGGCCTGCACCAGCGCCTGCTTCGTCAGCACCGCCACCGTCTCGTCGTTGAGGATGTAGCCGGTGTCATCCAGCAGGCCGTCCTGGCCGTGCGAGGTGAACGGGTCCAGCGCCACGTCGGTCATCACGCCGAGCTCGGGAAAGCGCCTCTTCAGCTCGCGCACGACGGTGGGCACCAGGCCTTCCGGGTTGAGCGCCTCGCGGCCGTCCTCGAACTTGAGCTTCTGGTCGATCACCGGGAACAGCGCCATGACCGGAATGCCGAGGTTCACGCAGTCTTCGGCCACCGGCAGCAGGCGGTCGAGGCTCAGGCGCTGCACGCCGGGCATCGAGCCCACGTCCTGCACCTGGTTCTGCCCGGCGAGCACGAACACCGGCAGGATCAGGTCGCTCGGGTGAAGCCGGTGCTCACGCACCAGCTCGCGGGTGAAGGCATCGCGGCGCAGGCGTCGCGGGCGGCTGGCGGGGTAGGGCGGCGGCGTCTGCATGGCTCTTTTCGTGAAGTGGGAGCTATGCACAAGTGTTCACAGCGCCCAGATGTGCGTGCTAAAGTTACAAGTGAATGATATCCGCAAGGGTATCGTTCCCTGCTTTTCCTCCCTGAGCAGGTGCCTTACCGTGATGACAGCGATAAGGCTTTTTGAGCCCCGGCCCCGGCCGGGGCTTTTTCTTGGGCCGGGCCGTGGCCGGCATGTCGCGATAATCGGCCGATGCTCTGGGTCAAAGCCTTTCACATCGTCTTCGTGGCCGCCTGGTTTGCCGGCCTGTTCTACCTGCCGCGGATCTTCGTGAACCTCGCCGCCGTGCCGGCCGACAGCCATGCCGAGCGCGAGCGCCTGCTGCTGATGGCGCGCCGCCTGTACCGTTTCTCGGGCATCCTGATGATCCCGGCCCTGGTACTGGGCCTGCTGCTGTGGCTGTACTACGGCATCGGCAAAGGGCCGGGCAACGGCTGGATGCACGCCAAGCTGCTGCTGGTGGTCGGGACGATCGGCTACCACCACTTCTGCGGCCGCGTGCTGCGCCAGTTCGAGCAGTTCGCCAACCGGCGCAGCGAGCGCTGGTTCCGCGTCTTCAACGAAGTGACCGTGCTGCTGTTCGCCGCCATCGTCGTGCTGGTGGTGGTCAAGCCCTTCTGAGGACACGAAAGGGGCGGCCGTGAACCGCCAGCGCAGCTCCGCCGTGCCGCTGGCCTGGCTGGCCGCCGGGCTGATCGTCTACGCCAGCCTCTACCCGTTCGGCGAGTGGCGGGCGTCGGGCCAGCCACCGTGGCAGTTCCTGGCACTGGCCTGGCCGCGCTACTGGACGGCCTTCGACCTGCTCGCCAATCTGCTGGGCTACCTGCCGCTCGGCGCGCTGGTCTGCGTGGCGATGTCGCGAGCCGGAAGGACGCCGGGCGCGAGCGTTCTCGCGGCGGTTCTGGCCGGCGCCGTGCTCTCGCTGGCGATGGAGTGGTTGCAGAACTACCTGCCGCGGCGCGTGCCGTCGAACCTCGACCTGGCGATGAACGTGGCCGGAAGCGCGGTGGGTGCAGTGCTGGCCAGGACGGCCGATCGGCTCGGCGGCGTGAGCCGGTGGCAGGCGGTGCGCGAGCGCTGGTTCATCGCTGGCAGCGCGGGCGGGCTGGCGCTGCTGGTGCTGTGGCCGGTGGCGCTGCTGTTCCCGACGCCGGTGCCGCTCGGTGTGGGGCAGGTGCTGCCGCGGTTGCAGGAGGGCCTGCAGTGGGCGCTCGAGGGCAGCCCGGTGCTGCCCTCGCTGGCCCCATGGCTCGATGCCCAACTGCCCTACCAGCCGCTGGGCGCCGGCCAGGAACTCGCCACGGTGGCGCTGGGCCTGCTGGCGCCGTGCATGGTGGCACTGTCGGTGTCGCGGCCCGGCTGGCGGCGCCCGGCGCTGGTGGCCGGCGCGGTGCTGCTGGGCGCCGGCGCGACCACGTTGTCGACCGCCATGAATTTCGGACCGCAGCATGCCCTGGCCTGGCGCACGCCCAACGCCGAGGCTGGCTTCGCGCTCGGGGCGATACTGGCACTGGCCGCCGCGGCCCTGCCGCGCCGCGCCGCGGCGGGTATCGGCCTGGTGGCCCTGTCGGCCCTGGTCGCGCTGGTCGCCCACGCCCCGGCCGACCCCTACTTCGCGCAGAGTCTGCAGGCCTGGGAGCAGGGGCGGTTCATCCACTTTCACGGCGCCGCGCAGTGGGTGGGCTGGCTGTGGCCGTACGCCACCCTGGTCTACCTGCTCACGCGCGTGGCTGCACGGGGCGACGACTGAGCGCCTCCTAGAATCGCATCATGAGCTATTACCAGCGGCACATCTTCTTCTGCCTGAACCAGCGCGACAACGGCGAGGACGCCTGCGCCCAGCACGGCGCGAAGGACGGCTTCGATCGCTGCAAGGCGCGCATCAAGGCCGAAGGCCTGGCCGGCCCGGGCGGCGTGCGCGTCAACAAGGCCGGCTGCCTCGACCGCTGCGCCGGCGGGCCGGTGGCCGTGGTCTACCCGGAAGCCGTCTGGTACACCTACGTCGACCAGTCCGACATCGACGAGATCGTCGACCGACACCTCAAGCGCGGCGAAGTGGTCGAGCGGCTGCTGCTGCCGCCCGGCGTCGGCCGGTGAACAGCCAGACCGTCCGCCAGCTCGTGCCCGGGCCGGCGGGGGCGATCGAATGCGCGATCGACGCGCCGGCCACGGCCGAGCGCGGTGTCGCCGTGATCTGCCATCCGCACCCGCAGCACGGCGGCACCATGGACAACAAGGTGGCGCAGACCCTCGCGCGAGCCGCGGTGGCGCTCGGCTGGCGCAGCGTTCGCTTCAACTTCCGCGGCGTCGGTGCCTCCGAAGGGGCGTGGGACGAGGGCCGCGGCGAGATCGACGACGCGCTGGCCGTGATCGCCGCCATGCGCCGCGACGGCGAGCCGCTGCTGCTGGCCGGTTTCTCCTTCGGCGCCTATGTCGCGTCGCAGGCCGCCTCGCGGCTGCCCGACGATGCCAGGCCGCAGCGGCTGGCGCTGGTGGGCCCTTCCACGCAGAAGCAGCAACTGCCCGCGGTGCCGGCCGACACCGTGGTGATCCATGGCGAAGTCGACGACGTGGTGCCGCTGTCGGCCACGCTCGACTGGGCGCGGCCGCTGGCCCTTCCGGTGATCGTGTTTCCCGGCACCGGCCACTTCTTCCATGGCCAGCTCGGGCTGCTGAAGAACGTGCTCATGCAGCAGCTGCGAATCGTGGCCGATTGAAACCAACCTGAACCTTCGGGCCCGGGCGTGCTCGGACCCCTGCCCTTTCGATTTCCCATACCTCCGATGAAGAGACTCGCTTCCTGGCTGGCTGTGCTGGCCTTTGCCGTTCCGTTCGCTACCCCCACGACCGCTCAGGCCCAGATGCCGCAGCCGCCCGAGGTGGCGGCCAAGAGCTACCTG
>NZ_JBFXIO010000248.1:0-7887 GCF_050175855.1 Piscinibacter sp.
CGCAGGCAGTCGGCGCTGTCCTGGTAGTAGGCGAAGGCGCGGTCGAGGTCGCGCGGCTCGTGGAACTTGCCGAGCGCGCCGTAGACGATGCCCAGCAGCAGCGTGTCGTCGGCCTCGGCCGCCAGGCGCAGCGCGCGTTCGAAGTGGCCTTGCTCCAGCGCGTCGTCGCCGCGCATGCGCGCCAGCGCGGCGCGGGCGATCTCCAGCTCGAAGCGCTCGCGCATGCCGATGGCGCCGGCCGCCACGCCGTCGACGATGACGTCGGTCTCACCCTCGTTGGCCAGCTCGACGCTGTGGCGTTGCAGCGCGCGGATCACGCCCGCGGTGTCACCGGCGCGCGCCAGGTGCCACAGCGCGGAGATGCTGTCGCCGGCCACCTGCGCGGCGGCGGCGTGGCGGGCGTGCCAGGCGCGCAGATCGTCGGGCAACACCAGCGCGCCGCGTTCGCCCACCAGATCCATCGCCGTCTCGCGCAGCGACAGGCGCCGCTCGGCGCTGGCCGGCACGCTGCGCAGGCACTGCGCGAGGGCGCGCCGGCCCTTGTCGAGGTAGCGGTAGTAGGTGCTCGCGCCCACCGACCACAGGCCGCAGAGCTGGCTGGCCGCAGCCTCGTCGGCGTGGCCGCGGTAGCGGTCGCGGAACGCCGGCACGGCGATGAAGCCAGACTGGCAGGCCAGGGCGAGCAGCGGGCGCCAGCTGGTGCGCTCCAGCCACGCATCGCGCGGGATGGGCTCGGCCAGGCCGGCGCGGTCGGGCCGCTGCTGGCCCACCGCCCAGCGCAGCAGCAGCTCCACGGCCGGCGCCGGATGGGCCGCATCCAGCCACTCGCCGGCGGACCCCTGCAGCGGCCGCAGCCATTGGCGCGCCAGCCAGCGGGCGATGCGGCGGTGGCGGCGCAGCCACTCCTCCATCGAGCCGGCCTTGTGGGCACCCAGCAGCGCCTCGACCACCGCCTCGGCCACGGCCTGTGAGGGTTGGCGCTGTCGCTGAGGCGTCAAGTTGTGAGCGGATGTTTCCATGGCAGGTCGGAATCGTCTCACGATCGTCTGATCGCCGGCCATCCCACCGAAGGACGAGTGCCTGTGAATGGGATGGCCTCAGGCGTACCGTCCGGCTACCGTGCGCGCCCGTTTCCGGTCTGCGCCGGACGAATCACGACCCGGAGGAACGACCATGGCCCTGCCCCGCCTGCTGCCGGAGAAGTCCGGCACCCCTGCCACCACAGACAGCATCCTGTTCGCCGTCTATGCCCCGTTCGGCAGCGACGAAGCGCTGTCCACCTACCCCGAGGGCAGCTCGCAGACGCTGGCGCAGCACCCGCTGTACCAGGGGCTGCTCAAGGTGGCCGCGCAGGGCATCCACGTGGCCGCGCTGATCGACCGCGCGCAGGACGACACCTGGCTGGTCGAGATCGAGGCCGGCAAGCCCGCCGAGGCGAAGGTCATCTCGCGCTGGAAGCAGGACATGGCGGCGCCGGCCAGCCTCGCCGGCTTCCTGCGCCATGCGCACCAGAGCCGGCCGGGCGCCGCCATCGTGCTCGCGCTCGAGGGCCACGGCGCCGGCTACCTCCCCGAGATCGACCGGCGCCAGCTCAGCCTCGCCAACCTGACCGACGGCGGCAGCTTCGAGTGGCGCCTGAGTGCCAGCGAGGGCGGTGCGCCGATCCTGCCGGCCGGCTCGCCGCTGCTGCCGGCCGGTTCACCCTTGCTGCCGGCGGGCTCCCCGCTGCTGCCGGCCGGCTCGCCGCTGCTGCCCACCAACCACATGCCGATGTCGACCTGGGGGCTGGGTGCGGCGCTGAGGGCTGCGCTGGATGCGGGCGTGCCGCGCATCTCGGTCATTCACTTCGACAACTGCTTCAACATGTCGGCCGAGGTGCTGCACACCGTCGCGCCGTACGCCGAATACGCCACCGGCTACCCCAACTACAACTTCTTCACCGCCGGCGAGGGCTACCCGGGCGTGTTCGCGCCGCTGGCGCAGCAGGGCACGGGCACCGCGCGCGACCTGGCGCATGCCTTCGCCAAGGGGAACCAGAAGATCCTCGAGGCCAAGGGCAATCACCCGACCATCGGCTGCGCGGTGCGGCTGGAGCGCATGAAGGACATCACCGATCGGCTCGACGACCTGGCCGACGCGCTGCTGGCCGCGCTGCGCACGCCGCCGGCGCATTCGCAGGCGCGGCAGCTGGTGGTGCAGGCCATCGCCAAGGCCATCCTCGAGGCGCAGCAGTACGACACCGAGGCCGGCTACGTGCTGGAGGCGCCCGACCAGCTCACCGACCTGGCGAGCTTCGCCACCGCGCTCTTGAACCAGGATTTCCGGCCGCACCCGGTGCACACCGCCGCCAAGGCCCTGCGCGACGCCCTGCTGGGCATCAAGGTCTACGGCAGCAACGACGTGCCCTGGGTCGCCGCCGCAAGCGGGGTGAACTGGGACTTCAGTTCCGAGGCCCTGGCGATGAACATCTTCCTGCCCGACCCGCTGCTGCGCGGCCTGTGGGACTGGCGCTCGCCGTTCTACCTCGACATCAACCCCGATCCGAACAAGCCGCGCGTGCAGCCGCACATCATCGACTTCGTGAAGGTGACCGACTGGGTCGATTTCATCATCGAGTACCACAAGGAGAGCCAGCAGTGGGTGCGGCTGCTGCCGGCGGCGATCCCCGAGTTCCCGCTGTTCAACGCCAGCTTCGACCCCAAGAAGGTGCCGCCGCCGCCCTGCGGCAAGGACAAGCCGCTGCCGCCGTGCCGCGGCAAGTACGGCTGCGCGCCGGCGGGCAAGGCGATCGTCTGACGATCGTCTTCGGGCAGGACGCAATTCACGCCTCGACAGCGTCGCAATGGGAAGGGCCCTGGACTGAAATGAACCCAGGACGACACGACCCCCGTCGTCCTCGTCAAACGCTTCCAGGAGAGACACCATGATGAACACGCAGCTGCTCCACGCCCTTCCCGCCGAACAGGCCCGTTGCCGCGAACTGGTGCGCAAGTACGTGGCCATCGGCTCGGCCGGCGCCTTCGCCAGCGCGCTGATCGAGCATTCGCTGCGCCGCGCCGACCGCGCGGTGATCGACGGCGACGAGTCGGACATCCGCCGCGCGCTGGCCGAGCTGCAAGGCTACGAAAGCTCGCCGCGCCCGGCGCTGCGCCTGGCGGCCTGAAGCTTGCTGGCCCCCGGGGGCGGCGTACGATGACGCCGTCCCCTGGAGGCCCGCCATGAAATCCGGAAAGATCCTCGTCGCCCAAGGCGGCGGCCCGACCGCCGTGATCAACCAGTCGCTCGTCGGCGTGGCGCTGGAGGCGCGGCGATTCGGCGAGGTGCGCAGGGTCTACGGCGCGCGCCACGGCGTGCGCGGCATCGTCGACGAGGACTTCGTCGACCTGACCCAGGAAACCAGCCACAACCTCGAGCAGGTGGCCAACACGCCGGCCTCGGCGCTGGGCTCGACGCGCGACAAGCCCGACCTGAAGTACTGCCAGGAGATCTTCGCGGTGCTGCGCGCCCACGAGATCGAGCACTTCTTCTACATCGGCGGCAACGACTCGGCCGATACCGTGCGCATCGTCAGCGAGGAGGCGGCCAGGGCCGGCTACCCGCTGCGCAGCATCCACATCCCGAAGACGATCGACAACGACCTGGTCGGCAACGACCACACGCCGGGCTTTCCGTCGGCGGCGCGCTTCGTCGCGCAGGCCTTCGCCGGTGCCAACCTCGACAACGCCGCGCTGCCCGGCGTCTACCTCGCCGTGGTGATGGGACGGCATGCCGGCTTTCTCACCGCGGCCTCGGCGCTGGGCAAGAAGTTCCCGGACGACGGCCCGCACCTGATCTACCTGCCCGAGCGCACCTTCGTGCTGGAGCGCTTCCTCGCCGACGTGAAGGCCACCTACGAGCGCCACGGCCGCTGCGTGATCGCCGTCTCGGAGGGCATCCACGACGAGAGTGGCGAGCCGATCGCCGCGAAACTGGCCAAGGACCTGGAGCGCGATGCCCATGGCAACGTGCAGCTGTCCGGCAGCGGCGCGCTGGCCGACCTGCTGTGCGAGGAGATCAAGACGAAGCTGAAGATCAAGCGCGTGCGCGGCGACACCTTCGGCTACGTGCAGCGCAGCTTCATCGGCTGCGTGAGCGACGTCGACCAGCGCGAGGCGCGCGAGGTCGGCGAGAAGGCGGTGCAGTACGCGATGTGGGGCCAGCGCGACGGCTCGGTGTCGATCAAGCGAACCGGCTTCTACTCGGTGGACTACGAACTCGCACCGCTCGACGCGGTGGCCGGCAGGACGCGCACGATGGAAGACGCCTTCATCAGCGCCAGCGGCACCGACGTGACCGACGCCTTCCGGCTCTACCTGCGGCCGCTGCTGGGCTCGGGCATGCCCGACGCCTTCCGGCTGCGCACCCACCCGGTGGCCAAGGTGCTGCGTCGCGGCTGAGTGCCGCGCCGCCGAGGGCGGGCGATCAGCCCGCCTTCTTCACCCAGGAACTGCACCAGCCGTTCGCGGCGACTTCCTTGCCGGCGAAGATCGGGCAGCCGCCGGCGGCATCGCCCGCCTTGCCCTGGAAGAGCTGGCATCCAGCGCACTTCTGTGCATTGTCGTGCTTGGGGTACTTCTTCGCATCGACCTTGGCGGTGTCGGCGCGGTAGCCCAGCGCCTGGGCCTGCGGGTCGGCCTCGTTGACCTTGGGCGCGGCCTGGGCCGTGCGCTGCACGGCGGCCAGCGTGGCGCCCACTCCGATCACCTGCATCACGAACGTGCGACGGGTACTGCTCATCGAGCGGCTCCGGGAAGTGGAAGGGAAGCGCATGCTGGACCGATCGCCTGACGCTCGTGCATCGGGACCGCAGAGGTCGAGCGCGTCAGGCGGACATCTTTGTAACGCGTTGCCCGGGAGCCGGTTTGCGAGGCGCGAAGGGCCACGGAGGTTTGCGCCCTGGAGCGTGCACTTCGCGCCGCACCGGTTCGCTTCGTCGCAGCGTGGTCGCGGCGCGGCGTGGTGCCGGGCACGATGCCTTCCATCGCACCACAGCCTTTCCGGAGCCGTCCATGCCTCACGATCCCAGCCTCGCCAGCCTGCCACCCGCGGTGGTCGTTCACCTCGCCTTCGCCAGCGCGGCCGTGCTGCTCGGCCCGGCGGCACTGTGGGCCCGCAAGGGCTCACGCGGCCATCGCGGGCTCGGCTACGCCTGGGTGACGGTGATGATCGGCACGGCGCTGTCGGCCTTCTTCATCCGCAGCACTGGCAGCTTTCAGCTGTTCGGCTTCTCGCCCATCCATGCGCTGGCCATCGTCACACTGGTCGGAGTGACCGGTGCGATCGTCGCGATCGCACGCCGCCAAGTCGAAGCCCATCGCAAGGGCATGCAGCGCGTCTACCTCGGCGCCTGTCTCGGCGCCGGGGTGTTCACGCTGCTGCCCGGCCGCTATCTCGGCGACCTGCTCTGGCACCACGCGCTCGGCCTGGTGTGAGCACTCAGAGATCGGTGACGAAGACGCGCACCGACTGCCCCGGCACCGACACGCTGGCGCTGCCGCCGGAATCGATGTCGACGTTGCCGCCGCTGGGCGGGAAGGCGTTGGTCAGCACGCCGTTGGCCGGCAGGCCGCTGGCGTTGATCAGCGCGTTGCCGGTGCCGTAGTTGATCATCACCACGGCGCGCTGGTTGCCGTCTTCGCGCTGGAAGCTCAGCGTGGTGCCGGCGGCGGTGGCGCCGACGTGGTTGCCGCGCCGCAGCGCCGGATGGGCCTGGCGCACGGCGATGATGGCCTTGTACCAGTTGAGCAGCGAGTTCGCCTGCGCCGCCTGCGTCTGCACGTTGCACGCGGCCACGTTGGCCGACAGCGCGCGGAACGGCGTGCCGGTCGTGAAACCGGCGCGGCTGGTGTCGCCGGTCCAGCTCATCGGTGTGCGCAGCTTGGGATCGCCGGTGAGGCTGGCGGCGCCGCGCATGCCGATCTCCTCGCCGTAGTAGATGAACGGCGTGCCGGGTTGCAGCAGGTAGGTGGCAGCGGCGAGGCGATACTGGTTCTCGTTGCCGTTGAACTGGTCCATCGCGCGCTGGCCGGCGAAGCCGTCGTGGTTCGACAGCATCGTTGACATGCTCGCCGGCGCGGTATCGAAGTACTCGGCCACGTCGCGAATCGCGGCCGCATCGCCCTGGGCCGCGCTGACCAGGCGGTATTGATGCCCGAACGCGAAGGCGCTGCCGCAGGCTGGTGCGAACGGCAGCGGCGCCGACGGTCCCTCGCAGACGAGGAAGCGGTTCGCATACGAGCCGTTGACCATCTGGCGGACGTTGCCCATCAGCGTGAAGTTCTCCGCCTGGTTCTCCCACGCCGCCGGGCCGTTCTCCACGAGGTTGCCCACCGCATCGAAGCGGAAACCGTCGATGCCGCGGTTCAGCCAGAAGCGCAGGTTGTCGTGGTGCCAGTTCACCACGGCCGTGTTCTTCAGGTTGAAGTCGGGCATCTGGTCCCAGAAGGGTGCGAAGTAGAAGCCCTCGCGGCCGTTGCGCCACGGGTCGCCACCGTAGATGCTCCAGCCTTGGGGGCGGCTGGCGCTGAACACGTACCAGTCGCGGAAGGCATTGCTGCTGCCGCTGTTGGCGTTGGCGAAAGCCGGGTGCAGGGCGGCGCTGTGGTTCATCACGTAGTCGACCACCACGCCGATGCCGCGCGCGTGGGCCGCGCTCACCAGCGCATCGAGGTCGCCCATCGTTCCGTAGGCGGGTTCGACGGCGCGGTAGTCACTGACCGCGTAGCCGTGGTCGCCGTCCTGGCTGCGCGTGATGGGCATGAGCCAGATGCCGGTCACGCCGAGGTCGCGCAGGTAGTCGAGGCGGCTGATCAGCCCCTGCAGATCGCCGATGCCGTCGCCGTTGCTGTCCTGGTAGGCGCGCACGAAGATCTCGGCGAAGGGGCCCTTGCGCCAGTCCGCGTCGAGCGTGGTGCCGGGGTCGGCCGCAGCCACCGCCGAGGTGTCGACGCTGGGCAGCGGGCCGGTCGCGCCGCCACCACCACCCCCGCCGCCGCAGGCGGCGAGGAAGAGGGCGAGCAACGCAGCGGTAATCGGTCGGCGGTTGGATGAACGCATGGGCCGCGACTCTAGCGAGCCGTCGCCTGTATGGCGTGTAGTACGCGAGCTACAGCGCAGGTGACGGCCGAAACTCGGGAAAATCACTAGACCTTGAAACCCGCCGGCACGCCCCCACACTCACCGCGCCAGCCCGTTAGACCGGGCGCCATCAGTCCGAGACCATGAGCAAACAAACGCTTTCCTTCCAGGCCGAGGTCAAGCAGATCCTGCACCTCGTCACTCATTCGCTCTATTCCAACAAGGAGATCTTCCTGCGCGAGCTGGTCTCCAACGCGTCCGACGCCTGCGACAAGCTGCGCTTCGAGGCGCTGGACCGGCCCGAGCTGTTCGAGGATGCGCCCAACCTCGAGGTGCGCGTCGCCTTCGACGCCGAGGCGAAGACGCTCACGATCACCGACAACGGCATCGGCCTGTCGGAGCCGGAAGCGGTGGCCAACCTCGGCACGATCGCCAAGAGCGGCACGCGCGAGTTCATGGCCGCGCTCGAGGGCGACAAGAAGAAGGACGCGCAGCTGATCGGCCAGTTCGGCGTGGGCTTCTACAGCGGCTTCATCGTGGCCGATCGCATCACCGTCGAGTCGCGCCGTGCCGGCCTCAAGCCCGAGGAGGGCGTGCGCTGGAGCAGCGAGGGCACGGGCGACTTCGAGGTCGAGACCATCACACGGCCCGAGCGCGGCACCAGCGTGATCCTGCACCTGCGCGAGGGCGAGGAGGAGTTCCTCTCCGGCTGGAAGCTGCGCTCCATCATCGGCCGCTACTCCGACCACATCTCGCTGCCCATCCTGATGC
>NZ_JBFXIO010000249.1:0-7816 GCF_050175855.1 Piscinibacter sp.
GCACGAGCTTCGTGCAGTGGCGCCACCAGGTCCTGCTGGCCCATGCGGTGGCGCTGGCGGCACGCCGGCTGCCGATGGCCCACATCGCCGCCGAACTCGGCTACGCGAGCGCCAGCGCCTTCACGGCCATGGTGCGGCGCACCCTGGGCGCACCGCCGACGCAGTTCTTCGCCTGACCCCCCGGGATCCAGGGGCACGGCCGTGACGCCTTGCAACACTTCTTCCATCTGCCGCGAGAATGCGCGCTTGCGGTTGAACGTAGGCTGATCGAGACGCGGAACGCGCACATTCCGGCCCGCCGCATCGGAGGAACACCATGCTCAAGTCCCTGTTCGGCGAACTCGGCCCGGCCGAAGATCCGCGCCTGCGCGCGGCCACCCCCGACGAGACCGACGGCGGCTTCGCGGCCACGGCGATCCTGGAGAGCGTGGCCACCGAGGTCAACGAGCGCGGCCAGATCGTCGACCGCCACCTGCGCGACCTCGTCGTCACCGGCTCTGCGGCCGCCGCCATCCGCGAGCACTTCGCCGCCACCCGGGCCGACCTGGGCACCGCCACCCGGCAGATCACCCTGCTCGACCCGACCGGGGTGTGGGCCTCGGCGGTGATCAAGGCGCTGTCGGACGCCGGCGGCCAGCCGGTGGAGCGGCTGCACCTGCGCGAGCACACCACGCTGAAGACGCTGGCGGTGATCGAACGCACGAGCCTCGTGCGCCGCCACGAGGAGAAGCTCAACCTCTACCACGCCGACGTGCGCTCGCCCGGACAGGACACCGCCGAGATCCCGGTGGCGCTGATGGAGCGCAGCCACCTCACCGCGGTGATCGTCGGGCCGATGCAGCCGCACGCCATCGACGCCCTGCTCGCCTCGCTGGCCGATGCGACGCAGCTGCCCGGCTGGCGCTGCCCCAACCTGCTGTTCATGCTGCCGCCCAACGCGGTGTGGATCGCCAACAAGATTGCCGCGGTGCGCTGGCCCGAGCGCGTGAACGTGCACGTGATCGACGAGCCGCTGATCAGCGCCTCGGCGGTGTGGAATGCCATGCTGGGCATCTGGAACCTGGTCAAGCTGCAGCCGGCGTGGGACGCGCCGGCCGCCGCGGCGACGCAGGAGTTTCCCTTCAAGGTGGCCGACCTGTCCCGCCCGGCGCAGCCGACCCGGCCCGCGGCTGCAGCGCCCGTGGCGCGGCTCGGACGTGCGGTGCTCGACCCGGCGCGCGCTCGACAGGCCCTGGCCGACATGCTGCCGCTGGAGGGCATGCTGGGCTGCGCGGCGGTGGACGCCACCACCGGCCTGGTGCTGGCCCGCGAACTGCGCGAAGACCAGCCGGTCGACATGGACGTGATCGGCGCCGCCTGCGCCCAGATCCTGCGCGAGCACCGCCAGGGCTCCGGCTCGATGGGCCTGGGTGGCCCGGTCGAGGAAATCATGACCAGCACCAGCGCGCGGCAGATGGTGATGCGCGTGATCTCGCGCTATCCCGATGTCTTCGTCGTCTGCCTGCTCGATCGCCAGCGCACCAACCTGCCGCTGGCGCGCTACAAGCTCATGGAGCTCGACAAGGCATTGCTCTGAGGAGGCGGCTACCATCGCCGCATGAGCCAAGTCCTTTTCGATTACACGCGGCAGGACGCCAGCGGAGGCAGCTGCACCGCGCATGCCTGGGCCAAGGTGCCCGAGCCGCTCTCCCCCACCGAGCGGGCCGACTGGAAGGCGCGCGCCGCCGCGCTGCTGAAGCAGCACGGCGCGGTGCTGGTGGCGCACTACTACGTCGACGGCGACCTTCAGGACCTGGCGCTGGAGACCGGCGGCATCGTCGCCGACTCGCTGGAGATGGCGCGCTTCGGCCGTGACCATGCCGCGAAGACGCTGGTGGTGGCTGGCGTGCGCTTCATGGGCGAATCGGCCAAGATCCTGTCGCCCGACAAGCGGGTGCTGATGCCCGACCTCGACGCCACCTGCTCGCTCGACCTCGGCTGCCCGCCCGATCAGTTCGCCGCCTTCTGCGACGCCCACCCCGACCGCACCGTCGTCGTCTACGCCAACACCAGCGCCGCGGTGAAGGCCCGCGCCGACTGGATGGTGACGAGCTCCTGCGCGCTGCAGATCGTCAACCACCTCAAGGATCGAGGCGAGAAGATCCTCTGGGCGCCGGACCGACACCTCGGCCGCTACATCCAGGAGCAGACCGGCGCCGACATGCTGGCGTGGCACGGCGAGTGCATCGTGCACGACGAGTTCAAGGGGCTGGAGCTGGAACTGCTCCGCCGCGAGCACCCCGACGCCAAGGTTCTGGTGCACCCGGAGTCGCCACAGAGCGTGGTGGCGCAGGCCGACGTGGTGGGTTCCACCACGCAGATCCTCAACGCCGTGCTCAAGAGCGACGCCAAGACCTTCATCATCGCCACCGACAACGGCCTGATGCACCGCATGCGCCAGCTCGCCCCGGGCAAGACGCTGCTGGAGGCGCCCACCGCCGGCCGCAGCGCCACGTGCAAGAGCTGCGCGCACTGCCCCTGGATGGCGATGAACGGCCTGCGCGGCGTGGTGCACGCACTGGAAAGCGGCGATGGCGAGATCCATGTCGAGGAAGGCATCCGCGCCAAGGCGCAGGGCTGCATCGAGCGCATGCTCGACTTCACCGCGAAGAACGCGGCGGCGCTGGCGCAGCCGGCCTTCGTGAAGCACATCGGCCCGGCCTGACCATGTTCGAGCTCGACGAGACGCTGGAGCAGGCGCGCGCGCGCAACATCCGCGACGCCCTGGCCGAGGACATCGGGCGCGGCGACTGGACGGCGATGCTGGTCCCGGAGAAGCAGCGCGTGCGCTCGCGGGTGATCGTGCGCGACGACGCCGTGCTGTGCGGCCGTGACTGGTTCGACGGCACCGTGCACGCGCTCGACTCGGCGGCGCGCATCGACTGGAAGGCCGCCGAAGGCGAGCGCGTGAAGGCTGGCGCCACGCTGTGCGAGATCGAGGCGAACGCCCGCGCCCTGCTCTCCGCCGAACGACCGGCGCTGAACTTCCTGCAGCTCCTGTCGGCCACGGCCACGCAGACGCGCGCGCACGTCGACGCCATCGCCGGCGCCTCGCCGAACCCGCGCGGCTGCGCCATCCTCGACACGCGCAAGACGATCCCGGGGCTGCGCCAGGCGCAGAAGTACGCGGTGCGCGTGGGCGGCGGACGCAACCAGCGCCTGGCGCTGTGGCACGGCATCCTCATCAAGGAGAACCACATCGCCGCGGCCGGCGGCATCGCCCGGGTGCTGGCCCAGGCGCGCGCCCTGAACGCCGGGGTGGAGATCCAGATCGAGGTCGAGACACTGGCCCAGCTGAAGGAAGCGCTCGAGCACGGCGCGACGAGCATCATGCTCGACAACTTCGCGCTCGAGGCGATGCGCGAGGCGGTGGCGATCAACGCCGGCCGTGCCGAGCTGGAGGTGTCGGGCGGCGTACAGCTCGAGCAGTTGCGATCGATCGCCGCCACGGGCGTCGATCGCATCTCGGTCGGCGCGCTGACCAAGCACGTACAGGCGATCGACCTCTCGATGCGCGTGGTCGAGCGAGTCTGAGCATCCCCGGAATTGCGCCGCCGCGCCGGCGCTTTTCCAGACTCCGGGGCGTGCAGGCCCGCCGACACTCGCCGGCATGAGCGCCGACTTCACCTCGATCCAGAACTTCCACGAGCGGGCCGTCTTCGAGGCGGTCGAGAAGCGCGCCGGGCGCTTCGCGCACCTGGCCACGCCCGAACTGCTGGCCGACGTGGCCTGCGTGGCACTGAACCGCCTGCCGCCGCGCTACATCCGCCACGAGGTGGATTTCGCCTTCTACCTGACGGAGAAGGAGCGCGCCGCCAATGCGAAGCTGGTCGACGACGCGGTTCAGTTCGCCTTCGAGTTCGTGCAGGCGCGCAAGGCCATGAAGGCCCGCACCTAGACGAAGTTCAGTGCGCCGGCGCCGCTTCCGTGGCTTCCGGCGTGGTGATCTCCCCCGGCACCGACTTGCGCGCGAACAGCGTGTACACCGTCGGTACCACGAAGATCGTGAGCAGCGTGCCGAAGCTCATGCCACCGACGATCACCCAGCCGATCTGCTGGCGGCTCTCGGCGCCGGCACCGCTGGCCAGGGCCAGCGGCAAGGCACCGAGCACCATCGCCGCGGTGGTCATCAGGATGGGCCGCAGGCGCAATGCCGCCGCTTCCGTCACCGCCGCGTGGATGTCGCGGCCCTGCTGGCGCAGCTGGTTGCTGAACTCGACGATCAGGATGCCGTGCTTGGTGATCAGTCCCACCAGCGTGATCAGGCCGATCTGCGAATAGACATTGAGCGTACCGCCGGTCAGGTGCATCGCGCCGAGCGCGCCGACCATCGACAAAGGCACCGCCAGCATGATGACCAGCGGGTCGACGAAACTCTCGAACTGCGCCGCCAGCACCAGGAAGATGAACAGCAGCGCGAGCACGAACACCAGGCCGAGCGCGCCGCTGGCAGCGCGGAACTCACGCGACACACCGTTGAGCTCGGTGGTATAGCCCGGCTTGAGCACCTTGGCCGCCGTGGCATCCATGAATTGCAGCGCCTCGCCGAGCGCGTAGTCCGGCGCCAGATTGGCGGTGATGGTGACCGAGCGGCGCTGGTTGAAGTGGTTGAGTTCGCGCGGGCTCACCGACTCCGTCACCTTCACCAGCGCGGACAGCGGCACCATCGTGTCGCCGCGGCCGCGCACGAACATGCGCTCGATGTCCTCCGGTGTGGTGCGACCCCGGCTCTCGGTCTGCACGACGACGTCGTACTGCTCGGCGTCGCGCTTGTAGCGCGTGACGTTGCGCCCGCCGAGCATGGTCTCGATGGTGCGCGCCACCTGCTCGACGGCGATGCCCGCGTCGGTCGCGCGGTCGCGGTCGACCTCGATGAAAAGCTCCGGCTTGTTCATGCGCAGATCGATGTCAGGCTGCACGATGCCCGGGTTCTTCGTCATCTCGGCGACCATCTGCTGCGCCACCTGCGCCATGTTGGCGTAGCTGTCGGAGCTGACGATGACGAAGTTGATCGCCCGCTCGCGGAAACCCTGGCCGAGCGAGGGCGGCGTCACCGGAAAGGCCGACACGCCGGGCAACCGCGCGAAACGCGGCTGCAGATCGCGCGCGAGATCGCTGGTCTTGCGCTCGCGCTCTGTCCAGTCGACCGTGCGCAGGATGGCGATGCCCTGCGAGACGGTCGGATTGCCGGTGATGACGAAGACGCGGTCGAACTCGGGGTACTCCATGCCGACGCGCTCGATCGCCTGCATGTAACGCTGCGTGTACTCCAGCGTGGAGCCGTCCGGAGCGTTCACGGAGGTGAAGATCACGCCGCGGTCTTCCACCGGCGCCAGTTCGCTCTTGGTGTTCTTGAACAGCCAGGCGCTTGCCGCGCCCGAGGCCACCATCACCAGGATCACCAGCCAGCGGCGCATCAGCACCCAGCGCAGCGCGGCCTCGTAGCGCGCGCCGAGACCGGCCAGCGCCGCCTCCATCAGGCGGTCGAAGCGGCTCGGCGCAGGCTCGTGGCGCAGAAGCTTGCTGCACATCATCGGCGTCAGCGTCAACGCCACGAAGCCGGAAACGATCACCGCGCCGGCCAGGGTCAGCGCGAACTCCACGAACAGCCGCCCGGTGCGCCCCGGCGTGAAGGCCAGCGGCGCATACACGGCCGCCAGCGTCATGGTCATCGCCACCACCGCGAAGCCGACCTCCCGGGCGCCCTTCAGCGCGGCCTGGAAGGGCGTGAGCCCCTCCTCGACATGGCGGTAGATGTTCTCGAGCACGACGATGGCGTCGTCCACCACCAGGCCGATGGCGAGCACCAGCGCGAGCAGCGTCAGCGTGTTGATCGTGAAGCCCACCGCGGCCATCAGCGCGAAGGCCCCGATCAGGCTCACCGGGATGGTCACCAGCGGGATGATCGATGCGCGCAGCGTGCGCAGGAACAGGAAGACCACCAGCGCCACCAGCACCACCGCCTCGGCGATGGTGGTGTAGACCGACCTGATCGACCGGTCGATGAACACCGAGTTGTCGTTGGCCATGCGCACCGTCACGCCGGCCGGCAGGTCCTGCTGGATGCGCGGGATCACCTCGCGCACGCCGGAAGCCACCTCCAGCGGGTTGGCGGTGGCCTGACGGATCACGCCCATCGACACGGAAGGCACGCCGTTCAGGCGGACGCTGGAGCGCTCGCTGGCCGGCCCTTCCTCGATGCGCGCCACGTCGCGCAGCCGCACCACGTGGCCGCTGGCGGTCTTCAGTGCGATCTCGCCGAACTGCGCCGCGGTCGTCAGGTCGGTGCGCGCGGTGACGCTGAATTCGCGTTGCTGGCTCTCGATGCGGCCGGCCGGAACCTCCAGGTTCTGCCGGCGCAGCGCGTCCTCCACGTCCTGCACGGTCAGGCGGAAGGCGGCGAGCTTGTCCGGATCGACCCACACACGCATCGAGAACAGTCGGTCGCCGTTGATGCGCACCTCGGCCACGCCCGGCACCGTCTGCATCCGCGGCTTGACGATGCGATTGATCAGGTCGGTGATCTCGAGCGACGAGTGGGTTTCGCTGCTGAAGGCGATCCATACCGTGGGCGTGGCGTCGGCCTCGACCTTGTTGATCACCGGCTCGTCGATCGCGTCGGGCAGCCTGGCGCGCACGCGCGAGACGCGGTCCCGCACGTCGGCCGCGGCGGCTTCCGGGTTCTTGCTCAGCTTGAAGCGCGCGGTGATCTGGCTCTGCTCGGAACGCGACACCGAAGTGATGATGTCGATGCCTTCGATGCCGGAGATGGAGTCCTCCAGCGGCTTGGTGACCTGCGACTCGATCACCTCCGACGAGGCGCCGGTCAGCCGCGTGGTGACGTTGACCACCGGTTCGTCGATGCGCGGGTACTCGCGCACCTGCAGGCCGTTGAAGGACACGGCGCCGACGAGCACCAGCATCAGCGACATCACCGTCGCGAACACCGGGCGGCGGATCGAGGTCTCGGACAGCTTCATCGCCCCGGTCTCCCGCTCAGGCCGCCGAACGCACCGCCGAGGCCGGCCGTGCGGGGGCGCTGGCGGCGGACGGCGGCGCGGAGCTCGCACCGACCTCCACCACCGTCACCGGAAGGCCGTCGCCGCGCAGCAGCCGGGCCTGCCCGGCGGTGACGACCATGTCGCCGTCGGCCAGGCCTTCGAGGATCTCGACGCGCCCGGGCACGCGCAGCCCGATGCGCGCCTCCAGCCGTTGCGACACCTTGCCCTGCGGTCCGTCGACGACCTTGATCAGGTACTGGCGGCCCCCTTGCGGCACGAGCGCCTCTTCGGGCACCAGCACGGCCCGCTCGCGAATGGCGAAGACCGTGCGCGTGCGCGCGAACATGCCGGCTTTCAGCTCCGCCTTTGGATTGGGCAGGCGCGCACGAACGAGCAGCGAACGTCCGTTGGCGTCGACCTGCGAGTCCACCGCGTCGATGCGGCCCTGGAAGCTGCGGCCGGGCAAGGCATCCACCTGCACGTCCACCGGCTGGCCGATCTTCAGCCGTGCCAGATAGCGCTCCGGCAGACGGAAGTCCACCGACATCGACGACGCATCCTCGATGTTGACGAGGTCGGCGCCGTCCTTGACATAGTCGCCGACGTTCACCGTCGCAATGCCCGCCACGCCGTCGAAGGGCGCAACGATGCGCATCCGCTCGGCCTGCGCACTGGCCAGTGCCACCTGGGCCTCGGCCACCTCCAGCGCCGCGGCGCTCTGGTCGACCGCGCTGGCGCTGACGAAGTTCTGCGCCAGCAGCTCGCGGTTGCGTTCC
>NZ_JBFXIO010000250.1:0-7764 GCF_050175855.1 Piscinibacter sp.
GGATGCGGTGGCCAAGGGCATGTCGCTGCCGCGCTACCGCACGCTGCTGCTGGAGCTGTACCACGTGGTCTGGCATTTCAACCCGGTGAGCGCCGCGGCGGCCAGCCGGCTGGCCGACAGCCACAAGCAGGTGCGCTACTTCCTCTACGAGCACATGCACGAGGAGTCCGGCCACGAGGAGTGGGTGCGCAACGACCTCGAGGCCGTCGGCGTGCCGGCGTCGGATACCGTGGGCTACAAGCCCTCGGCCTTCACCCAGGCCCTGGTGGGCTACAACTACTGGGCGGCCGACCGCTCGCACCCCTGCTCGGTGCTGGGCATGCTCTACACGCTGGAGGTCATCGCCTCGGTGTACGGCGGGCCGTTCGCCTCGGCCATCAAGGAGGCACTGCTGCTCGAGGGCGAGCGCGGCGTGTCCTTCATCAATTCGCACGCGACGATGGATGCCGAGCACATGGCCGATCTGCGCCAGGTGCTCAACACCATCGAGGATTCGCCCGCACGCGAGGCCGTCGTCGACACGGCGCTCGTCAACTTCCATCACTTCACCCGCATCATCGAGCAGGTATGACGACCTCCACCCTTCGCGCCCCCGCGGCGGGCGGTCTGCCGGCGGCGCTGGCGCGGCCTTACAAGTACCTGCGGCTGGAATGGACCGAGGAGCTCGGCATGCTGCGCGTGCGCACCTGCGTCAAGCCGATCCAGTGCTACAGCCTGGCCGGCATGACCGAGCTGCAGCGCATGCTCGACGACATCGCCGAGAACCCGGGCCTTGTCCGGCACTTCGTGCTCAGCTCCGACGTGGCCGGCGTGTTCAATTTCGGTGGCGACCTGGCGCTGTTCGTGCTGCTGGTGCGTGCCCAGGACATCGACTCGCTGAAGATGTATGGCCGCCGCTGCATCGACCTCGTCTGGTGGATGGAAACGGCTGCCAGTCGGGGCGTGCACACCACCGTGCTGGTGCAGGGCGATACGCTCGGCGGCGGCCTCGAATCGGTGCTGCCCTTTCACAAGGTGATCTTCGAGCGCAGCGCGCAGGCCGGCTTCCCGGAGGTGCTGTTCAACCTGTTTCCGGGCATGGGCGCCTGGCAGTTCACGATCCGCAAGGCCGGGTTCGCCGTCGCCAACGACATGATTCTCAGTGGCCGCCTCTACACGGCCGAGCAGTTGCTGCGCCGAAGCCTGGTCGACCTCGTGGTGGACGATGGCACCGGCGAAGAGGCGATGCTCGAGATGGTGCGCAGCATCGAGCCCAAGCTGCGCGGCACGCTGGCGGCGCTGAACGCTCAGCGCGTCGCGGCGCCGATCACCTACGAATCATTGGTCGCCGCCGTCGACCTCTGGGCCGAGACAGCGCTGACGCTGACCACCCGCGACCTGCGCCTGATGGAACGCCTCGCCCGCGCCCAGGTGCGCAAGGCCGGCGGGGCCGAGGAGGGCGCGGTGGAGGAGATCAAGCGCATCGAGCTCGACACCGCCTGGGGCGAACTGCGCGGCGGCAACACCGGCTTCGGCGAGGAGCGCGGAACCGGCCTCACGGCCTGGGGGGCGCTCTAGCCGCGAGGTTCGCTCAAAGCCACGTCGCGATCACTTCACGGAGCTGGTCGCGCGTGTAGGGCTTGGCGAGGTGGGCGTCCATGCCCGCCTCCATGGCGTGGGCGGCATCCTCGTCGTAGGCGTTGGCGGTCAGCGCCACGATCGGCGTGCGCGGCAGCCGCTGGCGCAACTCGCGGGCGCGGATCTGCTGGGTGGCGGTATAGCCATCCATCACCGGCATCTGGCAGTCCATCAGCACCAGGTCGACGGAGCGACGCGCCAGGACGTCGAGCGCCTCGGCGCCGTCCTGCGCCTCGATGCAGTCCAGGCCCAGCGACTGCAGCATCTCCTCGGCAATCACCCGGTTCACCGGGTTGTCCTCCACGACCAGCACCGTGCCCGACAGCTGCGAGGGCACGGTGTCCAGCGGCGTCATCGCCGAGTCGACCGGGTCGCCCTCGGGCGGGTTCGGGTCGGCATCGAAGGCCAGGTCGAAGTGGAAGCGCGAGCCTCGGCCGGGCTGGCTCTCCAGCGCGATGCGGCCACCCATCGCCTCGATGATCTTCTGGCTGATCGCCAGGCCCAGCCCGGTGCCGCCCGTACGGCGGCTGCGCGAACCGTCGACCTGGTGGAAGGGCTGGAAGAGCTGGTCCTGCGCCTCGGCGGGTACGCCGATCCCGGTGTCGACGACCTCGAAGCGAACCACCGGCCGCTGCGGCGCGCCACGGCCGGGCCGCAGGCGCAACGAGACGCCGCCGCGCTCGGTGAACTTGATCGCATTGCCCACCAGGTTGAGCAGCACCTGCTTCAGGCGCTGCGCGTCGCCGATCACCCAGTTGGCGGATTCCGGGTCGACCTCCACCACCAGGGCCAGCCCCTTGGTCTCGGCGTTGGCGCGGAACAGCGCCACCACCGATGCGGCGGTGGCGTGCAGCGACAGCGGCGCACGAGCGAGGTTGAGCTTGCCCGCTTCGATCTTGGAATGGTCGAGCACGTCGTTGAGGATGGTCATCAGCGAGGCGCCCGACGACGCGGCGGTCTTCACGAGGCGGCGCTGCTGCGGGTCGAGCCGCGAGCTGCGCAGCAGCTCCAGTGCGCCGAGCACGCCGTTCATCGGCGTGCGGATCTCGTGGCTCATGGTGGCGAGGAACTGCGACTTCGCCATGTTCGCCGCATCGGCCGCCTCCTTGGCACGGCGCAGCGATTCGTTGGCGGCTTCCGCCATGGCCTTGGCGCGCTGCAGCGAGGCGTTGGCGGCATCGGCTTCCAGGCCGTGGCGGACCGCGCGGGTGGTGATGGCCGTGAACTCGCGCGCGGCACGGAACATCGTCACGCCGAAGATCACCACCATGAAGGCGATCGGCAGCGACCGCTGGCCGGGCCCGACGGCGTTCACCAGGGCCAGCGATCCGAGCTGCGGCACGGTGAGCAGGGCGAACGATCGTCCCACCAGCGGCATGAAGTAGGCGGCCACCGCGACCGAGCCGGAGACCATGATCACGAAAGCCGTCTCGAACGTGCCTTCGAGGTAGGGATACACGCCCACGGTGGCCACCACCCACAGCACCCCGGCCAGGGCGGCGTTGGCCTGCAGGCCCAGCTGGGCGGCGCGGAGTTCGACTTCGGACAGCGGTTCCTGCTGGTGATAGCGGTGCCAGAGCCACCAGCGCCAGACACTGGTCAGGACGCCCAGGCTGGCGCAGGCGACGGCTGCCGCATGCCGCTCCGCGTGCATGCCGAACCAGGTGATGATGCCGACCACGAGCAGCAGCGCGGTCACGCTGCGACCCGCGTTCTGGAGCGCCAGATCGAGCAACTCGCGTTTGACGGCGATGTCGGTGGATGGGTCTTGTGCCATCAGCCGCGCAGCATAACTGCGCAGATACCCGCACGAGCATGCGCTATCGTCCCAAAGTCGACACTTGACCCGATACCGTGGCTTTGGCGGAACGCTTCGATCGTCTGGACGCCCTGCGCGGCGTGGCCATCGTCTGGATGGCCGTCTTTCACTTTTGCTACGACCTGAACTACTTCGGGTTCATCCGCCAGAACTTCTATACCGATCCGCTGTGGACGGTGCAGCGTGCGTGCATCGTCACGCTGTTCCTGTTCTGCGCGGGGCTCAGCCAGGCCGTAGCGCTGGAGCAGGGCCAGTCTTGGCAGCGCTTCTGGCGCCGCTGGGCGCAGATCGCCGGCTGCGCCGTGCTGGTCAGCATCGGCTCCTCGCTGATGTTCCCGCGCAGCTGGATCAGCTTCGGCATCCTGCACGGCATCGCGGTGATGCTGATCCTGGCGCGCCTTCTCGCGCCGCTCAAGGGCGGGCTGTGGATCGCCGGCCTGGCGGCCATCGTGCTGCCGCAGCTCGTGCAGCACCCGTTCTTCGACACGCGCTGGACCAACTGGGTCGGCCTGGTCACGCGCAAGCCGGTGACGGAGGACTTCGCGCCGGTGCTGCCCTGGCTGGGCGTGGTGCTGTGGGGCATGGCCACCGGCCGCTGGGTGCTGGCGCAGCGGCGCGGCTGGCTGGCCGACGCGCTGCCCGCGGCCGCCGCGCCGCTGGCCGTGCTCGGCCGCTGGAGCCTGAGCTTCTACAGGGTGCACCAGCCGGTGCTGATCGGCGCGCTGATGCTCGTGGTGGCGCTGCGCCGCTGAGGCTCAGCCGCGCAGCGCCGCAGCGGCCGTGTCGATGTGTGCCTTCAGCTCGGGGTAGCTGCGCGTCACCGGGAACTGCGGGAACTGCGCCACGATGGACTCGGGCGGGTGGATGAAGAAGCCGGCGTGCGCCGACATCAGCATGCCGGTGTCGTTGTACGAGTCGCCCGCCGCGATCACCTGGAAGTTCAGCAGACGCAGTGCATTGACGGCGTGACGCTTCTGGTCGGCCATGCGCAGCACGTGGCGGGTGACGAACCCTTCGGCGTCGACCTCGAGCCGGTGGCACAGGAGTGTCGGCCAGCCGAGCTGACGCATCAGCGGCTGCGCGAACTCGTAGAAGGTGTCCGACAGAATCATCACCTGATAGCGGCTGCGCAGGTCGTCGAGGAACTCGCGCGCACCTTCCATCGGGCCCATGCCGGCGATCACCTCCTGGATGTCGGCGAGCTTCAGCCCATGCTGCTTGAGCAGCCCGATGCGAAAGCGCATCAGCTTGTCGTAGTCGGGTTCGTCGCGCGTGGTGCGCGAGAGTTCGGGGATGCCGGTGCGCTTCGAGAAGGCGATCCAGATCTCGGGAACGAGCACGCCTTCGAGGTCGAGACAGATGACTTGCATGCGGGGAGGCTACCATGCCCGGATGAGCAAACAGGTGCTGTTCGGCTTCCATGCCGTGACCGTGCGGCTGAAGACTGCGCCGCAGTCGGTGACCGAGGTGCACGTCGACGCCACCCGGCGCGACCAGCGCATGCGCGCCTTCGTCGAGCGTGCGAAGGAGGCCGGCGCGAAGATCGTCGACAGCGACGACGAGCGGCTGCGCCTGCTGTGCGGCACGCACCGCCACCAGGGCGTGGTGGCCCGTGTCGCGCCGGTGGCGATGAGCCACTCGCTCGACGACACGCTCGACGCGGTGGAAGGCCCGCCGCTGCTGCTGGTGCTCGACGGCATCACCGACCCGCACAACCTCGGCGCCTGCCTGCGCGTGGCCGACGGCGCCGGCGCGCATGCGGTGATCGCCCCCAAGGACCACGCGGTGGGCATCAACGCCACCGTGGCCAAGGTGGCCAGCGGCGCGGCCGAGACGGTGCCGTATTTCATGGTCACCAACCTGGCGCGCACGCTGAACGAGTTGAAGGAGCGCGACATCCGCGTGATCGGCACTTCCGACCAGGCCGAGCAGTCGCTGTACGACGTCGACCTCACCGGCCCGGTGGCGCTGGTGCTCGGCGCCGAAGGCAGCGGCATGCGCCAGCTGACCGGCAAGACCTGTGACGTGCTGGTGCGCCTGCCGATGAAGGGCGCCGTCGAGAGCCTCAACGTCTCGGTGGCCTCGGGCATCTGCCTGTACGAGGCGCTGCGCCAGCGCGAGCGACGTGGCTGAACTCGACGACCCGGTCCGCGACCTGCGCGAGCGCATCGCCGCGGCCTCGCGGGTCTGCGTGCTCACCGGCGCAGGCATGTCGGCCGAGAGCGGCATCGCCACCTTCCGCGACGCCTTGACGGGCCTGTGGTCGCGCTTCGACCCGGCGCGGCTGGCCAGCGAGGAGGGTTTCCGCGCCGACCCGCAACTCGTCTGGGACTGGTACGCCGAACGCCGCGAGGGCGTGCGCCAGGCGCAACCCAACGCCGGGCACCGGGCGCTGGGCGATTTCGCGCGGCGCCGGCCCGGCGTGCTCACGGTGGTGTCGCAGAACGTCGACGACCTGCACCAGCGTGCCGGCAATGCCGACACGGTCCGCCTGCACGGCGACATCCTGGCCGATCGCTGGCTGGAGCCGTGCCGGCGAGGCCGCGCCTGCGATCCGGCCGCGGCCGGCATCGACCGGCCGCCGCGCTGCGCGGAGTGCGGCAACCTCGTTCGGCCCGGCGTGGTGTGGTTCGGCGAGATGCTGCCGCCCGGCGCGATCGAGGCGGCCGAGCGCGCGGCGCGAGCGGCCGAGGTGATGCTGGTGGTCGGCACCTCGGGCGCGGTGTGGCCCGCGGCCGGGCTGGCCGCCACCGCTCGCCGCGGCGGCGCCCGCGTGGCCATCGTCAATCCGCACGCCAGCGAGATCGACGGCGAGGCGCACGTCGTGCTGCGTGGCACCGCGGCGCAGCTGCTGCCGCGGCTGTTCGGTTGAGGGGCGGCGGCCGCTAGACTGCCGCCATCGACCGAACCTCCTTCCCGCCATGCCCGTCATCGACGTCCGCCACCCGCTGGTCAAGCACAAGGTCGGCCTCCTGCGCGAGGCCGACATATCGACCAAGAAGTTCCGCGAGCTGACCCATGAACTGGCGCGGCTGCTGGCCTACGAGGCCACTGCCGACTTCCCGCTCGAGGCCGTCACCATCGATTGCTGGAGCGGCCCGACCGAGGTGCAGCGCATCGCCGGCCGCAAGGTGACGGTGGTGCCCATCCTGCGTGCCGGCCTGGGCATGCTCGACGGCGTGCTCGACATGATCCCGAGCGCCAAGGTCAGCGTGGTCGGCCTGTCGCGCAACCACGAGACGCTGCAGCCCGAGCACTACTTCGAGAAATTCGTCGGCCACCTCGACGAACGCACCGCGCTGATCGTCGACCCGATGCTGGCCACCGCCGGCTCGATGATCGCCACCATCGACCTGCTCAAGCGCCGCGGCTGCAAGGACGTGCGTGCGCTGGTGCTGGTGGCGGCGCCGGAGGGCATTGCCGCATTGCAGCAAGCGCACCCGGACGTGCGCTGCTGGACGGCGGCGGTCGACAGCCACCTCAACGAGCTCGGTTACATCATCCCCGGGCTGGGCGACGCGGGCGACAAGATCTTCGGTACCAAGTGATCGGAGCCCGGCCCGGAGCGCCGGCCGGCGTTCTGCCATCCGGCGGCGTGCCATTCTTTACATGCTGTCGCCTTGGTCTTCTTGAAGCTGACACGCCGGCCGGATAGGGTGATGGCATGAAGACCCTGCGCACTCCCTTCCGGCTCTGGATGACCGGCAGTCTGGCGGTCGTGATGGCGGCGCTGTGCGCCGGCCGCGGCGTGCTCGACACCGGGCGGTTGGCCGGTTCGATGCGAATGCTGCGCCACAGCCCCTACAGCGTCGGCGAGACGCTGCGCCGCATCGAGGCGGCGGCCGAGGCGCGCGGCCTGCAGGTGCTGGCGCGCGTCGGCCAGCAGGGCCCGGTGATCGTGCTCGCCTCTGCCGTGGGCGGCACGCCGGTGCTGATGGCATCCGCCGATTCGGCACCCGACGTGCCGCTGTCGGTGCAGGTGGTGCGCAGCGCCGATGGCGGCGCCGACGTGCTGGTGCCGCAATCGCTCGACTCCGGCTGGGACGGGCTGCCCGAGCTCGTCGCCGACGAACTGGCTGAGCTTCCCGAGCTGCTCGACCGCGCGCTCGCCTGAGCGCGTCCCTAGAGCCCGCCCAGGGCCCCCACCACGGCGCCGAACCCCACCAGCCAGATCGGGCTGGTCTTCGTGCGAAGCATCGTGACGATGGTGATGGCGATGAGCGCCAGCGCGCCCCAGCGCTGGTCGGGCGAGCGAACGAAGGGCTCGGCCAGCACCCAGCCGGTGGCCAGCAGCAGGCCCAACGTGAGCGGCGCCATGCCGGCAGCGA
>NZ_JBFXIO010000251.1:0-7748 GCF_050175855.1 Piscinibacter sp.
CCATTCTTGTCCGTAACGCGCGGGCAGTTTCTGCCGCGGCGCAAGTGCAATCAACAACAAGAGGGGTGGCGCGATGAAGGCGCAGCCGGCGGTGATCGTGTTGGCAGCGGGGCGGGGCAGTCGCTTCCTGGGCGCCGACCACAAGCTGGCGCAGCGGTTGGGCAGTGCCACGGTGCTCGCCACCACGCTGCGCCACGCCGTGGCCACGCAGCTGCCGGTGGTGGTGGTCACCACCGAGGCCTTCGCGGAAGTGGCGCGGCGCAGCGTGGCGGCGCGCGACGTGATCGTGCTGCCGGAGGTCGGCTCGCCCGGCCACGACTCGCTCGGCATGGGGTATTCAATCGCCAGCGGCGTGAGCGCGGCGCCCGACGCCAGCGGCTGGATGGTGCTGCCCGGCGACATGCCGATGGTGCGCACCGAGACCATGCTGGAGGTGGCGCGCGAACTGGCCCAGCACCCGGTGGTGTTCGCGCAGCACAAGGGCGTGCGCGGCCATCCGGTCGGCTTCGCCGCCGAGCTCTACAGCGAGCTGACGGCCTTGCGCGGCGACGAGGGTGCGCGGCGCCTGGCGGCCCGCTACCCGGCGATCGGCGTCGAGGTCGACGACCCCGGCGTGCTGATCGACGTCG
Source organism: Piscinibacter sp. (assembly GCF_050175855.1). Lineage (GTDB taxonomy): Bacteria > Pseudomonadota > Gammaproteobacteria > Burkholderiales > Burkholderiaceae_C > Piscinibacter. Next base: position 630 of record NZ_JBFXIO010000251.1, read on the forward strand.
ACACCGAGGCCGACCTGGAAAGCTTGCGCGTGGCGCAGCAGGCCGGTCAGGCGCAGGCCCAGCGGATCTGAGCCGCCTCAGGCTGGCGCCAGCGAACGCGCCAGGCGTTCGAGGCGCTCGATCTCTCGATCGCGGATGCCGCGCGCGCGCAGCGACGCCGCTGTTTCCAGCAGGTACTCCAGCGTGCTGCCGTAGCGGCCGCGCGCGTGGCGCAGGATCTCCAGCAGCTCGTTGTCGGCGAGCTCGCCGGTGTGTGCCGGGCTGGTGCGGTCGAGCGTGAAGGCCAGGGCGCGCACCGTGCCACACGGCGTGCGGCAGGGCAGCCAGCGCGGGTCGTACACGCCGGTGGGCATCTCGCGCGCCCACAGCCGCTCGAGCTCGCGCTCGGCGCGCCCGCGTTCGATGCGGTAGACCACGCCGCGGCACGAGCCCCCCGAGACCAGCGCGAACACCAGCCCGGGCCGCTCGGGCGTGCCGCGGTTGATGCGCGAGCGCATGCGCAGCGCCCGGTGCCAGCCGTGCACGGCGGCGCCGCGCTGCTCGTCGGCGACGAACTCCGGGCGCCAGATCAGCGAGGCGTAGCCGAACACCCACAGGTCGTCGCCGGCGCTCCAGCTGCGCAGCGTCTGCTCGAGCAGCGCCTGCGGATCACGCAGCATCAGCGGGTCGACGGGGACGTCCATGGCTGAACTCTAGAATGCCTCGCATCACTTGGAAGGGAGAAACGCATGAGCGACGCGAACGATGACACGCAGAACTACGCGCTGGGTGCGATTGCCGCGGTGGTGGCACTGGTGATCGCCGGCGTGCTGACGCTGGCGATCAGCCGCTCCGGTGCGCCCAAGGCGCCAGCAGCGGCTGCGGTGGCCGCGGCGGCACCCGCCGAAGCGGCCTTGCCGCGGGTGTACTTCGAGGTCGACTCCGATGCACTGCCGGCCGACGCGATGGACGTGCTCAACCGCGTGGCCGACGCGGCGCGTGCCAACCCGGGCGCAGCGGTGCTGATCTCCGGCTTCCACGATGCCAGCGGCAATCCCGAGCACAACGCCGACCTCGCCAAGCGGCGTGCCCAGGCGGTGCGGCATGCGCTCGAGGCCAACGGCGTGCCGGCGGCCCAGCTGGTGCTCGACAAGCCGCAGCAGACGCTGGGCGGCGGCGACCCGCGCGAGGCGCGCCGGGTCGAGCTCAAGGTCCAGTAGCGCCACCATCGACAAGCCGGCAGGGTGATGCCGCGGCTGTTTTGACGATGTAACCTGGTTACTTGATAATTCGGAGTAGAGTTACAACCTGCTCCGGACATCGCCATGAAACCTGCCATCGTCGACGTCACGCAGCGCATCCGTGAGCGCAGCGCGAGCCTGCGTTCCGCCTACCTGGCCCGCGTGCAGGCGGCCATCGATCGTCCGCGCGGCGCCGACCGCATGGGCTGCGCCAACGTTGCCCACGCCTTCGCCGCCCTGCCCGCGAACGACAAGCTGAAAGTGGTGGCGGAGAAGGCACCGAACATCGGCGTCGTCACGGCCTACAACGACATGCTCTCGGCCCACCAGCCGTACGAGGGCTTCCCGGCGGTGATCCGCGACGAGGCGCACCGGCTCGGCGCCACCGTGCAGGTGGCCGGCGGCGTGCCGGCGATGTGCGACGGCGTCACCCAGGGCCTGCCCGGCATGGAGCTGAGCCTGTTCTCGCGCGACACCATCGCGATGGGCACGGCGATCGCGCTCACGCACGACGTCTTCGACGCCGCGCTGCTGCTCGGCGTGTGCGACAAGATCGTGCCGGGGCTGCTGATCGGCGCGCTGCACTTCGGCCATCTGCCGTGCGTGTTCGTGCCCGCCGGGCCGATGAGCACGGGGCTGTCGAACAACGAGAAGGCGAAGGTGCGCGAGCAGTTCGCACAAGGCCTGGTGGGCCGCGACAGGCTGCTCGAGGCCGAATCGGCCGCCTATCACGGCCCCGGCACCTGCACTTTCTACGGTACCGCCAACAGCAACCAGATGCTGCTCGAGGCGATGGGCCTGCACGTGCCCGGCGCGGCCTTCGTTCATCCGCACGCGGGCCTTCGCGAGGCGCTCACTCGCGAGGCGGTGCGCAGCGTGCTGTCCATCCGCAAGGGTGGACAGCGCTTCCGGCCGATCGGCCAGCTGGTCGACGAGCGCGTGATCGTCAACGCGATGGTCGCGCTGCTGGCCACCGGCGGCTCGACCAACCACCTGATCCACTGGGTGGCGGTGGCGCGCGCCGCCGGCATCCTGATCGACTGGACCGACTTCAGCGACCTCTCCCACGCCACGCCGCTGTTGGCGCGCGTCTACCCGAACGGCAGCGCCGACGTGAACCAGTTCCAGGCCGCAGGCGGCCCGGGCTTCGTGATCCGCGAGCTGATCGACGGCGGCTTCATGCATGCCGACGTGGCCACCGTTGCCGCCGGCGGCCTGCGGGAGTACGGCACGCTGCCAGCGCAGGACGAGGGCGGCGCGCTGCGCTGGAGTGCGCTGCCGGCCGAGAGCGGCGACACGGCGATCGTGCGCACGGCCGCCGCCCCCTTCAGCGCCGAAGGCGGCCTGAAGCTTCTGACCGGCAACCTCGGCCGGGCGGTGATCAAGGTCTCGGCGGTTCCGGAGGACCGCCACGTGATCGAGGCCCCGGCGCGGGTCTTCACCTCTCAGGAACATCTGCTGGCGGCCTTCAAGTCCGGCGAGCTGGAGCGCGACCTCGTCGCGGTGGTGCGCTTCCAGGGCCCGCGCGCCAACGGCATGCCCGAGCTGCACAAGCTCACGCCGCCGCTGGCGGTGCTGCAGGGCAAGGGCTTCAAGGTGGCGCTGGTGACCGACGGCCGCATGAGCGGTGCCTCGGGCAAGGTGCCGGCGGCCATCCACGTGAGCCCGGAGGCGCTGGCCGGCGGACCGCTCGCCAAGGTGCGCGACGGCGACCTGATCCGGCTCGATGCGGTGGCGGGCACGCTCGAAGCCCGGGTCGACGCGGCCGACTGGGCCGCGCGCGAACCGGCGCAGATCACCGCGGCCGCCGCCGACACCAATGCCCACGGCCTCGGCCGCGAGCTGTTCGGCGGCCTGCGCCGCAACGTGCTCAGCGCCGAGGAAGGCGCCTGCACCTGGCTCTGATGTGGACCACCCCCGTAGCGCCTTCGGCGCTCCCCCTCGAAGGGGGCGCCGCTAGCGGACCGGCGCAGCCGGTTCCTCGGCGGCCGCTTGATGGGCTGAGGCCCAAGGAGTTTCGATGAACTTGAATACGTTGGATCTGGCCGTGCACGGCCCGGTGATTCCGGTGATCGTGATCCAGCGCCTCGACGACGCCGTGCCGTTGGCGCAGGCGCTGGTCGACGGCGGCGTCAGGGTGCTGGAGGTGACGTTGCGCACGCCAGTGGCGCTGCGCGCGATGGAGGCCATCGCACGCGCCGTGCCCGAAGCCATCGTCGGCGCGGGAACGATCCGCAGCGTTGCCGATGCTCAGGCGGCGCGCGACGCCGGCTGCCGTTTCGGCGTGAGCCCCGGCTACACCAGCGAAGTCGGCCACTACTGCCGCAACGTGACGTTGCCGCTGCTGCCCGGTGTGGCCACGGCCAGCGAGGTCATGCAGGCCAACGCCGACGGCTACCACTTCCTCAAGTTCTTCCCGGCCACGGCGGCCGGCGGCATCCCCTTGCTGAAGGCATTGCACGGGCCGTTCCCCGACGTGGCTTTCTGCCCCACCGGCGGCATCACGCCGGAGACGGCGCCACAGTTTCTCGCCCTGCCCAACGTCAAGGTGTGCGGCGGCTCCTGGCTGACGCCGGCCGACGCGGTTCAATCGGGTGACTGGGCGCGCATCACCGCGCTCGCCCGCCAGACCCACGCGCTGCGCGGTGCTTGACGCACCGTAACAAGGGCGCCCATCGCTGGGGCAGAATTTGCCCATGAGCGAAGTGCAACCCGCCCAACCGGTGACGCCGGAGCTGCGTGCCTGGATCCTCGAGCAGGCCAAGGCCGGCGCGCAGCCGGAAGCCGTGCTCGCCTCGATGAAGGCCAGTGGCTGGCGCGAGGACGTGGCCATCGCCGCGCTGGAAGACACGCTACGCGGCTTTCTCGACGAGCGCGCCAAGGCGGCGCAGCTGCCGCCGCCGGTGCCCGTGCCCGAGCCGCTGCCGGCAAGCGGCGGCATGCCCACGACGATCCAGCTGCCCGACCGCGAGGTGCGCGTGGTGATGGCCATGCGCGACCCGCGCGTGGTGGTGTTCGGCGGGCTGCTCTCGCTCGAGGAATGCGATGAGCTGATGGCGCTGGCCGCCAGGCGACTGACCCGCTCCGAGACCGTGCAGACCGACACCGGCGGCAACGAGGTCAACTCGGCACGCACCAGCCAGGGCATGTTCTTCGACCGTGGCGAGAACGATCTGTGCCGGCGCATCGAGGCGCGCATCGCCGCGCTGATCCACTGGCCGGTGGAGAACGGCGAGGGCCTGCAGGTGCTGAAGTACCTGCCCGGCGCCGAGTACAAGCCGCACTACGACTACTTCGACCCGGCCCAGCCGGGCACGGCCACCATCCTCAAGCGCGGCGGTCAGCGCGTGGGCACCGTCGTCATGTACCTCAACGACCCCGAGGTCGGCGGCGGCACCACTTTCCCCGACGTGCAGCTCGAGGTGGCGCCGGTCAAGGGCAACGCCGTGTTCTTCAGCTACGACCGCGCCCATCCGGCCAGCAAGACGCTGCACGGCGGTGCCCCGGTGGTGGCCGGCGAGAAATGGGTCGCCACCAAGTGGCTGCGTGAAGGGGTGTTCCGCTGATGCGTGAAGCCTCGGTGGATGCCGGAGCGCTCGCCGGCATCACGGTGATCGACCTGACGCGCCTGCTGCCCGGCCCGCTGGCCACGAAGCACCTCGCCGAGATGGGCGCCACGGTGCTGAAGATCGAGGGCCCGGCCCGGGACGGTCAGGAGGACGGCACCCGCCACATGGGCCTGACGCGTGCCGACCGCGAAGCCGGCCGCCCCAGCCTGACTTTCCGCTGGCTCAACGAAGGCAAGCAGCTGCGCGAGATCGACCTGCGCAGCGAGGCTGGCCGCGCCGAACTGCTCGAACTCTTGCGCAGCTCCGATCTGCTCGTCGAAGGCTTCCGCCCCGGGGTGATGGACAAGCTGGGCCTGGGCTGGGCGACGTTGCACGCGCTCAACCCGAAGCTCGTGATGTGCGCGATCAGCGGCTACGGCCAGCGCAATGCCTGGTCGCACCGTGCCGGCCACGACATCAACTACATCGCCATGGCCGGCGTGCTCGAGCAGATCGCCACCGTCGACGGCGACGTGGCGGTCCCCAATTTCCAGATCGGCGACCTGATGGGCGGCACGCAGGCCGCGGTGTCGGGCATGCTGGCTGCGCTGCTGTCCGCGCAGCGCAGCGGGAAGGGCAGCTTCGTCGACGTGTCGATGACGCACGAGGTCTGGCGGCACCATGTTCTCGCGCGCATCACGCTGGAGGCCAGCGGCCGCATGCCCGCGCCGGGGCGCGACCTGCTCTCCGGCGGCGCACCCTGCTACGGGGCCTACCGCTGTGCCGATGGCCGCTTCATGGCGGTGGGCGCGCTGGAGATGAAGTTCTGGCGCGCGCTGTGCGAGGCGCTGCGCCGGCCCGAGTGGATCGAGCAGCACTGGTCGCGTGGGCTGCTGCCGGGAAGCGCCGAATCGATGGCGCTGCGCGCCGAGGTGGCCGCGGTATTCGCGCGCCAGACCATGGCGCACTGGGCGGCGCTGTTCGAAGGCGTCGATGCCTGCGTCACGCCGGTGCTGCGGCTGGACGAACTCACCACGCACCCGGTGCACCGCGCGGCAGGCTGAACCTCAGGCGCGCAGCTGCCCCGGTGCGGAGTGCGAGAACGGCCGGCTGTTCTCGATGCGGCGCCACTTGCGCTGCTCCCAGGTCTGCGGCCCTTCCAGCGGCCAGGCCTCGATCAGCGGCGTGAGCTCCACCCGCGGCACGCGTGCGAACTGCGGGCCGGCCTTGCGCAGCAACCAGCGCCCGCGCCGCAGCCTCGGCGGCAGCGCGGCATGCCGCTCCGACACCCAGTACACGCAGCCGCGTTCGGCCCAGAAGGCCTGGCGCTCGAAGTTGACGCGGCCGGCGAAGCCGGTGAAGTCGGGGAACACCAGCGCCTCGTCCGCCGTCTCGACGATGGCGTAGAGCAGGTCTCCCGGCGAGTCGCCGCTGCCGTGGTGCACGAACACCACACGCTCGATGTCCTGCGCGTTCACGCGGTCGATGGCCTCGTCTTCGCGGTAGACGACGATCTCCGCGCCCTGCCATGCCGTGCGCCATGCGGTTCTCATGCTGATCCTCCAACGACTCCTCGGGTCGGAGATCAACCTTAGCCCGATGTGCCTGTCACACTGTGTCGAGTCGCATCAATCTGCAAACGCGACGACCACCGTGGCGGCCGCGAGGCCGGCCACCAGCGCCGGGCCGACACGCATCGCATAAGCGGCTCCGCCCGACACGAAGGCGGTGACCAGGCGCGTCACCGTGTTCGCGGCGAGTGCGACCAGCACACCCTGCAGCAGGGTCAGCGCATCGAGACGCTGGGCGTTGAACAGCGACAGCAGCGACGCGATCGGCGAGTGCGCATCGGCGAGCGCGGCCAGCGCGGCGCTGGCCAATGCGCCGGCATCGCCGAACAGGCGTTGCGCCTGCGACACGAGCAGGGCCACTGCCGCCAGCAGCAGTGCCACCACCAGTGCTTCGCGCAGCCGCAGGGCGCTGCGTTCGGACAGCAGCGCGCCATCGCCGTCGCGCGCGCCGCGCCGCGACCACAGCGCCGCTACGGCGAGGGTCGCGGCCACGCCGGCCAGCGCCGGCCACCACAACAATGCCAGTGCCGGCGGCGAGAGCGCCGCGGCCATGGCCAGCATCTGCACCCAGGTGGCGCAGCCCGACAACGCGCCGGCTGACGCCGCCAGCGGCACGGCCACCTGGCCCGCGCGAGCCCGCGCGCCGAAGGCCGCCACCGTGGCGGTGCTGGAGACGAAGCCGCCGAAGAACCCGGAGGCGGACAGCCCGAGCCGCGCGCCGAACAGGCGCAGCGCCACGTGGCCTGCCGCCTGCAGCACGAGGATCAGCAGCACCAGCGA